>CAYMYS010000132.1:0-6487 GCA_964394725.1 uncultured Syntrophaceae bacterium
ATTTGGAATATTCAAAGTAATTCTTATAATAAATGTCGGCCGTAGTATTCCACATTAGCCCCCATTTTTTGGTATCATAGAGAACATTGCCGGAAAAACTGGTCACCGAGGCCTCATCACGAAGTTTGACCGACTCATTGTCAAGGGTCAGGGTGCCACCGATGACAGCAAGATCTCTGTCGCTTGGACCGCCATTAACGTTGTCATTCCACATGAATCCCTCAGAAAAGCGGAGATTCCAGGAGACCTTTTTTGTTCTCTCCTCTATAGTGGCAAAAAGCTGATCTATATTTTTTTGAACAGCTTCAGGTGGCTTGGAAATCTTCACTGTTTCCAATTCACTTTTTGCTTCCTCGTAACGACCCAATTGGAAGTAGGCAACAGCAAGCTCAAGTCTCACCCTATGCCGGTTCGGATCTATGGCGAGCATTTTCTTGAAATTTTCAACGGCAAGGTTGAGTTTCCCCACATTCATGGCGCTTGTGCCAAGCCACCACATGATGCTCATGGTTTCGACTTTTTTGGCAATCGCTTTAAAGATTGGCAGGGCATAACCAAACTTACTCTGATTGTAAAGCTTCAGTGCCTCGTCGATCATTTTGTCAAGTTCTGCGGTCTTTTCAGGACTCATTTTGCACAGTTTTTCAAGGTTATCCTTATCGATTTCCTTGTCGCTTATTGTGCCGAACTGAGTTTCTAATGAAATTACTGCGGAACCACTTTGATCTGGTGGCTGGGACAGGACATTGATGGCTGGGAATGAAATGAGAAAAAAAGATAAGCTCCAAACGAGTAAGACTGTTCGCAAATTCATGATTCCTCCTCAGCAGAAGACAATAAATTTTCAAAACGATGCAGCTTATACTCTGTAGCAACGTTTTCATATCACCATGCAATATTTAGTTCAAGAAAAATATCGCAGGGTGAAATTGTTTTTAAAAGCACGCTGCTATAGAATTTACTTTATGGAAAAGAAGAGTGTTGTTGGCAACAACATAAGAAAATTAAGAGCGAGGGAACGAATCACCCAAGAGGAGCTTGCATTGAAAAGCGGTCTTTCGCAAGGCTATATCAATCAATTGGAAAATGGAAAGAGGAGGTACACCCAAAAAACATTGGAATTAATCGCCGAGGCCTTATCATTGCCAGTGATCGAATTCTTCAAAGAATACGACGGGAGGCGAATCGAACCAGAGACAAAACGCATCGAAACCCAGCCGAAAAAGAAAATTTATAAGGAAGATTTTGCACTTTTGTTAAAGGGTCTTCCAGATCATATTGTTGAACATTACATGACCCTTTTAAGTCTGGAAAAAGAACTCCTCAAAAAAGTAAATCAATCTCGATGAGCAATCTCCTGCTTAGTATCAGGTCAACGTTATTGACTTAACAAATCCGTTTACTTACGTTCTTAAATAGTGACATCGATTATTTTTAATGGTCGGTTCGTGTTGGTGCGGTATTGCAAAATCTATTCGCGAAAAGAGCGCCTCGTAATTTTCTTTCCTATTCTTGATTCGGGAAAACGTTATAGGGAATGGTAATTTTCGGCATATCCTCATTATCGGTAGTAATCACCGCCTCGCCGTGGAGCCGCTTTTTGATCTCCCTGCCCGTCCAGATAAAGACCAGAGCGTAGCTCTTCTCCTTTTCAGCGGGAATGGCTGCCCATTTCATACCCGATGCAAGATTTTCGACCTTCCCGATATGCAGCGGCCCTTCTTTTGTTGCCATATTGACAGTTGCAGAGAACTGTCCATCCATGACGTCTGGATTGGGATAGAAGGACAGTCTCTCGGGATAGTAGGAAATGGGACCTTCCACCTTCCCGAAGATTCTTAGTTCCACCCGCCGGGCCTCGGCGAGATCGGTATGGATTTCAATCTGCTCCCGCACAGGACCGGCCGGCATATTCCCGACCTTCGAGACTACAATTTCGTAACCGAAGCCCCGATCCCGGCCTGGTTCGATCTTCTGCCGGGTCACTGAAAACTTTCCATCGGGAATTACAACTTTGGTTATATTAAAGGACCGATTCCCCGTCGATACCAGATTGAATGTGTGGGTCCAGTCCTGTCCCTTACTGATACGCATGAAGGCATAGTCGGTAGGAGTAACATCGAGGACAGTCTTGACTGCCGCAGTGAGGAGCAACCGCAGTTCCGGCCAGTCGGGGTCGTTGCTGATGACGGTTATGCCCTTTGTCTGTTTGCCCTTCAGATTATCCGTATCTATTTCCAGTGAAACCTTTCCCTCCTTCCCGGGAGGAATTACCCGATCAAACCGGGTGACTGAACATCCTCAGTCGGGTTCCGCTTTTTCGATAATCAGATCTGCCTTCCCCTGATTCTTTATCACAAAGGCGTAAAGGATTTTTTCCCCCTTTACGACGTCACCGTAATTATGGAGGACAGATGCCACCCAGATTTTCGGCATCAGTTGTGGAGACTCTGCAGATAAAGCCGTTACGCATGTCAGTATGACAACAACATAGATGAGTAAGATTGCGGTTTTCATGTCTTTCATTTTTGTCTTTCTCTCGTCCTTTCACCACAATATCGATGTCTATTATATAAGTGGCTGTGATTGAGTATCATCGCCTATCTTTTCATCAGGTTTTCCTTGACCTTCTTATGGACCAGGGATGACGCAAAATTGTTTCCCGAGACACCGATGCGCACCTCTACCATCGTCAGATCCTTTTCCACATATTCCACGCTGACGGTGACGTTTTCCCCTTCCATGACGGCCTCCATCGTTCCCTTGGATATCTTCTTTTCTTTCACGAGATTCAAGGCATTCATGTCCTTCAGCGTTTTTTCACAGGCATCCCAGGTATTCTCGAAGTCAGCACCCTTGTACTGTGTTCTCAGCGTACCATCGGTAAAGAAAAAACTCCCAGACTGTACACCCATGACCTTGTCACCCACCTGGAATGATGTGTTACATCCAGATATGAGAATAAAGGCCACTACAATGACCAGCAGAGAAAAAGTTTTGTTCGACATTTTTGATTCCTCCTTTTTCAATATCTTCACTCTTATCACGGTGAGAAAAAGATTATATACACGGCATGAAAGACTGCCCAGAACAAAATGGCAACCGTCAGAAAAACGCATCCCAGTGCAAGCATTCTGTGTAGATGACTTTCCATCTTCTTTTCATTATATCCCATGAGAAACCCGAGAAGCAATCCCGACACAATACTGCCGCCATGTCCCCAGTTGTTTATTCCCGGAATGAGAAAGCCGAAGAGGGCAAGGAATACGACCCATCCCATAACCTGCTTGAATATTGCATCTCCATAGAAGCCTCCCCTGCTTTTCCCGTAGTAGAGCGTGGCGCCGATAAGGCCGCAGAGACTGGCCGACGCCCCTATGGTGAAGGGTATGCCTGCAAGGTATGAGACGTAAAAACCCGCTATCCCCGTGAGGGTATATATTGTGAAGAAGCGGTTGAGTCCGTATTCGTTTATTACAAAGGGCCCCAGCTGTCTCAGCGCCATCATATTGAAGAAAATATGGAGCAGGCCACCATGAAGGTAGGAAGCGGAGACGAGCGTCCACCACCAGTGTAACCGGTCGATAGGGATTGTACCCGTCGCACCGAGCAAAAAGAGACTGTTATTGGAGGGAGAGAGAAAGGTCAACGGATTCATGGAAAAACCCATTTTTGAGGGATTCAGCAGTATAGTCAAGGCGTAGAGGACAACGTTGGCAGCAATGATGACCTTTATCATATCCTGTGGGTTACGAAGGATATGTGTGGGAAGCATCTTCTTCCATCTTGAACCGGGATTGGAAATGCCGCAGTAGGGACACCGTTCCTCGTAGGAGCTGATAAGCTTTCTGCAACTGGGGCAGAGCATCGATTTCTTTTCCGAGTCAGACATAACTAAAAACCTTCTACAGATACTTGATCATCAGAGGAATGGCAACAAATGTTCCGATGGCGCTTCCCAGGTTAACGAAGACCACGACCAGGAGAATCCGGGTAATCTTGTTTCGCCAGAAACCTCGTACCGAGGAAATGTCATTTCTCAGTGCTATAAAGTCCTTTACCTGGGGTTTCCTTAAAGATGCCTCAGTAAGACCGGCCACCCACCCGGCGGCAACCATGGGATTTAATGACGTAAGGGGCGCCGCCACTATGGAGGCGATAATCGTGAGGGGATGGGCCAGGACAAGGAGTGCACCCAGGCCGGCGAGGACACCGTTTGCCACAATCCACCATTTGACCATGTGGAGAGTCGCCTCGCCGCCGGAACGGAAAAAGCCGGCGACTATGATCCCGATGATTGCACAGGTAATTCCCCATGCAATGGTCCGGCCCCATCTGCCCTTGGGGGGAATCTCACTGATAGAGGCCACGTCTATTTCACTGCCCACAAGTGCCAGGATCCCTGGAACGTGACCGGCACCCACGACGGCGACTATCTTTGGTCCCGGCGCATTGGCAATAGAATGAGTCAGATACTGGTCCCGTTCGTCGATCAGTGTTGCCTTGACTTCGGGCATTTTTTCACCGAAGGTCCTCAGTGCCAGATCGAGTGCGTCGTGTTTCTTCAGATCTTCCACTTCCTCTTTCGTGATGTCGTCAAAGGAAAATAAGGAAAGGGGTATCTCGGCAAGAAGCCGCAGCTTGCTCCATAACCGCATCTTCCGCCAGGTGCGGCTCAGTGTGGTGCGAATATCACGATCGGCAAGGACAATTTCCGCATCCTTTTCTTCCGCCTTGGCGATGGCGCGGAGCATCTCCTCACCAGGTGTGATGCCGAATTTTTCGGCGAGCTTTTTCTGTACGGATGCCATGAGGAGTTGCGAGAGGAGCAACGCCGTACGTTTCTCACGGATTATTTTGAATATATCCGTTTTCTCCCAGTTTGATTTCTCTTTTATTGCCTCATAGCGTGATTGACAGAGTTCGACGCATACGGTATCGGGATTCTCATCCTCGATAACCTGCTCTACCAGATCGGCACTCGCGCGGGAAACATGGGCGGTGCCAACGATTATGATCTCTTTGTCATCAATAGTGAGACGGTGTATGTTTTCGCTTTCCATTAATATTCCTGTGTGTACAAATAGGTGATCTAATTAGCAATATCTGTCATAATTGTAAAGGATGCCGCATGCCTTTTCACTGAAACCTTTGATGTGGCTACCCTCGCACGAGGCCTTGATGTTCAGCCAAGAAAGATTATTATCATATCCGGAGATCTATAAATGTGGTGCTGCCCATCCTCTTCAAACAATATGTCCCTGATAGACTACATGAGATAGGCCAGCATGGCACTGCCGAGGATAAAGGTGAACAAACCGAAGAGGCGGGCGGTACTGTTGTCTGCCTTTTCAAACCACCATTCAAGAAAACACTTAATTTGCTGTGCAGGGGCGACGAAAAGATAGACGCCCTTTGCAATGGCAACTACGCCCAGAATAAGGCTGATCCAAAAGACCTCATGATAGAAAAAGGCGCCCACGGCCAGGATAAGACCTACGGTAAAAGGGAGAAGGGCCAGCAATTTCAAATGTTCCGTCAGAGAAAGTCTCTTGAAATACCCCCTCGTTTTTTCGGTGTAGAGTATGAGGAGAACTCCATAGGCAATCCAAGCAATTGCAATGATATATAAGACATTCTTCATTGTGTCACCAAAACCTTTCTCTTTCTAAAATTCTTGGAAATACTCTCGTTATTACTATTCTCTTTTCAGTCTACCTCTTTTACAACGCGACTGCTCGCGTAGTCAGTCTGAAGCTGTTTAGACTGAAGGCTAAAGGGATCAGACGAGGGCAATTGACTCACTCTGGGGGAAACCATCGTTTCTCGTATCAAATACGGCGTTTATATGCGCAGTATGCTCGCTTTCCCTAACAGTCTTCAACCTACAGTCTACCCACTTATGCCTTAAAACTTCACCTGAGGTGCCGCTTTTGCTCCTTCAGCAACTTCGAAGAACGTCGATTTCGAGAAGCCGTACATACCCGCCATAATATTCGCAGGGAAGGTTCGTATCGCTATGTTGTATGTCTTTACCGCCTCATTGTACCGTCTTCTCTCCACGGCAATCCGGTTTTCCGTCCCCGCCAGCTCATCCTGAAGCTTGAGGAAGTTCTGATTTGCCTTGAGATCGGGGTATCTTTCCACCACAACGAGGAGTCTCGCCAAAGCCCCCGACAACTGGTTGTTGGCTGCGATCTTATCGGGTATACTGGTCGCCCCTCCCACCTGCGAACGGGCTTTCGTAACATCGATAAAGACCTCCCTCTCGTGAGCCGCATAACCCTTTACCGTTTCCACGAGGTTGGGAATGAGATCATAACGCCTCTGTAGCTGGTTTTCCACCTGTGCCCACGATGCCTTGACCGATTCATCGAGGGTAACAAAGCTGTTGTAGGTCCCCTTAAAGAAGGAATAGAATGAAAATAAGAGTACGACTATTACTGCAATGGCGATGAGGAGATTTCTTTTCCCCTTTGACATGTTT
>CAYMYS010000133.1:0-6355 GCA_964394725.1 uncultured Syntrophaceae bacterium
TCGAAGGCCCCGATTGAAGCCTTTATCCTGGCCCCGATCCCATCCATGGAAAGCCTGAATTCGGCGGCACACACATCAGAAGGCCCGTCTATCGAGAAGACCACTGCCTGTGACCCCTCTTCCTCGATTATCTTCCTTCCCCAGGGGTCATCACCATTTATTATCTTCTTCCCCCGCCTTATCAGTTCCTGCAAAAACCTCTTCTTCACGGTAAAATAGTTTTCCATGGAACCGTGATAATCGAGGTGTTCACTTGTAAGGTTCGTAAATATCCCCATGTCAAACTGACAGGCATCGACTCGCTTTAGATCGATGGCATGAGAGGAGACCTCCATAACAACATGGACAACGCTTGCATCGGCCATCTCCCTCAGAATCCTTTGGAGGTCGATCGAGTCCGGCGTTGTAGTGGGGGACTGAAATACTTGCCCCCCGTATCGATAGTTAATCGTTCCTATGACCCCTACATTAAATCCCGCCTCTTGCAGGATGGATTCCAGAATGTATGTAACCGTCGTCTTTCCATTCGTTCCAGTAACACCGGTAAGGCACATTTCCCCCGAGGGATTGGCGAAGAAATTTTTTCCCAGCTGTCCCATGGCGAGGCGGCTGTCTCTCACCCTGATGGAAGTCAGGCCCTTCAGAGGGATAATATCTTTTTCATGAACGACACAAACCGCGCCCTTTTGCACCGCTTCGTCTATGAAGTCATGACCATCGTACTTAAGTCCCGGTACAGCCACGAATAACGACCCTCCTTTGCAGAACCCCGAATCGTAGCAAATGCCTGAGACATCACGAGAGATATCACCTGTTGACTCCAGGATGTCCATACTCTCTATAAGGTCGGCAACTTTCATATGACTCCCTAAAATCCCTTCCCAAAGACAACATGCACTGGTTGATATCCTTCTTTCGGGAAACCCGATTCCGGTTTCTGACTCACGGCCCAGCCCGTTCCCGAAATCTCCACGTCGATTCCGATTTCACGGGAGATCTTCAAGACCTTTCTCACCGACATGCCTCTAAAATCGGGAATAACCGATCTATCCTGTTCCATTTCAAGGGACATCCCTTCATAGGCCGATGCCCGGACGATCTCCATCCTGTCCGCCCTCTCATCTGCTACGACCTCTCTCAATTCTATGTCCCGGTTGAATCGGCGCAGTATCTGCTCGGAAATACGTTTAAAAACGGGAGCTGCCGCCTCTCCCCCCCATTTCTGCGCCTTCGGTTCATCAAGCATGACAAAAATGGACATACAAGGATTCTCGGCAGGCAAAAATCCGACAAAGGATGCCACTATCTTTTCAGAGGAATACTTCCCCTCTGAAAAATCAAACTTCTGAGAGGTTCCCGTTTTCCCGGCTATGGCAACATCATCCATTCTGGCCCGTTTTCCCGTGCCATCCTCGACTACCTCCGCCATAATGGAACTGATTCTTTCCGCCGTAACGGGCGACACGACCCTCCTGACAACTGCCGGTTTAAACTCCTGTAGTACTTCCCCATCTTTATCTATCATGCCCTTAACGACATGCGGTTTCATCAAGACACCGTGATTGGCTATGGCGGATATCCCTGCAATAAGTTGTATTGCCGTAACGGAGATACCCTGTCCAAAGGCTATAGTGGCAAGATCCACATCATTCCATCTGTCGCAATTCCTCAATATCCCGCGAACCTCACCGGGAAGATCAATACCTGTTTTTGCACCAAAGCCAAATTTTTTTATGTAATCAAAATATTTTTCCTTCCCCAGCCTTTCGGCAATCTTGGTGGAACCTATGTTGCTCGAATATTTTAGGACCTCTCGCACTGTGAGATTCTTGAACTTTTCCAGTTGGGCCTCATTGATCGTAACGTTTCCAACTTTATAGGATCCGTTTTCACAATCGATCACGTCGTTCTCCTCTACAATACCTTCTTCAAGGGCCGCCGCGGCAAGAAAGGGTTTGAAGATTGAACCGGGATCAAAAACGTCGGTCACCGCCCTGTTTCTGAAGGCATCGTGGGAATATCTGGAGAAGGCATTGGGATTGAACTGGGGCATATTTGCCATGGCCAGCACCCCGCCCGTACGGGGATCCATCACGATGACCGTCCCCCCCCTTGCATCTGCCTTCCGCACCGCCATCTTCAACTCCGTCTCGACGATGTACTGTATCTTGCTATCAATGGTGAGAATAAGGCTGCTCGCCCCAACAGCCCGGATGCCCCCCCTGTGACCCTTCTGGTAGAGCCTGTTTCCCCGGGCGTCCTTTCTCCACAGGGCCTTACCTGGTACATTTTTCAGAAAACTGTCGTATTCCAGTTCAAGACCCTCCAGCCCGCTGGAATCAAACCCCGAAAACCCTATAAGATGGGATGCCAGCTCTTTATGGGGATAAAACCGCTTCGGTTCCCGCATCAGATGGACGCCTTTTAAATTCAGCGCACCGATTTGTTTCGCCTGCTCTGGAGATATCTGCCTGGCAATCCAGCAAAAATTTCTCGATCTCGAGAGTTTGCTCATTACATTCTTCTTTTTTACATAGAGCGCTGAAGAGAGCTTCTCTGAAATCCTGCCGGGATCTCCGATTTCCGAAGGATCGGCATACACGGAATCAACGAGAATAGTCGCCGCCAGCTTCTGTCCGTTTCTATCGATAATGGTTCCCCGCTCGGTATGAAGCGCCAGTTTTCTCGTATGCTGTTTATCGGCTATCGATTTCAGTGCCTCTCCCGACATGATCTGAAGCTGAAAGGCCCTCGATATGAGCGCAATCAATAGTATGAGGAAAAATCCCAGGACTGTGGCAAGCCTGAATCTCAACCATTTTTTTGATTTTTCAGTCATCGCACAAAAACCACCTGATCTTTATCGGGATAATACATCTTAAGTTTTGTCGTCGCGATCTTCTCAATCCGGTGGGAAGATTTCAGCGTCTCCCTTTCCACCTTTAATCGCCTGTTCTCCTCCAAGAGGCTGTCTCTCGTGGACATCTCGCTGGCTATCGCATAATTCAACCTCGTTATTTTTATATGAAACCACACATAGATAAGGGCTATCACCATAAAGATCAGCGTAACAAAGATAAAATGGGATAGCTTTGGTCTCGCCCTCATCCCGGTGCTCCTTGATGTCATCTCTTAAATCCTCTCGGCTGTTCGCAGTTTTGCACTCCTGGCCCTCGGATTTACCATGGTTTCTTCTTCAGAGGGCATAACCGGTCTCCGTGTTAATACCTTCAATTTCGCCTTCCGGCCACAGGCGCACAGCGGCAGATCGGGGGGACAAATACACCCTTTCACCCATGAGCGATATGCGTTCTTTACAATCCTGTCTTCGAGAGAGTGAAATGATATAACTGAAAACCTCCCTTCCGGCTTCAGCACGTCTATACCATCATCGATCGCCTTACAAAGATGTGCCAATTCATCATTAACGGCAATGCGAATGGCCTGAAAGGTCTTGGTAGCAGGATGTATTTTCCCCCTTTTATGTTTTCCGGGTACGGCGCTTAAGACGATACGGGCCAGTTCGCCTGTCGTCTCAATGGGAGATATCCTTCGTCTTGCCAGAATCGCACGGACAATCCTGGCACCTCTCATCTCTTCACCATACTCCCGTATAATTTTCCTTAATCTATCCTCTGTAAATCCATTGACGATATCTGCGGCAGTCAGATCACCCTTCTGATTCATTCTCATATCGAGAGGGGCGTCGAGGGAAAAACTGAATCCCCGCTCCGCCTGTTCAAGCTGATGCGACGAGACTCCCAAATCGAGAAGAATTCCATCAACCTTTTCTATGCCAAGATCGCTGAGGATCGCTTTTAACTCCGAGTAATTTCCCTTTACCAGGAATTTCCTATCACCAAAGACTGCGAGCCTCTCACCAGACTCATGCAAGGCATCATCATCGAGATCTATACCGACGAGAATACCGTCAGGGGCCGTTTTATCAAGTATCTCATGCGCGTGCCCACCTCCCCCTAAGGTTCCGTCGAGGTACACGCCTCCGGGCCTGCAGTTTAGGGAAGCAACTGCCTCTTTGAGCATAACCGGCCTGTGGAATGAAGATTTCATTATATCCCCAGTAAATCGGCTACAGTATCAATAAAGCTATCAGAATTTTGAGATGTTATTTTTAGATTCTCCTCAAACTCTTCCCTGTTCCATATCTCTATCGTTCTGACCATTCCCGCCAAAACGATATCCTTCTCAAGATTTGCACGTTGCCTGAGAGAAGGAGGAATGAGGATCCTCCACTGTGAGTCGAGGGTGCAATCAACGGCACCGGACATGAAATATCGCTGGAATGCGCGTATCTCTTTCTTCAAGATGGAATGTTGTTTCGCCTTCTCTTCGATGACACTCCATTCTTCATATGGAAGAACAAGGAGGTAATTATCAAGACTGGTGACAACCAGCCGTTTATCATCTTTTTCCTTAAACACTTCTCGGAGTTTAGCGGGCAAGATTATCCGGCCTTTTCCATCAATCGTATGATAATGTTGTCCTCTAAAGACAGACAATCGATGTTCCTCCTCCACAAGTCACCACTTTTCTCCACCTTAATGGCGACTATAAAGGTGTAAAATTGCTTTGTCAAGAAAAAAAATTTGTTATTTTCTTCTTTTTATTTGATAGGTTATAACGGCTTCGTTGTGACTTTTCAGATTCGACGAAAAATGGTGGGACCCATTATTTTTCGAAACAAAGTAGAGGTAATTGACGGGTGCCGGATAGAGGGTCGCCAGTATGGCATCCATGCCGGGATTGCATATCGGTCCCGGCGGTAATCCTCGTATCTGGTAAGTGTTATAGGGGGTCTTCTCCTCAAGGTGTCTTTTTTTCAAATTACCATCAAAATCTTCAATATCGTAAATGACCGTGGGGTCACTCTGCAGCCTCATTCTTCTCTTCAATCTATTGTGAAAGACGGCGGCTACTATAGGTTTTTCATCGCTCTTTCCTCCTTCCTTCTCGACTATGGATGCAAGCGTTACGATCTCATCCAGTGTAAAGCCCAGTTCCTCTGCCCGCCCTTTCATCTTAGTTGTTATCCTGCGCCAAAAATGATCGACCATAAATTTGATTACTTGACTCTCATCCATGGACCGGCTGAATACATAGGTATCGGGGAAAAGATACCCCTCTGCGCTTCCTCCCTTTATCTTGAGGGATCCAAGGAGTTCCCTGTCCCGAGAGAGGTCACGAAATCTCTTTTCATCAACAATCCCTTTGGCGGCAAGACGAGCGGCTATCTGACGTAACGTAAAGCCTTCCGGTATGGAAACGCGATGCCCCTTGACCCTTCCCTCCATTAACGTGTCAATTATCTCCCCCGGGCTCATCGAACTATTCAGTTCATATTCACCGGCCCTGATTTGTTTCTCGGCACCCTTGACATTTGCCAGCAGGAGAAAATATTTTTTCTGCCTGATCAATCCCGCATCTTCCAGGAGACCGACTACGGACGAAAAACTAGCCCCTCTGGCAATTTCTATCTCCAGCACCCTCTCTTCGGAGTCGACGGGATTTTCCACATAACTGAAGAAAGCGGCACATAACAACATCACAACAATACCGACAATAGAACATAGTATGAGCCACTGCTGTTTAAGAAAGTTCATCCCCGCAGATCTTTCGCTTTTTCTCGGTTTAGACTATTGAGGTATCCCTGAAGAATGATGGTGGCGGCCACCTTGTCTACCACCTCTCTTCTCTTCCTGCGCTTCATATCCGCCTCAATAAGGATGGTTTCCGCCTCTTTTGTTGAGAAGCTTTCATCCCATTTGATCACGGGTATCGATAGATGAGAACGGAGGATTTCGGCATATCTCGACACCTTTTCACACTGGATTCCCTCCGTACCGTCGAGTCTTACGGGGTATCCGATCACTACGACTTCTACGCCATGCTCCTCTACCAGTCGGGATATCCGTTCCATATCCCGCGGGCGACCCTTCCTCGTTATCGTGGTGAGCCCCTGGGCCGTTATACCCAGCTCGTCACTCAAGGCGACACCTATTCTTTTGCTTCCATAATCGAGGGCGAGCATTCTCATGCGATATTTCTAACATATTCCCAAAAACTTTACCAAAAGAATACTGACGAATCGGTAAAAAGTCATTTTCGAGCGGATTTGAGCATTTCGGGAAACAGATGATAGCGGTGATTGGCGTTATGAAAATCTAATTGTTTGAGTGCTTTAGCACGAGTTTTTAGATTTTTAGCCAAGCGCCGAAATCATCCCCGGAATGGTCATCAAGCGAGAAAAATGACTTTTTACCGGACCATCAATACTTATTTACTCAACTTTCGGGTTTAGATTTCATTGATCACGATTTTGTTCTTTGACAGATTA
>CAYMYS010000134.1:0-6315 GCA_964394725.1 uncultured Syntrophaceae bacterium
ATATATCCTTTGGATCCCTTATCTTTGCCATGTTTTGCCTCTCTTTTCTTAAAATCCGCGGCCTGCACCACCGCCACCGCTCATACCGCCGCCAAAACCACCAAATCCCCCACTGAATCCTCCAAAACCTCCGGAGCCTCCTCCCCTCCCCCCCATCATGAGCATGAGGATGAGAAAGGGGAGCATCCTTCTCCCCTGCCGTGTACCGAGGAGCAGCGACAGGATAATGAAGAAAAAGATAAGGGAAAAGAGATTCATTTTGGGGGATTCCTTTTGCCTTACCTGCTTTCCGGGAATCGCAGTTAATGATACCCCCGCATCCTTCGCTGCTATGGATGATACTGCAATGAGTGCATTAAAAAGGCCCCCACCGTAATCCTCCTTTTTCAGCAGGGGCACCACATATTTGTCAAGGATTTCACCGGATATTCCGTCCGTAAGCACTCCCTCAAGGCCATAGCCCACCTCTATTCTTACCCGTCGTTCCTTGTGGGCAAGGAAGATAAGAACCCCCTTGTCCTTTCCCTTTTCGCCGATACCCCAGGCCTCGTAAAGTCTGTTTGCATAATCGGCTGGGTCCTGCCCTTCGATATCCTTCACCGTTGCCACAACGACTGCCGCCCCCGTCTTCTCTAGTACTTCACGGGCGATATTCTCCATCTGTTGTTTATATTGTGCAGGTATTACACCGGCGAAGTCATTGATAGCGCCAATGGGTCTCGGGAAATCAGCGGCTCCCCCAGAATCGAGTGCAAAGGCATGAAGAGCTATGACGACGAGTAAAACAAGAAAAAGACTTTTTGACTTCAATTCAGTATCCTTCTAGAGAAATAGGTTGCGCACATTTGTCACATGCGTGTGTGATGATCTATATCACAGAAAATTGGGAACAGCCAAACATTTAACCTTGACATGATATGAAAACTGATATATTTATTCACACCTTAGCAATTACTATCAGGAGGAGGAACATTCTTTGGCAACACATAAATCTGCAGAAAAAAGGATGAGGCAAAACGAAAAGAGAAGGGTGCGTAATGCCTCTATGAAGACCCATGTAAAGACGACGATCAAAGAGGTGCTTAGCGCCATCGAAGAAAAGGATCAGGAGAAATCACGCAACGCACTCCTTACGGCCACAAAGGTAATAGACACAGCGGCTTCGAAGGGAGTACTCCACAAGAATAACGCAGCCAGGAAGATATCGCGATTGACAAAGAAGGTCAATGTCGTCGGTTAACTGACCCTTCTCATTTAAAATCCTGACATAATACTTCTATAGGCTTTTTCGGCCATATCATCGGAAAGGTTTTTGATGGCAGCCTTTCTGTATCTCTCTGTTTTACTGGTGTCTAGGCTATCGACCGTGTATACATCATTCCCGGTAAAGTTTTCGCTGGCCCAGATCACTTTACCGGTTTTTACCTCATCGAAGGTGAGTGACATTGTTATAGTCACACGATTCTCCTGCGCCACATCAGTTGAAGAGTAGGAAACATGAGATGTGTCGATTCTGTTGATGCTGCCGGAGAGAAAGGCATCGCACTCCTTTTTACCCGCTACAACCTCGAATCGGCTCCCTCGACTCATTTGACTGATGAAAGAGTTCCTGACGTAATTTTCGATGTTCGCCTCCGTGGTCCGATTATCAAAATTGTCAACAAATACATCCTGTATGGCCCTGTCTATATGTTCCCCACCGGGCGAGAAGTGATATCCGCAGCCGATAAGGTACAGTGAAGGTATCAACAAAACAACAATCAGCAAAATCTTCTTCATCATAAACACCTCGTCATTTCACCACAATATTGACCAGTTTTTTGGGAACGTAGATCTCTTTGATCACCTGTTTTCCCTCTATGAATTTTTGAACCTTCTCTTCCTTCAGGGCACATTCCTTGATCCTGTCATCGGATTCTCCCGCACTTACCTGAATTCTGCCTCTCAGTTTCCCGTTAACCTGTATGACTATGGTAATCTCCTCCTCGGCGGCCAGGGTCTGGTCGTATGACGGCCAGGAACTCTCCGCCAGCTGCCCCTTCATCCCAATTATTTCCCAGAGTTCCTCCGTTACATGAGGAACGATGGGTGAGAGCAGAATGACGACTGTTTCAATGGTCTTTCGGATTATCGCGTAGGATATCCTGTCCCCCTTTTCGGGACGCTCGATCTGGTAGAGTGTATTCACCAGTTCCATGACGGCACTGATGGCCGTATTGAAGTGAAACCTCTCTTCGATATCCGTCGTTACCTTGCGGATCGTTTGATGGGTCTTTTTGATCAGGCCCTTCAAGTCTCCATCAACTTCCAAACCTTCATCAATGGGTGGAACATCTTTGATATCATCGATGTAATCCATAATGATTCGCCATACCCTGTTCAGGAAGCGAAATGATCCATCCACTCCATGGTCACTCCATTCCAAGTCCTTTTCAGGCGGAGCCGCAAAAAGGCAGAACATCCGTGCAGTATCGGCGCCGTAGCGCTGTATAAGATAGTCGGGATCAACGACATTTTTCAAGGACTTCGACATCTTTTCAGTTTTACCTATCGTCACCTTTTCATTGCAATAGACACACCTGCCGCCCTTTACATCATCGGGATGGAGGTACCCGTGCTCCTTACAGGTCATGGTTTCCTTGCACACCATTCCCTGTGTCAGGAGATTTTTAAAGGGCTCATCGACGCCGACAACACCGAAATCTCTCAGCATCTTTGTATAAAACCGGGCATAGAGGAGGTGCAGAATGGCGTGTTCAATCCCTCCGATGTATTGATCTACGGGCATCCAGTAGTCGATCTTATCCCTGTCCAACCCCGGACTTGCATCACAATCTGCGGAACAATAGCGGTTGAAGTACCAGGAAGATTCGACAAAGGTGTCCATCGTATCAGTTTCTCTCCTGGCGCTGCCACCACATTGGGGACATGATGTTTCAAAAAATGTTTCGAGTCGTTCCAGCGGCGATCCGCCTTCGCCCGTCAGTTCCACGTCCCTGGGTAATACGACGGGAAGGTCTTTCTCCGGTACGGGCACAATCCCGCATTTTTCACAATTTATAATAGGGATCGGCGCGCCCCAGTATCTCTGACGCGATATTCCCCAGTCTCTCAGACGATATTCGACGGTCTTTTTCCCCCGATCTATCGATTCCAGATACTCCGCTATGTCTTCCAGTGCCTTCAGGTTGTTCATGCCGTCGAATTTTCCTGAATTGACAAGTATCCCCTGATCCACGTATGCCTCAGTCATGGTTTCCGCATTGAGGGGATTATCGGGATTCTGAATAACGACAACACGGGGCAGACCATATTTTTCTGCAAATTCAAAGTCGCGCTGGTCGTGAGTGGGAACGGCCATCACACACCCTGTTCCGTAATCCGCGAGAACGAAGTTGGCTGCATAGATGGGCATCTTTTTGTTTGTAACGGGATTGAGACAATATGATTCGAGGAAGACCCCCTCTTTTTCATAATAGTCCGCTGTTCGTGTCAGCTTATCCTGTTTCTTTACACGCTCAACAAATTCCTTCACTTCCTCTTCAACGGCCTTCCCCGCTACGAGTTCCATGACAAGGGGATGTTCCGCCGCTACAAGCATGAAGGTGGCGCCGAATATGGTATCCTGTCTCGTGGTGAAGACCCTGATGGATTCGTCGGAGTCGGCCATGGGAAAAACGAGCTCACATCCGTGGCTCTTACCGATCCAGTTTTTCTGCATGGTAAGGACCCGTTCGGGCCATCCGGGGAGTTTATCGCAGTATTCGAGGAGTTCCTCAACATAATCGGTGATGCGAAAAAACCACTGGTCAAAGTATTTTTCAGTAACCTCAGTGCCACATCTCCAGCAGAGTCCCGCCTCTACCTGTTCGTTGGCCAGTACGGTCTGGCATTGGGAACACCAGTTAACGGTCCCCCCTTTTTTATAGGCGAGACCTTTTTCATACATCCAGAGGAAGAAGAGCTGTTCCCATTTATAATACTCCGGTTCGCAGGTAGAGATTTCTCTGTCCCAGTCGTAGCTGAAGCCTATTCTCTTCAGTTGCTTCTTCATGGCGGCAATATTGTCATTCGTCCATTGCGCCGGTGGAATCCCGTGTTCAATGGCTGCGTTCTCGGCAGGCATGCCGAAGGAATCCCATCCCATGGGATGGAGGACATTGTATCCCCTCAATTTCTTGTACCGGGCCACCACGTCTCCGATGGTATAGTTTCTGACATGACCCATGTGGATCTTGCCCGATGGGTAGGGAAACATCTCCAGGAGATAGTATTTTTCTTTAGCAGGATCTTCAGTAACATTAAATGTCCTGGCCGCTGCCCAGTGCTTTTGCCACTTTTCTTCGATTTGTTGAGGATTGTATTTCCTGGTCATAAATCTCTCCGCTTTGAGAAGTTAACATGTCTACGGAATGTCAGTGCACTTCTATCACAATTTGCCCAACAATTGAAGAGGATTGTACATTTTAGAATAAAATTATAGACCGATTCCGGCCCGTGATCGATAACGCGTTGGCATAAGGATATCTATCGGCAAAGGGCAATCGGACATGCACGTCGAAACACAGGAATCCTCTATCGCAAGGCCCTGAAGAATCGACGCAGTTCAGATATCCCACAATTGCCGTCGACAGCGGCACACTATCCATACCTGTGGATTGGTAAGAAATAGTAAAGATATGGGTGCAATATATATTTCAATGATATATAATGGTCTCTCATTGTCATTTCGGCCCCGATGAATATGCATACTGTCATGTAGGTTCACGATAAAAATCATTGATTCCTGATTTCAATCTCGCCACACCATTTCTATCTCATCCACCACAGCCATTGTGTCCCGCTGAAGAGGCGTATGGGTGCAGCCATCCCCGTATGCACGTAAAATGGGCGTTGTCCCTATGTACAGAAAGGAGGAGAAGCACATGTCTACAAAAGAGGTCCAGAGTAAACTTATTGCAACCATGAGGCATTGGCAAAAGGTTGAAAATGCCGCTGTGTCTTCAACAGGCAAGGTAATCGAAAAGACAGACAATCCCGTTGTCCGCCTTATTATGGAGATTATCCAACGGGATTCACAGATGCACTATCGCATTCAGGAGTTTATTGTCGACAGCCTGGAAAGGAAGGCCATTTCTTTAGTACCTCAAGAACTCGGCGATGTGTGGGATATGATTGAAAAGCATATCGAGCTGGAAAAGAAAACCGTCGAACTGGCGAATGAAGCGAAGGCCGAATTAAAGGGGAAAGGGATGGTCGTCCAGGAATACCTCATTGATTATCTGCTCACCGATGAAGAGAAACACAACCAGGTTCTTGAGAACCTATCTACTATTAAAAAGGGCATGTACCCCTATGGATAACATTTTTCCCTCATGATCACATGTTACAGGGGGAATTCCGAAAGGCTTTCCCCCTGTAAAACAAACCGCCCCGCAGCACTCACCTGTAAAGATCAGACAGAGAGGGCAAAATCCATGAATTCAACACAAAACAGCGAAAATTCATCATTGCTTTTCCCCCTTTCCGATCTGACGTGGGACCACTTTATCTATCCAAGAGGAAGTAAAAGCGACAAGACCATCAGCGCCTATGTTGAATCCCTTGCCATGGGCGCCGAATTTCCGCCCATCACAATCCAGCGGGTCTTCAACTATCCGTCAGGCAACGAGACAATAGAAGCAACGGTAATCGTCGACGGCATCAACCGATGGCATGCCTTCAGGGAAAGAGGAATAAAGAATATTCCCGCCGTCGCATGGAATGAAACACCCATTGATTACGAGAAGCACAAGGTAGCCCTTCTACTCCAATCGGCACAATGCAATACCAGCCACGGCGATCGCCTGAGCGCCACCGACAAAAAACGCGTTGCCCGTGATATCGCATCGCAAGATGGTGAATGCAGATGGACGGAAGCGGCCCTTGCGGAAAAACTGGGCATTACACAGCAGACCGTCCATATCTGGATCTCCGATATTAGAGCACGTCAGAAGGCAAATCGCGACACAATCATCCTTAGACTGAGCCATCTGGGATGGAAACAGGAAAAGATAGCGGACATAGTTGGTGTAAGCCGAAACAGAATATCGGAAATTGTCGGAAATACAAATTTTTGTAATATCGACATTTTGCTCTCCCGGGGCCATGACATGGAATATATTGCCCGGCATTACAACATGGACCTTGCCCTTGCCTGGACCTTACGATTAGAGGGAAAGGAGGATCAGGAACGGTTCAGAGAACTCGGCTGGGGCCTTCGCACCTGGGATCAGTGGAATTTCAACGAATGCGATGAACGATTCGGAGACGACT
>CAYMYS010000135.1:0-6287 GCA_964394725.1 uncultured Syntrophaceae bacterium
ATTACCTTGATATCGGGGTCCACTTTTCTGATCTTTTTTACAAATTCCAAGCCGCTCATTCTAGGCATAACCACATCGGTAAAGACCAGGTCCGGCCTATACTCGCAGAACATTTCATACCCTTCTTGCCCGTCGGAAACAGCAATGGTGTTATAACCTTCCATGTAAAAGACGTCTCTGAGCATTGTCTTTATGCTGGATTCGTCTTCCACAAGAAGTATTTTCTTTTTTTCCTTTCCAATCCCCGTCCTGATTAATGCAATGATCTCCTAGTCCCTCAATTGGTCGATGAGTTGGCTGAGTTTGTTGAGCCTCTGTTGCGTCATTTCGGCCTTGACTTTGTTTCTGGGATTAAGATCGGGATGATAAACCTTGCTCAAGAGGAGGTAACTGGACTTGATATAGGAGAGAACGGCATCTGCGCCCAATTCGAAATAAATATCCCTGGCCTTATGAAAAAGCCCCAAATAGATAAGTTCGTCTTCTAAATCTAAACTGCTTTTAATGTCTACACTCATAGTTATTCGATTATATATTTCAGAGTGACTGTCAGATTATTTTTCCTGTTGTCTGAATAGAGTTTCATTGGTGAAGGTCTGATTTAGAGATAATCGCCTCTGTTGAACTTGATTACTTCAACCGTTGCAGTGATGACAGCCCTGTTAAGGATATTCTTCAGTTCATCCCCGTCAGATATTGAATCTAATAGAGGCAAGATCCTGGCTGTTTCGCTTTCCATGTCGGCAACAAGAGGATAAAACTCTTTTAAGGTGGAATCGGGATCTCCCAGTTTATGATGATAATTTTCAAGAACACCCAGAAACTGTCCTACCCGTTCTATGTTCTGCGCCTTATTAATTGTGGGAATCTGATCAAATTGTATCGTTGATAGGTTTTGCACAGGTGGCGAAGTCATGCCCCTTTCCAGCGGCTTCGATGCTGTATCAGTCGCTTGTTGAAGAATGCCTTGAAATTCATTTCCCGCAGTTTTCCGGCTTATGCCCGATTTTTGTTGTTCAGGACTTTTAAAAATTTCGTAGGGTATTATTTTCATATCATTATATCCTCTATCCCTTCTTCGCGGTGGAAAAGCTTTACGTATATATCGGCAAAAAATACTCCATCTTAAATCATAATCAGAGACTGGAATTTCATTTCATATCATTTCATATCTTTTAGATTGACAAACTCTCAAGGGTAAAAGTATAAACTAAATTGGCCGGAAAGGTGAAAATTGTGGGGGTGTTGCTGTGTCGATCAAACAGCCACCGACGAAGTAGAAGCACGATTTATCTGAAATGTTATCAGGCCACGTATTTCGGAACGTCATTGAGGCACTTCAACCCACAACGATATTATCGAAGTACCCAGCATAAAAAAGAAAATTCTTGTAATAACGACCATAATTATCCCAATGGGTGACGGTTTTGCTGGAATATGCGTAAGGGATGTTTCAGCGCAAATCTGCGATCGGTAAGAGTTTATAATTGTGATCAACAATTGACTACTCCGGCGATGCAAGGAGTGAAGAGTCGAGAGGAAGACAAAGGAAACATATCACACGCAGGGGGACTTGGAAGAGTGTTGAGGCAGTATACGTGAAGAGAGAATGAAGCAACAAGAGATGAAAAAGGATTGTATACTTATCGTAGGTGATGATGTTGGAGTCAGGAAAAACCTTTCCGATATCCTCCGTGAAAAAGGATACGAGGTCGTAACGATTACTGCCGGGATGGAAACCGGAACCGGGATCAGAGGAGTGATGTCTGATGTTTCTGCGGCGTTGATAGACTTCAACGGTGATGACATGTCCGTCCTTAAGGTTATAAAGGAGATTAGGGAGACGTCACCCGGTACGGAGTGTATTGTACTTGCCGGTTTTGATGCGTCTCAGGAACGGGTCGTCGAGGCAGTGAATATGGGTGCCTACAATTATCTTAAGAAGCCATGTGATGTGGATCAGTTACTTCTCACCATACGCAGGGCCTGTGAAAAACATGATGTCGGGGAGGCGTTACAGGAAAGCGAAGTACTCTATAGCAGCGTTTTTGAAAACACAGCCTCACCCACCTGCATACTGGAAGGGAACAGGACTATCTCTATGATAAACTCGGCATTTGAGGTACTGAGTGGACATTCAAAAGAGACCGTCGAAGGCAAGATGAGTTGGACTGATTTTGTTTTAGATGAAGACATCACGATGATGAAGGCCTACCATAATAAAAGAATGGAAAATGATGAAGGCCTGCCTTCTGAGCATGCCTTTCGTTTTATTGACAGGCAGGGGAATATCAAGGATATAGCTCTCAAGCTAGCCGTGATTGACGGGACAAATAAAACCCTCTGTTCCTTAATGGACATGAGCGAACGTCATCGCATTGAGCAAGCTTTACTGGAGAGTGAGAAGCAATATCGTTCTCTTATGGAGACGGCAGCCGATATGATATTTACCTTAGATAGGGAAGGCAAGTTTACCTACATTAACCCGGCATATGAAAGAGTTACCGGTTATGCCGTAGAGAAATTCATAGGACGCGCGTTCACTGACGCCCTTGTTACTGAACATATCAAGTCAACAATTGGACGCTTCGAACGAGGTATTTCCGGCAAGACAAATGAATTTTTCGAAGTGGAGTTTAAGCATAAAGATGGAAGAAAAATTTCTGTAGAATTGAATATGACATCACTTTTCAATGCCCAGGGAATGCCGAAAGGCAGAGTGGGCATTGCTCGTAATATCAGCGAACGCAGGCAGTTATTGGCGGAAAAAAAGAATCTTGAAGTCCGGCTCCAGCAGGCCCAGAAGATGGAAGCCATAGGGACATTAGCCGGCGGGATTGCCCACGACTTCAACAACCTTCTTATGGGTATCGAGGGGAATGCCTCTCTCTTATTTTTAAACATGGATCCCATGCATCCCCATTATGA
This sequence comes from uncultured Syntrophaceae bacterium, assembly GCA_964394725.1. Classification (GTDB taxonomy): domain Bacteria; phylum Desulfobacterota; class Syntrophia; order Syntrophales; family UBA2210; genus JAFGPZ01. The sequence goes on from CAYMYS010000135.1 coordinate 2,929, forward strand.
AAGGTTGAAAAACATTGAACAATACGTACGGGATGGGGCGGACCTTACAGGCCATTTACTGGGTTTTGCCAGGGGAGGAAAATACGAGGTCAAGCCGACTGATCTGAACAGGCTCATCGAGAAGAGTTCCGATATGTTCGGCCGTACAAAAAAAGAGATAAAAATTCACAGGAGATTTCAGACAGACATCTGGGTGGTGGAAGTGGATCAGGGTCAGATAGAACGTACACTTTTAAACATATTTGTAAATGCCTGGCAGGCTATGCCCGGAGGCGGCGAGCTTTATCTGCAGACTGAGAATATCACACTCGATAAAAACTATATCAAACCCTATTACTTTGAACACGGCAGATACGTTAAAATGTCCATTACAGACACAGGAGTGGGCATGGATAAGGAAACGGTAAAGCGGATATTCGAGCCATTCTTCACCACAAAAGAGAGGAGCAGCACGAAAGGTACAGGATTGGGTCTGGCCTCGGCTTACGGGATCATAAAGAATCATGGCGGTATGATCAATGTATACAGTGAAAAAGGTGTGGGAGCCACCTTCAATATCTATCTGCCCGTATCGGTGAAGGAAGTAGCAGTAGAAGAAAAGTTGACTGAAAAATTTCTGACAGGAACGGAGACCATATTCCTGGTAGATAATGAAGAGATGATCATAGATGTGGGGAAGGAGATACTTGAGGCTTTGGGTTACACTTTGTTGCTTGCAAGGAGCGGAGAAGAGGCAATAGCGGAATATGTAACACATAAAGACAAAATCGATATGGTTATCCTCGACATGATCATGCCCGGGATGTGTGGTGGAGAGGTTTACGATATTCTCAGAGAGATCAATCCCGACATTAAGGTTTTACTGTCAAGTGGATACAGCATAAATGGACAGGCAACGGAGATACTGAAACGTGGCTGCGATAATTTTATTCAGAAGCCCTTCAACATAGAGCAAATCTCTCATAAAGTCAGGAAAATTCTGGATCAATAGTATCTATTATGACTGTTAATTAGACAGGCTATCGGGAAGGGCAGGGACTGAGATATGTAAAAAGGGTGATGAGCCATGGACTGAACAGCGAGCGCATTCACCGCAACTTGTTGCGGAGAGCTTCAATCCTTAAGGCGGAAGAAGTGCCCATGTGTGAGGCCAATCCCCTGAGAAATGTATTCTCCTCCGTCGATGGTGCTGTCGCCCCCTGTGTCTATCTTCGCATTCCCAAAAAGGGGAATATATCACGGATTTTCATGGACAAGGAATACGAGATTCCCCTTTTACGCTGTCTTCGATGCTTTTCAGACCCACAGGTGTGATCTTTACCGCCCTAATTGCCTCCGCCCAGTACCGTGTAAAGCCTCACTTGGCTGGCAAGCTTCGCCAGGTGGAGAGAGATTAGTCCCTGCTTCGATCCATATAACGAGCGTTGCGCATCGAGAACGCTGAGGTAACTGTCAACCCCCTTTGAATAGCGCTTATGTGTTAGGCGATATGTCTCTTCAACAGCATCCACCAGGGATTGTTGGGCAGATACCTGCTGGTCCACAGTGCCGCTTACGGCAAGGGCATCGGCCACTTCCCTGAAGGCCATCTGGATTGCCCTCTCATACTGTGTCAGGACGATTTTTTGTTCAGCCTTGCTCACCCGAAGTGCGGCCCAGGTGCGGGCATCAAAAATCGGTATAGTGATTCGCGGTATAAAGCTCCACGTAGCCGAGCCGGAGCTAAACAAACCGGACAATTCGGCACTTGCCGTTCCCACCGTGGTAGTCAGAGAAATGCGGGGGAAAAAGGCCGCCCGTGCCGCGCCAATATAGGCATAGGCCCCCTTGAGACGATATTCCGCCGCCATGATATCAGGCCGGTTCAAAAGCGCCTCGGAGGACAGGCCCGGAGAAATGTCTTTCGGAGGGATAACGCTACTGAGATCCGCAGGCAGGAGATCTTCGGGCACCGGGGAGCCCGCCAAAAGGTTCAGGGCATTCATGTCCTGCGCCGTCAGTTGCCTGTAGCGGACCACATTCCCCCAGGCCGTATCTACCTGAATTTGCGCTCGACGCAGGTCCAGCTTGGTTGAGAGCCCAACTTCATAACGTTTTTGCATTAAATCATAGGCGTCCTGCTGGGTCTTAAGGGTGAACTGGTTCAATGTAAGGGTTTCCCGATCTGCGGCAAGGGTCAGATACACCCTGGCAATCTCGGAAACCAGCAGAATTTGCGCGCTGCGACGGGCCTGCTCCGTAGACAGATAGGCCTGCAATGCCTGATCTTTCAGGCTGCGGATACGTCCGAAAAAATCAATTTCCCAGGAAAGGATCCCCAGGTTGACGCCATATTGCTCAGTGGTCGTCGCGCTACTGGTGATTGAAAGATCGGCAGGTACACGCTGTTTGCTTCCACTGCCCACCGCATTGACCGTGGGAAAGAGGTCAACTCTTTTAATGCCGTAGAGCGCGCGGGCCCTTTCAACATTCAGGGCGGCAAGCCGCAGATCACGGTTATTGTTCAAGGCCGTCTCAATAAGTCGTTGAAGCCGGCTATCGGCAAAAAATTCCTGTCGGCTTAATAACTCCGGGACTGCCGGTGCTCCCGGCGCCGCTTGAGTTCCTTCGTAGGCCACCCCCTGTGGCCACTCAACGGGGACAGGTGATTCAGGCCGTGTGTATTTCGGCGCCAGAGAGCAGCCGACCAGAAAAAAGGCGCTCACAACCAGTATAACAATAAATTTTCTACTCATATCATTCATCTCCCGATGGATTTGCGCCGTTTCTTTCGGATCTTTCATGCCTCACTTTTTTACCGAAGAGCCGTTCGATCAGCACATAGAAGAGGGGTGCAAAAATAACCACCAGAACGGTGGCGGTCACCATTCCTCCCAAGACGCCGGTACCGATGGCATTTTGGGCTCCTGCCCCGGCGCCGGTGGTTAAGGCAAGGGGCAGTATCCCGAAACCGAAGGCCAGAGATGTCATAATGATCGGACGAAAACGTAATTTTACCGCCTCTAAGGTTGCATCGATCAGACCCATACCCTGTTCCAAACCACTCCTGGCAAACTGAACAATCAGGATGCCGTTCTTGGTGGTCAACCCCAGTGTGGTTAAAAGAGCAATCTGAAAATAGACATCATTGGACATCCCCCGCCAGCTTGACGCGATAATTCCGCCGATGACCCCGAGAGGCAGGATCAGTAGAACGGAGATGGGGATGGTCCAGCTTTCATAGAGCGCCGCCAGGCACAGGAAAATGACAAAGATCGAAAAAGCATACAGTATGGGCGCCTGCGAGCTGGACATCCGCTCCTGGTAGGAAAGCCCGGTCCAGTCAAAACCGAATCCTTGAGGCAACTGTGCAACCGCCT
>CAYMYS010000136.1:0-5939 GCA_964394725.1 uncultured Syntrophaceae bacterium
CAGTGAACGCTTCTACCGCATGTGGCGGTACTACCTCCTCTCCTGCGCGGGCGCATTTCGCAGCCGTCAACTCCAGCTCTGGCAGGTGGTGCTCTCGAAAGATGGAATCCGCGGTGGATGGAAAGGTGTCCGCTGATGGACGGGAATCGTCTGGACCTCTTCGACAGCTGGGAATCCTATCATGAGACCTGCCGTGATCTGTCCCGTGCCATGGCGAGCAAACCAGGCAGGCAGGTCCGTCTGGCAAAGAAGACATCGAACCTCTTCCGTGCCCGCAGGGAAACTGCAGTAAAAGGGCTCGACGTCCGGCGCCTCTGCAGGGTCATTGAGATAGATCGGACAGGCAGAACCGCCGAGGTGGAAGGAATGACCACCTTCGAGGATTTTACCGACGCGACACTCTCAATGGGCCTGCGTCCGCCCGTGGTTCCAGAGTTGAAGACCATTACCGTCGGTGGTGCCGTTTCGGGTGTTGGTATCGAAGCCTCCTCCTTTCGCTATGGCCTCGTTCACGAGATGGTCGAAGAGATGGAGGTCCTCTGCGGCGATGGAACCATCCGTATATGCCGTCGCGATAACGAGAATGTAGACCTCTTCCATGCCATGCCCAATTCCTACGGGACACTCGGATACATCCTTCGCCTGCGCCTGAAGCTCCTGCCTGCGAGCCCTTTCGTCAGGCTGACCCACCGGCGCTTCTCCGGTCCTGCGCATTTTCTTTCTGCCATGGAAGCAGCCTGCGAAGAGAGTCCCGATGCACCGGATTTCGTCGAGGGAGTTGCCTTCAGACCCGATGAATATACGCTCACCCAGGCACGACTCACCCATGATCGCGGACCCGTCAGTGATTACAAGGGCATGCACATATACTACCAGTCACTTCGGAATCGCAGTGATGATCTCATGACCATGCGGGACTTTCTGTGGCGATGGGACCCCGACTGGTTCTGGTGTTCGCGGAGCTTCGGCATGCAAAATTCCCTGTTGCGTCGTCTTTTTGGACGCTGGATGCTGTGTTCCAGAAGCTACTGGAAAATTCAATCACTCTACCGGAAATGGAAGGTTGAAAAGCGCCTGCACACACTGCGCACAATCCTGCACCTGCCGATCGAAGGATTCGAGCAGGTGATCCAGGACGTTGAGATCCCCATCGAAAAATCCATTGAATTCATGAAGTTCTATGATCGCGAGATCGCCATACGGCCCTGCTGGATCTGTCCGGTACGCCCCCAGGAGGCGGCCGGGGACTGGACGCTCTATGCCATGAAACCGGGTGCGCTCTATCTGAACTTCGGATTCTGGGGAAGCGTCAGAAACACATCAGAGATGGCCCCCGGCCATTTCAACGGTCTCATCGAAGACATTGTTCAGGAGTTCGGCGGACGTAAATCGCTCTATTCGCAATCCTTCTTCACGGAAGAGGACTTCTGGCGCATCTACAACGGTGAAGCCTACGGGAAACTCAAGTCGAAATTCGATCCCAAAGACGTCTTAGTGAACCTCTATCAGAAGGCGGTACTTGGCCACTGACAGGCTGCTGGATCGTCGATTCACTTCATGGACAGAATACCGGAGAGATTATAGGGTACATAAATGTTGCTTTCCAAATTTCCCTATCCTACAACCTTTCGAAGGGAAACAAAGTGAATCTATGTCCCATCGCCGGAGGGATTCCAATAATAATGAAAGGCCGAATTATCTTTAAAAACGTGGTACAGGTTGGAGTAGAGGGCAGATGCATATGAGAGGGTTTCATGAAGGTATAATAAACCTCTTATACAAGGGGGTAACGAGTAGAAAAAGAATTCGTATGATCCTTACCCCATTGTTTGGTGCCGCTTTTCTCTGCATCATATTACTGGCCATATTCATTTCTTTTTATATGGATCGGTTTTTTGGATTTCCCGGATCTATTTCAAAACCTTACGGCATAGCGATTTCCATACCCTTTTTAATAGCAGGTTCCTCATTATGGATATGGTGCGCATGGAGATTCTTTCAAGCCAAAGGAACTCCTGCTCCAATCAATCCGCCACCGAAATTGGTTACCGATGGCCCCTATGCGTATAGCAGGAACCCCATGATGACAGGCGTCTTTATGCTGCTGGCCGGGATTGGCATGTTATACAGATCTGTATTGCTTACCTTCATAATAACACCGATATTTGTGTTTATCAGTATCCTGGAATTTAAATATATTGAAGAACCGGAACTTGAGAAGCGTTTTGGGAAAGAATACTCTGAATATAAAGAGAGAACCCCTATAATTATTCCAAAGATTCGCTGAAATATGACGTCACCTATCCACAAATAATCCAACTGATTGACATGGCGATTCATTCCAACTATACTCCCGCCGACAAAAACGAATGTCTTATCATCTGTTTCACGGGATAGTGCCAGAGGGATCGGATTTTGGATCGGAGCCACCGGTATTGAACAAAATAACCATTGAGGGATTTTTATGAACAAAATTCTATTGGTAGAACGCATTCATCAGGCCGGCGAGGGCATGCTGGCTGAAAAGGCGGAATTGGTTTATCCGAAGCCGCAAAATCTTGAAGGCATTCTGGCCGTGATCGGCGATTGCAATGCCCTCGTGGTCCGGAATACGAAGATCACACGGCAGATCATGGAAGCCGCACCCAAGCTCGCGGTGATTGGGAGGCACGGTGTGGGTTATGATACCGTCGATATCGCAGCCGCCGCCGATCTGGGGATTCAGGTCGTCTATACACCCGCGGCCAATACGGAAAGCGTGGCCGAAATTTCCATGGGATTCATCATCTTACTCGGTCGAAAAATTGTCGAGGCGCATTCCGCAATGCAATCCGAAGAGCTGCTCAGCGATACGGTGACGATGGCGATCATGACGCGTCAGAAAGGGCTGATCAGTGCCGATCTGTGGGGGAAAACCCTCGGCGTGATCGGAGTCGGCCGAATCGGTTCCACCGTATCGAAGAGGATGCACGCGGCCTTCAACATGCGCGTCCTCGGCTACGATCCTTATGTGGATGCGGAAAAGCTCGCCCGTTACAGCGTCCAGAAAATGGAACGGCTTGAGGAGATGCTGCCCCAGTGCGATTTCGTTGTCGTTCACTGTTCCGGAGGTGCGGAGACGAGACATCTGATTAATGCCCGCACGCTGGCTTTGATGAAACCAGGCACCTACCTTATCAACACCGCGCGGGGCACCATCGTGGACGAGGCCGCGTTGATCGATGCGCTCAAGAGAAAACAGATCGCCGGTGCGGCCATCGATGTCTACAAACCGGAACCGCCGCGTCCTGGCAATCCGCTGCTGCATATGGAAAACGTGATCGTGACGCCCCATTTCTGCGCGATGACGGAGGAGAGCCTCTATAACATGGCGACCATGGTCGCCCAGGGCGTCCTGGATGTGCTGGAGGGGAGGCAACCACAGTACCCAGTCGATCCCTGATCGCCGGTACCACTTCATGACAGGTATTTTTATGGTGAGATTCTTTTTTTTTACGATAATATGCATTTTCTTAAAAATACGATATGTATAGCCCTTGAAGTCAATAAAAACTGGCTGTGAGTAAGATCCACACTCCAAATACGAGTCTATATCATTACCATGCGAGAGAGTTCGTTGACTTCGGATAGAAACGTGCAAAGGCTTGATAGCAGATGTTCCGTTCCTTTAGACCATAAACCTTCTTCCTGAATTCAATAATTCTTAAATTATAATAAAAATGCTACATTTCAAATGGCATTCAATATTGAAGAAAAACATTAATCAGTATAGGTTAGAATAAGTTATTTATTTCAGATAACAAAAAACATCCGATGGGCCATATTCCATTTGACATCTCAATGGGTATACGATTATTTTGTTTCCAGCCATCACCGTTTGTCATGACAGAGGGGGCGCCAGATGAGTGAGCAAACCAGGTCAAATCCCGAACTGATCGAAGAGATATCATTTTTAAAGCAGAGAATTCGGGAACTTGAGCAATCTGAATCAGATCGCACGCATGCGAAAGATGCACTGCAGAATTCATATGTCCTCCTGAAAAACTTGGTTGAGAGTTCCAAAGATGTAGTCATATTTGCTCTTGACCAACAGTATCGGTATATTTTTTTCAACGAAAATCACCGTCAGATTATGAAACAAATCTGGGGGGCGGATATTGCTCTCGGGAACAGCATGCTTGAATATATTAAGAACCCTGAAGATTGTCTTAAGGCAAAAATCAATTTTGATCGTGCCCTGTCGGGTGAATCTTTCACGTTAGTTGAGGCATACGGGGACACAGCGCTTGATCGCAGATACTATGAGGATATCTACAACCCGGTTATTGATGGGAACGGCGATGTCATAGGGCTCACATTATTCCTTACGGACATCACCGAACGCAAGCGGATGGAGGAGAAGTTAACCAAGAGTGAAGAGAAATTCCGTAAGGCCTTTTATACCAGCCCGGCTGCCATAAACATCAACCGTCTGGAAGACGGGATGTATGTCTCTATTAACCAGGGATTTACCAGGATTTTGGGATATACCGAACAGGACATTATCGGAAAGACATCAATAGAATATAATATCTGGAAAAATATCGAGGACAGGCAAAGAGTGGTAGAAGGATTAAAAAAAGACGGGGCAGTCCGTAACTATGAAGCCGCCTTTCGAACAAAGGATGGTGATATCCGATACGGTTTGATGTCAGCCTCCTTGCTCGATCTTGACGATGTCCCCCATATTCTCAGTGTTACCTATGACATTACTGACCGTAAGCTGATGGAGAAGGCGCTGAGGGACAGTGAAAAAAAATACCGAGAACTCAGTATTGTCGACAAACTCACCCAGCTTTATAATTTCCGGCATTTTTACGTTCAGCTTAAAATCGAAACAAATCGGTCGAACCGCTATGAACAACCTTTAACCCTTTTGCTTCTTGATCTCGATGATTTCAAGACATTCAACGATGCCTACGGCCATATAGAGGGAGACAAGGTCTTACGGCGAATTGGCCAGGTGATTAAAAGATGTCTGCGAGAGACGGATTTCGCTTATCGTTATGGCGGCGAAGAATTTACCATCATTCTACCCATGACAACAGGCGCTGATGGCGCCGCCACAGCGGAAAGAATCCGTGCAGAGGTTAAGAAAGAAACTTTCTCCCCGGTGCCGGGTCAGGATGCTCATGTGACGGCGAGTATCGGCTTCGCGCAGCACAAGCCGCAAGAGGATATGAAGGTCTTCGTTAACCGGATTGACCAGTTGATGTACCAAGCTAAAAAGAGCGGGAAAGACAAAGTCTGCTGTGAGCCATAGCATCATGAACAATTCAATGGGCATTAATTAGGGACATTCCCCTATTTCTTAAGTTTGGTAATATTGACAATTTGCTCTCCCTGGGCCACGACATGGACTACATCGCCCGACATTACAGCATGGATCTTTCTCCAGCGCCATGAAAGACTGTGAAGCCTCTCGATAAATCGGTATTTGGGGGAAATGCCAGTATTGGCATTTCCCCCAAATGGTCACAAATCGTTTCTCTGAGATGTTTCAATATCTCTGCAATCCTATTCTGCGGAATATCCTACGCTGGTTCAATCTTGCAAATTGAACCAGCGTCAGTTAGAATCTTTCCCCATCAATAGATACTGCCGATCCGGTTCATGCAAATTATCTAGAGTTCCATTTGGGTATTGAGTTACGTATAGTTATTAGTTATCTACAATTTAAAAAATGACCTTGCTGTTATGAGATGCGATACATATGGAGAAAGAAGGTGATTAGCTGTTTCTGAGTTATGTTGTTTAATTATTTAAGGACGTTCCTACTATCCTCCTACTATCCCTCAGAACGTATCTTATTTGTAGACGATGAAGCCTCCATAGCAAAAATGGGAGGCCAAACTCTTGAAAGACTTGGATACACAGTATCAATAAGGACCAGCAGCATA
>CAYMYS010000137.1:0-5851 GCA_964394725.1 uncultured Syntrophaceae bacterium
AGATCTGATCAAGCAAGTTAAATAAATCATTTAACCATCTAGGAGAAACAGATGATATCTAATCCTCCAACTAATAATATATTCAGTGATAGTATAAAAGATAGATTCTGGAATTTTATTAATAGTAGACAAGGTGGACAGTGTTGGATTTGGAATGGTGCTATATCAAAGAGTGGATATGGTCAGTTTAACTATGATGGTATAACTACATATGCTCATAGACTGTCTTGGATTATGCACTATGGACATATTAAAGATAATTTATGGGTACTTCATAAGTGTGATGTTAAGAGATGTATTAATCCACTACATCTATATCTAGGTACTAGTTCTGATAATATGATAGACAGAAGTAATAGAAATCCAAGCTATGGTAGAGGATGTAGATACTCTAAATTTTCAAGATCAGACGCTGATGAAATAAAAAAGCTGTATAAAGAAGGTTCAACATATGCTCTACTAGGCCATAAGTATAGTGTTGATCCAAAAACTATAGGTAATATAATTAATGGAGTAACTAACTACTTTTCGGAGGACAGATATGCAGATTGATACAGGCAGAGTTGCAATGATTCCAATTACTTCAATTGATATAGGTGATCGTGCAAGACAAGAGATGGGTGATCTACAGGATTTAGAAAATTCACTTAAAAGTACAGGTCTTATTCAACCTCTTGCTGTGAAACTTCTTGAGAATGAAAGATACTTACTTCTAGCTGGTGAACGAAGATATACAGTCCTCCTTGCAAATCAAGTAATTGAAGTTCCTGCTCGTATATATGAAGGAGAAATTTCAGCTCTTAAGATGAAGATAATTGAGAAATCTGAGAATTTTTATAGAAAAGACTTCGAATACTATGAATACGATGCCCTAATCAACGAGATCCATACTTTGGAACAACAGATTAAAGGAACAAGTGCACCTGGTCCTGGACACGGAGGACATAAATTAAAGGATACCGCCGAGATGTTTGGCGTGACTGATGCTTCTGTATCCACTGCTATCAAGCGAGCCGAAGCACGAGATGCATTTCCTGAGCTATTCGAAAGCTGCAAGACCCAGAAAGATGCAACCAATGTAATCAAGAAGATGTCTGAGTCTATCATCAAGGAAACAATAGCTGAGAAATTAGATCGAGACAAGCAAGGTGGGAGTACCTTAACAAAACTTGCTAATTGCTATGTCTTAGGTGATTTCTTCGAGGGGATCAAGAAGATACCTGATGGTGTGATGCACTTAGTCGAAATAGACCCTCCGTATGCTGTAGGATTACAGACTGCTAAGAAAGTAGAGGGTGAGTCTATATATAATTTAGATGAGTATAATGAAGTTGATAAAGATGACTATCCAGTGTTCCTTAGTAAGGTATTCAAAGAATGCTATAGAGTAATGGCTGACCATAGTTGGATGATAGTATGGTTTGGTATGCATCCTTGGTTTGAGACTGTATTTAAAGAGATAAATCATGCTGGATTTAATTCTACTAGACTCTGTGGATTATGGTTGAAGAGGACTGGTCAATCTAAACGGCCAGAGATGCATCTAGCAAATTCTTATGAGACATTTTTCTATGCTTGGAAAGGTAGACCAGCATTAAATAAAGCTGGAAGAACAAATATATTTGAATATTCTCCAGTACCTTCTATCCAAAAATCCCATCCAACTGAAAGACCTATTGAATTAATGCAAGAGTTATATAATACCTTTGCTTTTTCAGGTTCAAGAATACTAATACCTTTTTTAGGTAGTGGTAATGGACTAATAGCTGCACATAATTTAGGGATGTCTAGTATAGGTTTTGAACTATCAAAATCATATAGAGATAGTTTTTTAGTTAGAGTAAATGAAATGAAATAGGAGTATATTATGAATAAATCTATATGGAAAAGGTTTTGGTCTAAGGTACATGTGAAACTACCTAAAGACTGCTGGGAATGGCAGGCTAATCTAGGAAAAGGTTATGGAATGTTCTGGTTTGGTAAAGATAGTATTGTAGCTCATAGAGTATCATTAAGAGGTATTGCTATAAAATATAATACTACTCATACTACAATAAAGAGAGCTATAGATGATGGAAGAATTGCATTACAAGTTAATTAAATAATTTAAATAACTGGAGTATATATGAAGAAGACATACGTCCCGCCTTCCGGTCCACTAACTGCAAAACTCGCTATCTGTGGTGAACAGCCTGGTTTCCAGGAAGTCCGTGCTAGACCACCCAAGCCATTCATAGGTCCTTCTGGTAAAGGCCTAAATGAATGTCTTATGATGTCTAAGATCCCTCGCTATGACCTATACCTTACAAATATAATTAAAGACTTAGACAAACCCTTAGCCGCTTACATCAACATCAACTTTCACAAATCCTCTTGGACTATATCTAAAGAGGGCTGGCAATATATCCATGAATTAAAAGAGGAACTTACTAATCTCAATTTAAATTGTGTTGTAGCTACAGGTAATATACCATTGATAGTTTTATGTTCTAGAGTTGGAATTACTAAATGGCGAGGTTCTGTAATTGAATCAACCTTAGTCCCTGGTCTCAAGGTAGTCCCTACCTTCCATCCTGCTACCTTCATCCCTCCGAAATTCAACTTCTTAAACAAACCTCAGATAGTTCAAGATCTCTTAGTAGCAAAGTATGAATCTGACTTCCCTGAGATCAGACGCAAGGAACGCAAGATAACTATCAAACCATCCTTTGACTTGGCAATCAGGTCTCTTAACTATTGCTATGATGTAGGTCTCAAAGGTCAAGCTATCGACATTGACATTGAAGTTATCAATGGTGAAGTGGATTGCATCGGCTTTGCTTATTCACCTAATAGCGCAATCTGCATCCCATTCAGAGACCACACTGGGGATTACTTCACTGTTGAACAAGAATATGAAATCATGCTTCTCATAGCAAAGATCCTTCAATCTGAGCGAGTAGCAAAGCGTGGTGCTTCATTCATCTTTGACACCCAATTCATGCTACACAAGTATGGAATAGTTCCTCGTGGTGAATTGCACTGCACTCACATCGCACAGAAGATTGCCTTCCCTGATTTCAATGCTGGACTTGACTCAGTCTGCCGCATGTGGACTGATGTACCTTATTATAAAGAAGACGGAAAACAGTGGATGAAGATGGGTGCTGGCACTTGGGAAGAATGGTGGAACTACAATGGAATGGACTGTATCATTCCTAATGAAGCGCACCCTAAGCAAATCCAAGAACTGAAAAAGCAGAACAATCTAGAAACCTACGACCGACAGCGCAGACTAATCAAACCCCTTCTTTACATGGCTGAGCGTGGGATTAGAGTAGACGTAGACGGCATGATGAAGTTTAAGATAACTGAACAAGCCAAACTTGATCCCTTACTCGAGGATCTAAACAAAGAAGCAGGCTACGATCTTAACCCTAACTCTCCTCAGCAAGTAATGAACTACTTTTACAAAGTCCTTAAACTAAAGTCATTCAAGAAGAGGAATTCAAAAGGAGAATACAAACCAACTTCAGATGTCGATGCACTGAAGCGAATCTATCGACAAGACAGCAAGGGAAGCAAAGCTGCACGAATCATGCTTGACATACGCTCCCTAAGCAAACGTATCTCAACGTACTTAAACATAGCAAAGGTGGATAAAGATGGCAGATATCGTTCAAGCTACAAACCTGTTGGTACTGAAACAGGCAGGATCTCTAGTGGTGAAACTATATTCGGGACAGGGGGAAACCAACAAAACTGGCCCCATGACCTCCTTAGATTTTTCCTGTACGACGAAGGATACATTGGATACTCGTTTGACCTTAGCCAGATTGAGAATAGAATTGTTGCATATGTTGGAGGAGTTATTTCCCAGATCGAAGCCTTCGAAAACGGAGTCGACCTCCATCGACTCACTGCCGGAATCATCTTAGACAAACCCTACGATGAAATCTCTGGTGAGGATGGATCTTCACCTCTAGGTGATGGTCGACAGAGTGAACGCTTCTGGGGAAAGAAAGGAAATCATGCTACTAATTACGATGTAGGCTACAAGACATTTGCACTGAAGAATGAAATGACTGAGACTGTAGCCAAGCGAATCATAAATAAGATTCATAAAGGCTATCCACAAATCAAGCAAGGCTTCCATATCACTATTCAAAACATGCTACGCAAGGATCGCTTTGTAACTAGCCTCATGGGAAGACGCCGTTTATTTCTAGGCCCAATAGTTACCACACCTACTGTCTCACACAGTGCTTGCTTAGCAACTTTTCGTGAAGCCTATGCACAGTTTCCACAATCTACATGTGCCGATAAGACTAATGAACATGGGATAGAATTTGTTTATTACAATCAGCAGCATTTCAAACCTGTTGAACTTCTCACTCAAGTTCACGATTCAATAGTATTTCAAATCCCTTTATCAATTCCCTTAGTTGAACATGCTAGGATGTTACTTAGAATAAAGGATTCTCTAGAGCAACCACTTTATTGGCATGAGAGAGAAATCAAGACACCTTGTGATCTTTGTATAGGTAACAACATGGGTAAGAAGTATATGAAGGAACTGAAAAGCAAAGAAATTCCAAGCAATCCTAATATTCTAGCTGATAAGATAAAGGAGCTTTATGAAGACATCACAAGAAAGGATTGAAGGATAATCTATGCCTGATCTCAAGAGAGAACTTCCCTGTTGGTTAGATGGATTTATGAAATACACAGACAATTCCGAGCCACCTACACTATTCAGAAAGTGGGTAGGTATCTCATGTATAGCTGCTGCAATGCAGAGAAAAGTTCGCATAGAATGGGGAACTAACCTAGTCTGGTATCCTAATTTCTACATCGTCTTGGTCGGTCCTTCTGCAACCGGCAAAGGGACTGCAATGGGACCTGGGACTAAGATAATAAACAAGATCCCTGGCATTAAACTAAGTGCCCAGGCAACTTCACTCCAGGCCCTAATCTCTTCACTCAAAGACAACAACCTAACCGACTACGATCCGAAGTCTGGTGATAGCTCATTCCATTCATCTATGACAATCTACAGTGAGGAATTTACTGTATTCTTAGGCTATCACAATAATGAACTAATGGCTTCCCTATGCAACTGGTACGATTGTCAAGATGATTGGACCTATGACACTATCAAGCGGAGTAAGGAAAAGATCCATGGTGTCTGGGTTAATTTAATAGGAGGTACAACACCTGACTTGATCCGTAGTTCCCTACCCTATGAATCAATAGGTGGTGGATTGACGTCTCGAATCATTTTTGTCTATGAAGAAAAACCTGCTAAGTTAGTAACCATCCCTACTGAAACCGAAGAGGAAAGACAACTGTTTGATTTCCTTGTTAGAGATCTTGAAAAAATCTCCTTAATAAATGGAAAGTTTAAATGGACTGAGGGGTTCATTAAAGACTGGGATACATGGTGTAGGGAAGATCGAGCCAATCCACCCTTTGCCGATAAGAAGTTCGACGGTTATAATGGAAGACGCCGAGTTCACCTGATGAAGCTAGCAATGATTATGAGTGCTAGTTATGGAAGGAATGACTTGACGCTGACTCAAGATGATCTGCTAGAAGCATCTACTTTGTTAAAGGAAGTCGAACAGAAAATGGCTTTGACTTTTAAAGGTGTTGGCAAATCAGATATCGCTGATCTGATGTTCAGGTCTAATATGTTCTTCAAGACGGCTAAGACTGACGAGATGCCTTATCAAACCTTTGCAAGGCATTTTGAATCTGATGCGGATAAGCCTACATTAGAAAGGTTACTTGATACTTTGGATTCAATCGGTGCAGCAAGGGTGATTCGAAGACCTGGTGCAGAATCAATAATTAAAATACTTAGGATTGA
>CAYMYS010000138.1:0-1155 GCA_964394725.1 uncultured Syntrophaceae bacterium
ACCCGGGAGCGTAATCAAAACGCTCATATTCCTCTGTGACGATAAACCCGTTGCCGCTCTCATACGGGGCGATGAAGAGATCAATGAGATAAAACTGAAGAATTATCTGGGATGTGATTCCATCGAACTGGCGACGGAGGATATTATCAGTGAGGTTACGCAGTCACCTCGTGGATTTGCAGGTCCCATAGGGATACAGTGTGATGTCGTTGCCGATTATTCACTCATCAACATGAAAAACTTTGTAGTGGGAGGCAACAAGGAAAATTATCACATCAAGGGATGTAATATTGGAAGGGATTTTGTAATAAAGGATTTTGCCGATCTCAGGCTTGTGAAGGAGACCGATGCCTGTCCCCGCTGCAAGGGTACTATACAGTTTGCCCGCGGCATAGAGGTGGGCCATGTCTTCAAACTGGGAACGAAATACAGCAAGGCCATGAACGCCACCTTTCTTGATAAAGACGGCAAGGATAAGTATATGATAATGGGATGTTACGGGATCGGCATCGGAAGGACTGTGGCCGCAAGCATCGAGCAGAACAACGATAAAGACGGTATCGTATGGCCCATGCCTATCGCCCCCTATCAGGTCATCATTACCCCCGTCAATGTGAACGCTGAAGAACTTTTGAAGGCCGCCGAAGATATTTACGGGAAGCTGAATGAGAAAGGTATAGAGGTTATTCTCGACGACAGGGACGAAAGGGCGGGAGTAAAGTTTAAAGATGCCGATCTGATAGGGATTCCTATCAGGGTTACCATTGGAACCAGGAGTCTTGCCGAAGGAAATGTTGAAGTGAAATTCAGGAAATCGGGAGAGGTTGAAACAATACCTCTCGAGAAAGTGGAAGACTTCATCTGTAAAAGGGTTAGGGAAGGGTTAGTAAGTTAGAAATTATTCCCTGCGCTTTTCAGCAGAGAATAATTTCGTTAACGCACTTATCCCCTTCAGCGGCACTTATCCCCTTTATGGGGGTTAGTAAGTTAGAAATTATGAATTATTTACCGATTAGTTGTAGCTAGATCCAAGAGGGTTCAAGGGGTCAAGGAGTTCGAGCTTGACCCCTTGAATCCTTGGTTCCTCTTCTCCGACAACAGATAACCAGAAGTAAAATAACATGATACGAATAACAGACATCCTGGACAAGGCAC
>CAYMYS010000138.1:1255-5667 GCA_964394725.1 uncultured Syntrophaceae bacterium
GATAACCAGAAGTAAAATAACATGATACGAATAACAGACATCCTGGACAAGGCACAGCAATATTTGACGGAGTCCGATCTTGAGATTATAGAGAAGGCCTATATCTTTTCTGCATCTGTTCATAAGGGACAGGTGCGTCTTTCGGGAGAACCCTATCTTATCCACCCCCTTGAGGTTACGGCCATGCTTGCCGATATGAAGCTGGACGTCGCCTCCCTTCTGACTGGATTATTGCACGATGCAGTCGAAGATACCTTGGCAACGATCGAGCAGATAGAGGATGAGTTTGGTAAAGACGTTGCCTTTATTGTTGATGGTCTTACCAAGATAAGCAAGATTAGCTTTGGGAGTCAGGTGGAGCGGCAGGCGGAGAATTTTCGAAAGATGATGCTGGCAATGTCTTCCGATATCAGGATTCTTCTCATACGGCTGGCTGACCGAATGCACAACATGCGTACCCTGGAATATCAGACACCGGACAAACAGGTATTTATAGCGAGAGAAACCCTCGAGGTTTATGCGCCCCTGGCGGGACGGCTCGGCATCAACTGGATGAAGGTTGAACTGGAAGATCTCTCTTTAAAGTATCTTGGCCCACAGGATTATATGGAACTGACGGAATGGGTGTCAAAAAAGAAGGGTGAAAGGGAAAAGTATACAGAAGAAGTAAAAAAGATAATTCGGAAAGAATTGGAGAACTATGGGCTGAAGGGTAAAGTCGAGGGGAGGGCGAAGCATTTTTACAGCATCTTCAAAAAGATGAAGGAACAACATATCAATTTTGATGAGGTTTATGATCTGACGGCATTCAGGATAGTTCTCGACTCGGATAAGATAAAAGAGTGTTACGAAGTCCTGAGCGTAGTCCACGCACTGTGGAAGCCCGTGCCGGGCAGGTTTAAGGATTATATAGCAATGCCGAAGGCAAATAACTACAGGTCGCTGCATACGACGGTTATAGGTCCCTATGGCGAGCGGGTTGAAATACAGATACGGACAAAGGAAATGCATAAGTGGGCGGAAATGGGAATTGCGGCCCACTGGAAATACAAGGAAGGGCAGGCCTTCTCCTCGGAAGACGAAGACCAGATAAATAAATTGAGAGAGCTTCTTGAAGACCAACAGGAACACAAGGACGCCCGGGAGTTCATGAGAAACCTGAAGCTCGCACTTTATCCCGAAGAGGTCTATGTCTTTACGCCCACGGGTGATGTTAAATCCTTTCCAAGAGGCGCAACCCCCATAGATTTTGCCTACAGTATTCATACAGACGTAGGGAATCAGTGTATCGGTGCCAAGGTAAATAGAAACATAGTGCCTCTCAGATATAAGCTGAAGAATGGTGATACCGTTGAAGTTACAACGAAAAAGAATCATTATCCCAGCAAGGACTGGCTTAAATACGTCGTTACATCACGGGCAATATCGAAGATAAAGCACTGGATAAAGACGGAGGAACGGGAGAAGAGCATCGCATTGGGGCGGGAAATCTTTAACAAGGAGTCGAAGAGGCATCGCCTCCAATTAAAAAGCCTCATGAAATCCGATCAATTCAAGGATGTGCTGGCTGAGTATACCTTGAATAACGTTGATGACATGATGGCCCTCATCGGTTATGGAAAGTTGTCGGCTAAGCAAGTGATTAATCACTTTATACCCGGCGAAGAGAGAAAAGAGGAGGGGTTATTTGAAAAGGTCAAGGAGAAGATAAAAAAAACGCCGACCGATGCAGAGGTATCCATTACAGGTGTTGACAATGTCATGGTCAGATTTGCCCGGTGTTGCGACCCGCTGCCCGGTGATGATATTGTGGGATACATAACCCGGGGAAGGGGGGTAAGTGTTCATGTGTCGGGATGTCCCAAGATTAAGGAGATGGACGTTGAAAGGATCATCGATGTTAAATGGAATGTCGAAAAACAGCATACCCATCCCGTCAATATAAGGGTTGTATGCAGGGATAAGCGGGGCGTTCTTGTTGATCTGAGCAATGTTATATTCTCTCTGGGCATCAATATCAGCTATGCAAACATCACTGCTTCGGGCGATGGCTATGCCAGTTGCGATTTTCAGGTCGGTGTCAATGATCTCAATGAATTGAATCAAGTATTTACAGGACTGAGGAATTTGAAAAATGTCATCTCCGTCGACAGGGTAAGTGATCCCTTATTCAGAGGAGACAGGAGGGGCTCCCAGGAAAAGGTCGAATAGATATTGACAGCCAATGCGGGAGTACTGTATTACACGTAAGGATTTAATATAAAAATGTACAGGGATAGCTAAAAATGGGTATTTGTTTGCGGGGGAAATCATTTATATTCACCATCATGATTCTATTTTTGTTTGCCGGTTCCACTGCGGCCTTCGGGGCTGCGGGAAAAAATGTGGTCGTCATCGATCCCGCGCATGGGGGCACGGAAAGGGGAGTACAGTTGTCCCGCAGCACCTATGAAAAGGATCTGACGCTGACAATAGGTAAACGGATAGCGGAGCGGCTGGGGAAAATAACAAATATAGAGATACGACTTACGCGGTCAAAAGATATAAATCTCACAATCGAGAAGAGAAAGGAAATGGCCAGAAAGGCGAAGGCAGATCTTTTTATCAGTCTCCATGTCAATGCAGGTTTCGGCAATAAATCCATTGGATATGAGATCTATTTTACCGGTTTTGATGCGCCCTCTTCTAAGAAGGTAAATTCAAGCGAGATCGTGAAGGATATGGTTCGCAACCAGTATCTCAACGACACTGTCCGTTTTGCTCAAATATTTCAAAGGAATTTCAGTAAGGTATTACCTCGGGAAGACAGAGGGCTGAGGGAGGCACCCTTCCTCGTCTACGAAGGACTTGCAATTCCCTCGGTAGCGATAGAACTCGGGTTTGCCACCAATGTAAAAAACAAAAAGAAACTAACCGATAAAAAGACACAACAGGCGATTGCCGATGCCATTGTGAAAAGCATACGTGAATATTTTGTCACGTCCGGAATATAGATATGAAGAGAACTGAACGTAAATGGAATGAAATACGCACGGTCAATATAACGAGGGATTTCCTCGAAAACGCAACGGGATCAGCCCTTATCGAGATGGGAAAAACCAGGGTGCTTTGTACAGCCACACTGGAGGAGAGGGTTCCCCCTTTTCTGAGAGATTCGGGGAAGGGATGGCTTACTGCAGAGTATGCCATGCTGCCCATGTCTACACCCGACAGGATTGCACGGGAATCCGTCCGGGGAAGGGTAAAAGGAAGGACCCATGAAATTCAGAGATTGATCGGACGATCGCTTCGCGCAGTAACAAATCTGGACATCCTCGGGGAACGGACCGTCTATATCGACTGTGACGTTATTCAGGCCGATGGTGGAACGCGTACGGCATCTATTACGGGGAGTTTCATTGCCTTGGTAGATGCATTTCGAAAGTTGAAAAAAGAGGGGATTTGCGATGTATTCCCCATCAAAGACTATGTGGCGGCCATTAGTGTGGGACAAGTGGGAGAGGACATACTCCTCGATCTCGACTATGCAGAGGATTCCACGGCCGAAGTGGACATGAACTTTGTCATGACAAGTGGCGGTGATCTCGTGGAAATACAGGGCACGGCTGAAGGAACGCCTTTCAGTCGCGATCGCATGGATCACATGCTTGATGTTGCAACGAAGGGGATAGGAGATCTTATCGAAATAGAGAGAGACATATTGGGAGAACTGAGCTGACAAAGATAGTACTGGCCTCAAAGAATCGGGGGAAAATCAGAGAGATTAAGGCATTGCTTGAGGGGACCGACAGAGAGGTGCTGTCGCTCTATGACTATCCCGACGCTCTCGTAATAGAGGAGGACGGTGACAGTTTCCTTGAAAATGCACTGAAAAAGGCACGATATGTTTCGCAATACACGGGAGAGACGGTCATTGCCGATGATTCCGGGTTGGAGGTTGACATTCTCGAGGGGAGACCGGGAGTCTATTCTGCGAGGTATTCAGGGGTGGATGCCACGGACAAGAAAAATAATGAAAGACTTCTGACTGAATTGCAGGGAATATCATCGGAAAAAAGGAAGGCGGCATTCAGGTGCGTACTGGTGCTCTGCAAGCGGGACGGAACCTACCAGTCTTTCGATGGCAAGCTGGAGGGGGTCATCGGGTTTGAAACAAAGGGCCGGGAAGGTTTCGGCTACGACCCCCTATTTGTCGTACCGGAGTACGGATGCACCGTCGCCGAACTCGGTCCGGATATAAAAAATACGATCAGCCATAGAGCGAAGGCGCTCAGAAAACTGAGAAATAGCTTGCAAAAAGAGACTGCATAAATTAGAAGCACCATGTACGTCGGGGCGTGGCGCAGCCTGGTAGCGCACCTGCTTTGGGAGCAGGATGTCGCAGGTTCAAATCCTGCCGCCCCGACCAATAA
>CAYMYS010000139.1:0-5566 GCA_964394725.1 uncultured Syntrophaceae bacterium
GGCACGCAGGGATTTGAACCCTGGACCCCCACCGTGTCAAGGTGATGCTCTCCCACTGAGCTACGTGCCTGTACATGCAATCAAAATTTGCGAAATTAGTAGCAACAAAACACCTTTGTGTCAAGAAATATTATCAAATATCGGGGATAGTATCCAGTGATTTACCGGAAAGTGCCCTTCGCCCCGCGACAATCATATAACGTTTATAAACTTTATGCCCCGAAAGAGGTAGTGAAAACCTGAAATCACGGTAACAATGGCCGTCATCCAGAACAACACTTCGACTACACCATAATTCATGAAGAGGGGAAAGCTTTTCGACATAAGGGCAAGAAGAACCGTGAGAATCTGAAAGAGTGTCGTAACTTTGCTGATAAAGGCAGGCTTAACATCGAAGGAAACGGACATGATGAAAAGAAGCGAGATCCCCAGCAGAATAACCATGTCTCTGCTAATAACGATAACGGCGAGCCATCCCGGAATGATACCCAGTATGGAGAGGGTAATGAAGGAGCTTACCAGGAGCGCCTTGTCCGCCAGCGGATCGAGATAGGCACCCAACATTGTCTTCTGCCTTAAAACCCGCGCGAGAAACCCGTCAAGACCGTCTGTAATGCCTGCCACAATAAAAACTATCATTGCCCCCGGATAGTCGCCGTCGATGAGGAATATGACGATAACGGGAACCAGAATTATACGGAGCAGGGTCAGTGCGTTGGGAATATTCATACCGGCAACAAACGATTAAATCTTTTCGCAGCAATCAACAGAGTTGGTTCACAGGTAGTGAACTGCAGATTTCCTTTTTCCCGAAGTCGGCACATTACATCAATAATTGGTTGCGGCAACATCTCTCTTTTTATTCCAGTCAACCCACTCATTCATATCTTCCTGATCGGTAAATCCTCTTGGCTTTTCGGCCCACCCGTCGGCGCGAATCCTGATCTCCTGCATAGACCGGATAATATAGGTCCATTCCTCGACGGTCACCTTTCGAGGACCGGGAACCTTATGGGGACCGGCTATCTTGTAGGGATTGGTTATCTCCTTCGGCACTTCTGTTTTCTTTCCCACATTACCGGTGACAGCAACATTTCCATCGTAGACCCTCACCAAGGCCGATTTATCCTCATAGACATTCATCCGGTATATTGTCCCCCTGACACCGGTGACGGCGTTCTCGCAGGAAAGTTCGATATCAGACTTCACACCAAGTATCTTGCTTACATTGGCCCATGTCCTGCCCAGCGTGATATCTATCTTGACATTTCTCTCTTTCGTCTCCCCACTGACATCGATCCGGACAATCCTGAAACGGGTGTTATCGGCAAATCGGAGGATGGTGTCATCGGGCAGGGCCAGTTCCATCCTGGAATTGATCCCCGTATGCACCTGATCACCATTTTTTAGGCTGTTACCCACATTCAGAGAAACCCAGTCTTTCGTCTCGGCCCTCATGACCTGAGTAAAGCCTTCGATCAGTACAACTGTCGTCTCTCCCCCTTCAACAGTGACCGTTGCGGGTCTCTTTGCGGCACCATCAGTTGAAAGACTGAAAAGGAGTAAAAAAAATGCTAAAAAGACAATCCTGACTTTCATGACTCTCACCAAAATTTCCACCAGCTTTTTTTAGAAGGCGTTTTTACGATCGCATCGGGTCCGTCGGGCAGGGTCGACATCGCCTTCGTGATGATCTCCTGCATAATCGGCTCATAGACCTGCCGCGACTTCATCTCCAGTCTTTTTCCTGTAAAATCATAGTGCCGTTCCGTAATCTTATCTTCTGCACTCCACAAGGTCTCCCCCGTTTTTGTACTCCTCAATTCGAAGGTCGCCGAAACCGCTGTTTTGGCGGAAACATAGAGATAGGAGGTATCCCATCTCTCCAGTGTGCAGTACATGACTGCATCCACACCGAGGAGTTCTCCCAGAACTCCGGGAGGTATATGCCCCCTTTTCGGCCCCGCCTTCTCTTTATAAATCTCTGCTGTTTTTTCATCGATGACATCGAGGGGTATCTTCGGATATCCCTTGAAGTAAAGCGCGTTCAGCACTTCCCTTCTCAGCACCGTGGCCGCGTTTGCGTCCTTTGTCTTGTTATCGACGGGCATCAGTGCAACAAGGCGAACGCCCTTTTTCTCATAGTCCTTGACATTCAGGCCGGGAATCTTGGAACCACCGCAACCGGACAGAAGGAACGCAATTATTATCAGCACACATACATGCTTAAGCCTGCAAAGGAACATTCATATCTCCAATCATTTTCGTATATTCATAACTATACTATTCTCAGTAATATCGATTATGCCAAGTGAAAAGTATTTAAAGCCTCTCGTGGAAAGTTGGTCGGCAAGGACCTTCGTGCCGCCTGTTATCTCAATGTCGAACGTGGCCATTCCCCATTCCATACGACGCTGGTAAATATTTTTGACCCCCTTGAGCGCACTTGTTAGTACCTCCCTCAACGTGACAAAATCGGAATAGCTTTCTATCCCCGTCACTGTCATCGAAACCATCGTAGTGGCAGCCGCCTGCTTCTGCCATTGTGTCATGATCCGGGCATGCAGACGTTCCGACAACTGCTCCGCCGCCTTTCTGATCGCTTCCTCTTCACCTTTTTCTTTCTCTATATTGAAGGATTCGGCATATCCACTATCCGAAGCAATGACTGCGCCTGTATCAACGATGACTGCCCGTGCAGTAACTCGGGCCTGCAGTTCTTTCACACCCGTACCGGCAATGGTGTCGGCCTGTCTTGACTGTGAACTCCCTATGATAACAAGATCGGCGCCGACTCCCCTCCCCATCACCCTGACACTGGTCATGTCCATGGTTGAAGCCTCATACTCACCCATGGTGAAAAGGTGTGAACGGTCAATAACGACAAATCCTTTTTCCATCAAGGCTATTCCCATCGTCTCTTCCCACAGAGAGGGCTCCGCTGAATTCAGTCGGTAGTCGGGATATTGCCCCTCCGAATTTTCTGTCCCGATGAGAATCATTACTCTGGGGAGATCACCAGCCATCACGAGAAGCCCCAGTGTCTCCAGATCGCCTTTGATAGTTCCGACGGAAACGGCCGCCTTTATGTGAACGGTGTAGAGGTTATCATCAATGCTTTCCTCTACAATCCTGTAATTCTGGATATAATGCTGTGATTTGGAATAAATCGTGTTGTTTATTCTTTCGAAGTGGCGGGCGATATCCTCGGAAGAAATTAATCCGCCAACCGCCATTTCTACAGTCTTCCTCAACGAATCCTTGATCGCATTGTTTCTGGCAAGGGCGATATCTTCGTTGACTATGACATCGGCGCCATCGGCCTCCATTTCCTCAACGCTCACGGCATCCCCGGTCAGGGCGAGAACGGGACAAGAAGGTGTAGAAAAGAAAAAAACAATGAGCAAAAAGGCAACGACCTTTTTCATATCTGTCTTCAACACGCTATTCTTCCACCGTCTCCTTGAGCTTTCCTATCTCTTCCCTGATAAGCCTCTCGGCAATCTGGGGGAACATCTCTCTGGCAACCTGTTCGGCTATTTCGGAAACCTGTTTCCGGATATCTTCTTTCATGACATCATCGAGTGGGGCCGAAACAGCTTGCAGAGTCTCTTCCTCCATGGCCTCATCCAGTGGGGCGAGCGGGGCGGAAACATTTTCCCCTATCTCTTCATCGATAACATCATCGAGCGGCAATGCGTCGTTATCCTCGTCAACGACGTCTACAAGATCATAGATCTTGTCATCCTCGCCCATCTCTGCCATATTGCCGGATTGGCCATCGAGACCGTCTAAGACCGGTTCTTCCCCCCATCCCGCGGGCTTGGTAAGATCATTTGCATTTTCCATCATCATCCTCACCGGACTATTTTTACAACTAATCAAGGGCTTATGGAACCTACCACACCCCTCGAAACACTTCAAGAATTTTGTGGATATGCCCTCTGTAAGACACAAAAAAGGGGTCGAAATTCAACGGAATCTCAACCCCTTTTGAAACAATGAAAAATTTCTAACTTGCTAATCCCGATAAACGGGATAAGCCCCACTGAAGGGGATAAGTGCGCTAACGAAGTTATCATCTGCTAGAAAAAGCAGAAAATAACTTCTAACTTACTAATGTGCCTCCTCCATTGCCATCGATATATACATCATCGACAGGATTACAAATACCATCGTCTGGATAATCGACGTAAAGATCATGAGCACGAAGAGCGGCAGAGGCACCAGAAAGGGTATCAGCACCAGGACAATTGCCAGCACCAGATCCTCGCCCATGATATTTCCGAAGAGTCTCACCGAAAGCGAAAGGGGACGGGACAGATGACTCACAATCTCTATGGGCATCATGATGGGCGTCAGCCACCACACGGGACCCATAAACTGCTTGAGATACTTGAAACCATGGACCCTGATCCCCACGATATGGGTCATGACAAAGACGACAAGGGCCATGGAAACTGTGGTATTCAGGTTGCTCGTGGGAGATTCAAACCCAGGGATTATACCCAGCAGGTTGGCGAAGAGGATGAATATTGCCAGCGTCGCTATCAGGGGGAAATAGTTCCTTCCTCCCTCGCCCATCGTCGAAATCATTCCCTTGTGTATGCCCTCTACAATCAGTTCCATAATATGCTGAAATTTGCCGGGATAGAGCGTGAGACGCCGCGTGGACAGGAAAGCAAGAACTATCAACAAAAGCATAATGAACCACGTGTATGTCACGTGGGGCTGGAAATAGGGATTTTCAAGAAATAACAGGGGATGCATTTTTCTTCTTTACCCTCCTTATAGAGTTTATGAGATTTTCAATGACAATAGTCAATACGATGCTGATGACAACAATGGAAAGACCGACGACGAGTCCGACGACATTGACGGGCGTGCGGGTTATCACGAAGTAGAGGACAATCCCCGTAACGATGAATCTCAGATAAAACTTCATGAGGATATAGTACTTTGCCCTTGTGGGTGTCACTCCTTCTGAAAATTGAAGAAAGAGCCGCTTGAGATCCCCGGCAAGCCAGTAAAAGTTTGCAATACTGACCAATCCCCCTATCAGGAGGCCAAGCGTAAAGGGGTACGGTAAAAAGAGAGCACTCACAATGAGGGATATCCCCAGGACGATCCAGTGTCCCAGCTCAATCTTTTTCTGCAGGAGGCTTTTTCTTGTTTCCGTCATTTTTTCCCCTGGCCGATCTTCTCTGAGTCTCTTCGGGAAAGAATCTTTTTATGAATACATAAAAGTTTCTGAAACCGGCGCCGATTCCCACTATCAGAAAAATGGGAGTAAAGATGTGTCTCGTACCAAGTTTCTTGTCAAGGTACACCCCGATCAAGAGACTCCCAAAGATCGCTATAACCATGGCTATGCCCAGACTGGCCGCATAGGCCATTTCAAATGCCGTTTTTGCCTTCTTTTTACCCATCAAACGAGTGCTCATTAGCATACAGTTGGCGAAAAATCAATCGACTTTTCTGTTGCTTGGTTGTACCTCTCGACATTGAAGCCGGTCTTGCTCCTCTGCCGACCTTCGCACATGTCGAATTCAGCGATCCTATAGAG
>CAYMYS010000140.1:0-5538 GCA_964394725.1 uncultured Syntrophaceae bacterium
CAGGTCCTCGACGGCATTTTATGCCACGACGGGGAGGATTTAAAACAGTCGATCAGTCCCGAGAGGGGAAAGAACTGGAATATCTTCGATGGTGAGGTGGAGAAAAAAAAGAAGGAACAGGACGTAGACATTGTGCCGATGACGCTGGAGGGATGTCTCGTCCGCTTTGTTGATACCATCGCCTTTTTGGGGCGTGATATAGAAGATGCAGTTGCCATTGGGCTGATTACATGGGGTGAATTTCCGAAAATACTGGGTGATTCAAATAGAGACATAGTCAACAACCTTGCCATGGATATTATCGAACAGAGCCGGGGCAGGGATGAAATCAGGTACAGTGCCGAGCGCTTCGATCAACTGAGGATACTGAGGGATTTTAATTACAGGAGAATTTACAATAACCCCCTGATAAAGACACAAAAGGACAAGATCTGCGGGATGTTCGACGCCCTCTACAAACGGTTTTTAAGCGATGTAAAAGACGAGCGGGTCGATGCACCCGTATTCATCGATCATATCAATATGATTGACGGAGGCGATGCCGATAAGGCCTACTTCAGGCACACCCCTCCCGAAATAATCGTCATTGATTACATTGCGGGAATGACAGACGATTATTTCATAAATATATTCAATGAAATCTTTATTCCCCGGAAACTACCCTCTAATTTCAGACAGATAGAACGGGCGACGGGCTTACCCAAAAAAAGGTTGATTCAGCTCTACGAAGAAGAAAAGGGAAAAACGTAAAAGGAGTTACATTTTCCAAATCTGTATCTCATCCGCACTCACCTGCTAGTTGTCGGGTGTAATCGGCAAAATCAATCCTCGCAAGATTTCCGGAGTTATACAGTCTCTCATGGATGAGCGCCATTGACCTGACACGACTTTGACTCTCCTTGAAAAGCTGGAGTGCCTGGTTATCTTTTATATAGCCCGATTGAAGGTCGAGCAAACTGGTAATTATTTGCAAATTATTTTTCACACGATGATGAATTTCTTTAAGGAGTATCTCTTTCTCTTTGAGCGAAGCCCTGATTTCATCTTCTGCTTGCCTGAGTTCGGTGATGTCTTTCAGTGTGAAAATAATTTCTGATAATTTGTCATCGGGGCCCTTCGATTGAGATGTGTTGAATAAAGCAGGGTATTCAGTACCGTCCTTTTTAACGGCAACGAGTTCTAAATTCCTTACAGCCCCCTTTCCTGTCTCAGCCTTTTGCGCCTCTGCGAGTTTCGGCAAAGAATCGTTGGCAATGAAATCTTCAAAAGGTCTACCAATAAGCTCTTCTATTGTGTAGCCCCAAATATCCTCTGCAGCTTTATTGATTTGAGTTATACTTCCATCTAGATCCATAACACCGACTGCATCCGGCATTCCATCAATAATCGCCGCTTTTGCAAAAATAGATTCCTTTAAGTACTTCCTCATCTTTCTTAAAGAAGCAGCCAGGTCTCCTATTTCATCCCGGGATTTAATTTCTATCTTTGCATCCAGGTTACCTTTACCGATTTCGGCTGCAACATTCTTTAGCTCAGTCACCGGTTTTGAGATGGAATGGGCGATAATAAATCCTAACGTCAGCCCCAACATAAGGGTAATAACTGTAACAGTAATTAACGTGGAAGTTGCTCTAGCTTTTGTCTCATCTGTTCTGATTGCGGTAGTCGAAATTATTCCTTCTTCCTTTTCTTTTATCTTAACCACATATTCGTCAAATACTGTTAATTTAGCCAGCGCATCAGCCTCTATTTTCTTGATATACAGTATAATATTTCCCAGACGTTTGGCTGTTGCATAATATTCATCACAGGTAGTTGAGAGGACGCCTGATTCCTCAGGCGTTAATACATCCTGTGTCGCTACGTCAGTTTTTAGTGTTGTTATAGAATCATACCACATGTTTATATGCTCTTCATCGCCATACTGGAATAGGGCCTCCTTACTGTAATAAGCGATATAACCCATGTCTCTAAAAAGTGTCGGGTTGTTTGTTGCGTAAACGGTATCCATTAAGGCATACCTTAGATCTTTTCCTTTGGGATAGTTATCGGCAAATCTTGCCTTTGCTGCCAGTCTCTTGTCATGGGCTGTTTTTGCCTCAAAAAATACTACCTCGGATGCCTCCAAGAGTTCTTCGATTTCCCGGACTCTTCCTGCAATTTTTGGATCAAAGCTCACACTTCTGCCTTTTGCTTCATAGCCGCCTTCTTCCCAGGTTTTGTACACATCATCATTTGATTTGAATTCTTTAGAATCAGTTCCGTGACATAATGCTTCAATCCACATTACCGTAATATCATATAATTTCTCGCTCGATTCATAGAGTTGAGTCAGTTTATCCGGGTCTTCGGTTAGCATGTATTGGTGTAAATTCGATCTATCGGCATTTATATTCAATCCCATGTCTCTGGCTGCGTCCGAAATGGCTGTTTGTTTATTAATAATATTAATTGAATAATATCCAACGAATCCGGTAACCAATACCAGTGAAGCAACCACCAAAAAACCCGCAATTAATTTTTGAATTATTCTCACTGCTTTTCTCCCTTATCCCAGTCACTTATCATCAGATGTCAAAGCTGATAGCTTTAACAGGTATATTAGGTTATTGTAAATATAAAAAACGAGCTATTTAATGCAGGGAACTAATCATAAACAAGCATAGTGTGGGGACGAATAAATGGATTTGTCGAGGGAGATCCATAATTTATCGTGCTTTTTTTTTACGATTTAGTATAAAATAGCGCTCACAAATTTTTTAATGTAACTGTGATAGCATTGTAAAAGGTCTTTTTCGAGATTGTTAAGTTTCGCCAAGGGACTGTATGATTGATCTATCGTGTTACACATGAACAGTCTTAGCTCTTAATGACCTATCGATCACAAAGACTGATACGTGTGCCGTTCCTCGTTGAAATTATACTTTGCAAAAGTAACCTGTAGAAAAATAATCATATGAAAGGTCTAGGCGATGTATATTTATAATGGAGAAAATGCCGAGGGTTTGGAAGAAGAAGTATTGTTGTCTAAATGCAAGGAAGAATGTCCCCTCCTCTACGAGAGTGTGACCGATTTTATGTGCTTAGTTGATTCCGATTGCGTGATTCGCGGCATTTCCCCCTCTGTAGAACAGATATTAGGGTATAAATCCGAGAAACTGATCGGTAAAACGATACAGGAGGCAAGTATTCTCAGACAGGAATCCATGGAAGAGACATTAGCGGTTTTAAAAGACATTTTTTCCAGCAGGCGGGTTAGTGAAAAAAAAATTGACTTAATCAACAAAGACGGTGTGGAACATTCATATATTATCAGAAGCTATCCCATAGTTAAAGACGATAGGGTAGATGTAGCGTTTTTAGTTGTGTGTAAGGCCATAACATGCAGAGTATCAGAGAGATGTTTGACCTGTGAGAGTTGCATATTACATAGTATAATCAATAACAGTGCGAACAAGATAATGGTGCTGAATAAAAATGGCCGGATAATTTTTATCAGTAAACGAGTCAGAGAAATAATGGGTTTGCCGAAAGGTGACAATGCCGAGATTTGCTATAATACTTCAGAAAATTACTTCACTGATTTAGATGGTGTGCCGGTGCCCGATGAAGGAATGCCATTCAATCGAGTCATGCATAGTGGCAAGGCCGTTTATGATATGCATTTTGTGCATAATCAGGCTAACGGACGGCAGGTATATTTTGAAGTTAGCGGATCCCCTATCATGGACGAATCTGGTGAGAAAGAAGGGGTAGTGCTAAATTTCGGTGACATTACAGAGCATCAAAGTATTATAGACGATTTACTTATAAGAAATGATGCTATCGAGTCATCCATAAATGCTATCGCCTTTGCCGGTCTTGAAGGGAACATTAACTATGTGAACCGGTCTTTCCTTAAAATGTGGAAATATAAGAGAAAAGAGGATGTATTGGGTAAATCTTTCTTTATGCTCTGGCATAATGAAAGGGAGGTCAAAAGGGTATTAGATAAATTATGGGAATATGGGAACTGGGTTGGCGATATGGTTGCCAAAAGAAAAGACGGCTCTTTATTTGAAGTACATTTTTCAGTAAATGTAGTGAAAAACAGATCAGATGAGCCCGTTAGTATAATGAGTTCGATTGAAGACATTTCCGAGAAAGTGAAGATGCAAAATATTATTAATCAGTCAGAAAAGCTTTCTTCTCTGGGACAGCTTGCCGCAGGACTGTCGCACGAACTGAGGAATCCCCTGGCTGTCATCAGTTCATGCGCGCAGCTCTGTCTGGAGACTATGGACATGCCGGACAGGCTTAAAGAAAATATCCAGATAATTTACCAAAACGGTATGAGGGCAAATGAGCTTATCAATGGTTTGCTGGAATTTGCAAGGCCTTCCGAAATGATATGGAAACCAGTGAACATCAATGAAGTAGTGAAAAGGATGTTGCAGATGGCCAAACTGGAAGCAAATTCCTTTCAAGTTACCGTTGATATCCAATTTCAAAAAAAACTGCCGGAAATAACAGGTGATGAGGGGAAGCTTGGGCAGGTCTTTCTCAATTTATTCATGAACGCATTTCAGGCCGTCTCAACTAAAGGTAAAATAACAATCCAGACACTGCTTCTTGAATCAAAAGGGCTCATAGAGGTAAATGTTATTGATGATGGTTGTGGTATCCCCGATGAATTCCGTCAGAAGGTATTTGAACCTTTCTTTACCACCAAAGATTACGGCACGGGCCTGGGACTGAGTATCGCCCACACTATTGTTGAACAGCACAGAGGGAGTATTACCTTTGGACTGGGACAGGGAGGAACGAAAATATCTGTAAGACTGCCCACAGATAATTAAAAAAGGAGAGGAAAGGATGTCAAAACCCCCAACCACATCAGCGACAAGTATCCTTGTGGTAGATGATGATCGAGATTTTCGCTGGGCACTGAGCAACGTTCTTGAGACCGCCGACTATAAAGTTATTGAGGCGGAAGACGGAAGAAGCGCCCTGGAAAGGCTGGAAAAGGATATTCCAAACTTGATTTTATTAGATAATCGAATGCCTGGAGAGAGGGGGATAGAGATTGCGAAGAGGATAAAAAAAAGGCTTCCAGAAGTGCCCATAATAATGATTACGGCTTACGCGGATGTAAAGGACGCTGTTGTGGCCATGAAGATGGGCATTTACGACTACATAACGAAGCCCATCGATAATAATGATTTGATCTTCACAATCAAGCGGGCCCTGGAAAAGCAGGAACTTGCACAGGAAGTGAAGAATCTGAAGAATATCCTGCGTGAACGGGGTTCCCTCTATGAGTTTATGGGGGATAGTGATCAGATAAGAAAAGTCGTTAATCTCGTGGAGAAGGTGGCCCCTACCTCCTTTACTGTTTTGATTGAAGGAGAAAGTGGCACGGGCAAGGAGCTTGTCGCACGCGCCACCCACGATTTGAGTGAGGTAAGGGATGGTCCTTTTGTTGCAGTGGATTGCGGTGCCATTCCCGAAACCCTCATAGAGAGTGAGCTCTTCGGCTATATGAAGGGGGCCTTTACC
>CAYMYS010000141.1:0-5509 GCA_964394725.1 uncultured Syntrophaceae bacterium
TTTTTCGCCACTTCGTATCCATCCATTCCCGGGAGGGCGATGTCGAGGAGGACAAGATCAGGAGATTCCTCGATGGCCTTTCTGAGTCCCTCTTCACCGTCTGTTGCTTCAGTGAGGTTGTACCTTCCCTTCAGCAGGGCCTTCATGGTTGTCATGTTGTCGGGATTATCCTCGACTATAAGGATAGTTGGGGTTTTCGAGGTACGGATTGCGGATTGTGGATTGCGGGTTTCCCGGTGCTTAGCGCCGGATTTTTGAGTATCAAATTTCAAGTTTCGAGTTCCAAGTTTCGAGTTCCCAGCTCTCGTTCCTAACATCAGTTTTGTCTTGAAGAGGAGACCTTCTCTGTCCACGTCTCCCTTCTGGATCAACTGCTGGATGTTGTTGGCGCTCAGTTTCTTCATGTCTTGCCTCGTCAGGTCCTTTGCGGTGAGGATAAGGACAGGAATCCGCGCCGTCTCTTTCCTGCCGCGGATATTTTCCAGCACCTCGAATCCGTCCACATCCGGCATCATCAGGTCGAGGATTATGCCGTCCGGGATTGTTTCTTTGATGTAATCAAGGGCCTCTTTTCCACCGCGTGTCGCGTCCACGATATATCCTTCGTTTTCAAGCACGGCCTTTACCTGGATGATAGCCGCCTCATTGTCCTCAACCAGGAGAATCCTCCGGGATAGTTCCGACTTTGTGACCGGCGCGTGATGTTCGATTTCATTGTCGTCAACGATCATTACCGTATCGGGCGCGGGTCCGCCGATCCTGGATATTTCGGAGATCAGGGCGCCCCTGTCCACGGGTTTGGCTATATATCCGGTCGCGCCCAGTGCGAAACCTGTCTCCCTGTCCTCCGATATGGAGACAACAATGACGGGAATATCTTTGGTGGCAGGGGTTTCCTTTAACCGCTGAAGTGTTTCGAAGCCGTCCATCTCCGGCATTATGATGTCCAGCGTTATGGCAAAGGGGTGGTGCTTTTCGGCAAGCCTTAGGGCCTCCCTGCCCGATTGCGCCGTGATTGTTCGGTATCCTTCCTGTGAGAGATAGCCGGAGATCATATCGCATGCGGCCGGGTCGTCATCGACAACCAGGACAGTCTTTTGCGACTGCCTTGCTATTTCAGATGATGGAAGGGTTACAATATCCAGAACCTGCGTCAACCCCTGACACGCGACGGGAAGGGTCAGTGTAAAGGTGGAACCGGCGCCCAGAGTGCTTTCCACAGATATGTCCCCTCCAAGCAACCGCGCGGTTTTGTAGGCGATGGCGAGGCCGAGGCCCGTTCCTTCGTACTGTCTCGATGTGCTCCCATCCACCTGCCTGAATTCATCAAAGATGTACGGAAGGGCGTCGGAGGGTATGCCGATTCCTGTATCTCTGACCTCGACGTGTATCTTCTCCGCGTCACCGCGGGCGGAGACGGTAACATTTCCTCCTCTTGTAAATTTGACGGCGTTTCCTGCAAGATTCTGGAGGATATTATATACCCGCCCCTCATCGCTCTCGATATTTGGAAGATCGGGGGCGATATCCTCTTTCATCTCCGTCCCGTTCTCTTTGGCAAGAAGGGAAAGACTTTCCACTACCACCCCGATGGTTGAGGTGACAGAGAATGGCTTCGGTGTCACGTCCATCCTCCCCGCCTCTATCTTTGAGAGATCAAGTATGTCGTTGATAAGCGAGAGGAGCTTTTTGCCGTTGCGTCCGATGATTTCCAGATATTCCATCTCCTCTTCCGAGAGTTTTTCGCCGGCCTGCATTGCGATGACGCGAGAGAGGGCCATGACGGAATTGAGGGGTGTCCTGAGTTCGTGGCTCATATTTGACATGAATTCGCTCTTCAGGCGGTTCGCCTCTTCGACCTGCTGCCTTTGCACCTCTAATTCCACGTTCTGCTCCTGCAGTTCTTCCGACTGCTGCTGAAGTTCCTCGGACTGGGACTGTAGCTCCTGGTTTGATTCTTCAAGCTCCTTGACGAGCTTTTTCGTCTCCGCATTTGCCCACATGTTGGAAAGAGCTGTGCCGAATCCGGTTGTCCACGGCTGTTCCATGATGTCAAGGACTTTTTCCGGATACGGCTTGATGCTTGCCAAGCATACAATGCCGGATACGACGTCATCGATAATAATGGGGATACTAATAATCTCTTTAGGGAGTATCGTACCGGTGAAGGTCCTGAATTTGAATATGCTGTCTTCCGGGATATCCTTTATACTGGTTATTTTCTTTTTCTCCACGACCATCCCTAATTCCCCTTCAAGGGTGGACGAATCAAAGGGTTTCAAAAGCCCTGGGGTAACGCCTATGGATGAGAAGGGTTCAAAGATATTTGTATCCCTGTCCAGTCTAAAATAGGCCCCCATTTGCGACCCCGTAACCTTGACAAGCTTTTTCAGAATATTTACTCTGAACGCTTCCAGATT
The DNA here is from genome assembly GCA_964394725.1 of uncultured Syntrophaceae bacterium. GTDB lineage: Bacteria > Desulfobacterota > Syntrophia > Syntrophales > UBA2210 > JAFGPZ01. Next base: position 2,421 of record CAYMYS010000141.1, read on the forward strand.
TTTTGCGTCCACCAGCGTTTGCGTAATCTCATCGTTTATTTTCCGGAGTTCCTCATGTAACTCGATAGACTCGGCCATTGTGTTGAATGTTTCCGCGAGGCCGGCAAGTTCATCAGCGCCGGTGATGAGGTTTCTGGCGGAAAAATTGCCCTTTCGCATCTTCTGGGTCGTTGCCGCCATTTCGGTGAGAGGGGTGGAGATATATCTTGACAGGAAAAACGCCACGATTATGGCCGCCAATATCGTCCCGAAAATGAGAATAATAAAATTCACCATCATGGCTTTTATGGGGGCGTAAATCTCCGCCATATCCTGCTTCGCGACAAAACCCCATCCAGTCCTCGGAATGTGGGTGTATGCCGCAAGGACTTTTGTATTTTGGTAATCGGTAGCCTCGATTATTCCCGTCCTCCCCATGGCGGCATTTCTGGCCGGTTCCGCCTTTATCTTGAGCTTCAATGGGGCCTCTTTGTAGTCCATCAGTTCATTGAGGGCCACCAAGTCTTTGTTGACGATAAGCGTCTCTCCGGTCCGTCCCATCCCGGTCCTTTCGAGGAGGAGGGTGTACAGTGAATGTCCCAGGTCCATGCGGGCGACCAGAATGCCGACTATGTGTTTTCCGTTATGGGCAAGACAGAATATCGGCGCGGAGAAGGTCATGGCGGGTTTTTTTGTTGTTTCGGAATAGTAAACATCTTTGATGTAGAGCTGTCTTGTCCTCATGGGCTCGGTAAAGTACGTATCGTTAATTCTTTCTGTGCCCTCCACCGACGGGTTTGTGGAAGCCAGTATTTTTCCGGTATCGGAATCTATAATGAATACCTCCCGATATTCAGGGCCTGCTTCAAGATAATAGCTCAGTATATCTCTTTCCATGGCCCGGAGCCTGCGAATATCGTCCTGGTTGAGATTTTCCCTGATTACCTTCTGTTCCAGGTCCCTTATCCGGGGATCGCCCGCGATGCTCTCTACGTCATTGATTCTTTCATCCAGCCAGGCGTTTACCGCTTCGACCTTCAGGTCGCGCACGGCGGTGAGCTTCTGTGTGGCGTTCTCCTTTATCGACGACGCCTGCCGGTAGTATACGACCCCCATGCCCGTAATAAGCGGCACAATAGCCAGAATCAGGAACCATGTAACAAGTCGCGACCTCATGCTCTTGAATCTAAATTTTTTCATTAGTTTATCCACCCTATTTTTGTAGCGTTGCCCCTCTGCGGGCAACACATTAACGCGGGACACCTTTCATGTGGGGCATCATGTGGGGCGCGGAGGCCCCACGCTACGCTTTTTTTGACCCCCACGCTACAGGGCACAACCTTATATCCAAATATGCCAACTATACTGATAATCCCCGGCCAATTCCACCAAACCGGATCGCACCGGGTTATTGATGGTATATTCCGCCAATTTTCTTAAATCCTCTTCTTTACGCACTGCCCGATCATAAAAACTACGCTGCCACACAGACTGCACATGAAACTCTTTTTTAAAAATGGTTGTTGTGTAGGACTTCCATCTTCCAATCAAATCGATAAGATTCTCTTTCGCGGGAGATTGAATAACATGCAGATGATCGGGCATTAGACACGCACAAATTAAATTGGAATGACTCATCAGATGCCCTTTCATAATCAAATCCCACATTCTTGATGCAATCCCGGTGTCGGAAAACAACCGGATATGATCAGCAACACATATTGTTATAAAAAATGGACGGTTTGGTTCACTGTAACATTCACTCGAAAGCCTGATTGATTTATGATGTTTGTTTATCTTTTTTCCCATATTTTTTATACTGCGGGGGACAGAGCCCCCGCGCTACAAGGTTTATATGTAACGGGCGCCTTTCATGTGGGGCACGGTAGCGTTGCCCCTCTGCGGGCAACATGTTAACGCGGAGCGCCTTTCATGTGGGGCACGGAGGCCCCACGCTACATTTTTATTGAACCCCATGCTATGTTATATCCCCGTAGCGTTGCCCCTCTGTGGGCAACATGTTAACGCGGAGCGCCTTTCATGTGGGGCACGGAGGCCCCACGCTACGCTTTCATTGAACCTCATGCTATGTTATATCCCCGTAGCGTTGCCCCTCTGCGGGCAACATGTCGGCGGGGGACGGAGCCCCCTCGCTACTATTACCCCTTCAACACTTCCGGTAAATGTGGCAGCAGTCGTTTATCTTCCCGAAGCGCTTTTGATATTTTCCCGTCGGCGCTTCCGCCTCGCCAAGTATCAGGCATCCATCATTCGCCAGCGCGTGGTGCAGTTTACCGAAAATCCTTTCCTGACTCGCGATGTTAAAATATATCAGGAGATTGCGGCAGAGTACTATGTCAAAGTTTCCAAAGACGCTCTCCGATGGAACGTATTTCCTCTCGTCAAGCATGTCATAATGTGTAAACATCACGAGGTCTTTTATCTTGGGCACAAGTTTGAAGAATTCACCATCAATGGTGAAATACCTGCGAAGGAGCCGGTACTTGATGTTCTTCACACTCTCAAGGCTGTAAACACCCTCCTTCGCGCTTTTCAGGGCGTTCCTGTCGATATCCGTCGCGAAAATATTCAGTATCAGGTCCGGATGCTCTTTTTTCATAAATTCATTTACAATGATGGCCACTGAATAGGGTTCTTCTCCCGTCGAGCAGGCCGTCGACCAGATACGCAGGGAACGGTCACCTGCGTCCGCCTTTTGTTGAACAATAACAGGGAGAATCTTGTCCGTAAAGAATGCAAATGAAAGCGTGTTTCTGAAGAATCTGCTGACGTTGATGGTGAGGACATCGATGAGACTGTCAAGCTCGGCGTCATTTTCCTGTATGCAGTGGAAATATTCATCATAGTCTTCGCATTTCAGCACCGCCAGCCTGTGTCCTACGCGGCGCTCCACCATGGAGTGCCGGTATCCGGAAAAATCCACACCCCGGTTCTTTTTCAGGTAATCTATAATGGACGTCAAGGTTGTGTCCGCCACAAGAGCCCTCTCTGTGGGGCACGGAGACCCCACGCTACGTTTTTGTTGAACCCCATGCTACGTTATATCCTCGTAGCGTTGCCCCTCTGCGGGCAACATATCGGCGGGGGAC
>CAYMYS010000142.1:0-5489 GCA_964394725.1 uncultured Syntrophaceae bacterium
ATGTTCCCCGCACATGCGGGGATGAACCGGCACTCATAACCATCGGCGATCTTCACCATGAATGTTCCCCGCACATGCGGGGATGAACCGGCTTCATTTTCAAGAAAGGTTCAAACTATCTTATGTTCCCCGCACATGCGGGGATGAACCGCTACCAATACTTTCATCCCTCTCCCCTCAAAAATGTTCCCCGCACATGCGGGGATGAACCGTTACCTATCTTCTTGATAATTCTCACCGTTTAATGTTCCCCGCACATGCGGGGATGAACCGGGCTACGCCATGCAGGAGATCGTCTGGGACATATGTTCCCCGCACATGCGGGGATGAACCGGACGCCCTCAGGCTGGCCATCCAGTCGCTGGGATGTTCCCCGCACATGCGGGGATGAACCGTTGAGGAAAACCGGAATGTTTACAATAATTAGATGTTCCCCGCACATGCGGGGATGAACCGGAGATGTCAAAGGCCATCCTGGGTCAGACGGCATGTTCCCCGCACATGCGGGGATGAACCGGCAGCTCAGGCACAGGCTTTTACTGTCTCCGGATGTTCCCCGCACATGCGGGGATGAACCGATCACGGAATTCAGGGAGGCCCTCGGCGTGAGATGTTCCCCGCACATGCGGGGATGAACCGGACGCCTGGCAGCCCGATCTGGGAAAATACCCATGTTCCCCGCACATGCGGGGATGAACCGTCACCATCGGCCTGGATCGAAATCACATCGAAATGTTCCCCGCACATGCGGGGATGAACCGCCATCATGGCCTCGAAGGCCGCCTCGTAGTTGATGTTCCCCGCACATGCGGGGATGAACCGCAATGCAAAAGCGTCCAGGTCCGCGTCGTATGATGTTCCCCGCACATGCGGGGATGAACCGTTGGAGATAGATTTTTCTCCGGGCGCATTGAGATGTTCCCCGCACATGCGGGGATGAACCGATAATAAAATAAAGGGGAGGTAATGTAAGATGATGTTCCCCGCACATGCGGGGATGAACCGGACGACAAAGACGCCCTCAGGCTGGCCATCCAATGTTCCCCGCACATGCGGGGATGAACCGATCACCGACCAAATGTGACGCGGGATAAATTGATGTTCCCCGCACATGCGGGGATGAACCGAGGAACCCGTATTTATCAAGAAACCTGTACCAATGTTCCCCGCACATGCGGGGATGAACCGGTTGATTGTCGGGTTTTCCGCGCAAAGCGGATATGTTCCCCGCACATGCGGGGATGAACCGCGGCTTTCGCTGCCTCGAATGCGGCGTTAGAAATGTTCCCCGCACATGCGGGGATGAACCGTTAATCGGGTTATCAATAGCAGGGGGATAATAATGTTCCCCGCACATGCGGGGATGAACCGATTACGCACAACTACCAGGCTTGCGGCGGAACATGTTCCCCGCACATGCGGGGATGAACCGATCCAACCAACCCGCAGCCACAGCACCATCATATGTTCCCCGCACATGCGGGGATGAACCGGCCATCTTATATTTCTGACATTCGTCTACGCGATGTTCCCCGCACATGCGGGGATGAACCGATGTACGCGACGAACTGGGACGCCGCCTCGTAATGTTCCCCGCACATGCGGGGATGAACCGGAAGCATCGGACATGGTATTCCTGAAACGGCAATGTTCCCCGCACATGCGGGGATGAACCGATTGTCACCAAAGGCGGCCGAAGCGGGCTTCAATGTTCCCCGCACATGCGGGGATGAACCGGCACAGGCAGCCGATGTCAGTATGGATGAGATATGTTCCCCGCACATGCGGGGATGAACCGCCTCCCTGGCGAAACAACAAGCCGACGCACGTATGTTCCCCGCACATGCGGGGATGAACCGAAAATCGCCGAATTCTGTACCGACGTGATCCAATGTTCCCCGCACATGCGGGGATGAACCGAGCGAACGATTGAGATTTATGGGCCGTATGGAATGTTCCCCGCACATGCGGGGATGAACCGACTTCGGGCGGACAGGCGACCTCACTGTTTATATGTTCCCCGCACATGCGGGGATGAACCGGCGATTATGGGCGTTATAGAGCCGGTGAGAGAATGTTCCCCGCACATGCGGGGATGAACCGGATGATGCTCTCGCCGCTCACGTTAAAGCGTGATGTTCCCCGCACATGCGGGGATGAACCGGGACAGGCTCCAGGACTATGTCAGGGCCGGTTATGTTCCCCGCACATGCGGGGATGAACCGATGGAGACCGTTGACGGGAATCCCTTCTTCCGATGTTCCCCGCACATGCGGGGATGAACCGGCCGTATGGGTGTACCACGTCGAGTTATCGTCATGTTCCCCGCACATGCGGGGATGAACCGATGATTGGGAATACGTCGACGAGAGATTGCAGATGTTCCCCGCACATGCGGGGATGAACCGGATTATGAAGGCGATGAAAAGCGGCGCTTTATATGTTCCCCGCACATGCGGGGATGAACCGTGACTTAAGATCGCGTAACGAATAAAGCCCGGATGTTCCCCGCACATGCGGGGATGAACCGCAATGGGGCAGTGCTGTTTATTGGCTGGCTGCATGTTCCCCGCATATGCGGGGATGAATCGATCCAGAGATCACGGCGTTGGAGGGGTGAGAGATGTTTCCCGCGCATGCGGGGATTAATTTTCGATCTGATTATGATGTCTCATAGATGACACCAATAACCGCCATATCAAATATTATAATTGATAACAATCGCGCATTACTGAATGAATATTCTACTCATCCCCATCAAAGTAAAGAAAGATGCCAATAAATAATGGGTAATCTTTCGGCACAGTCAAGGGCGTTGATCAGTGAAATCAATCGTGCTTACTGGCGGGAGCTTGGAAAGTAAAAGTTTTGATCCGGCCGGAAAGTGTACCGATATCTCAACAATTGACATCTGCCCTTTACTGTTTCAAGACGATCACGTACCGGCTGGTTACTCCCAGTATTCGCTTCTTCTGCATTGCCGATACAATGCCCGCGCTGAAGCGTTGCGTCGAAAGGGGGGCCTGAATGATATGTGTGCGCAGCCAGCCCGTCTTGTTCAGAATCCCGAGGTAATCATCTATCATGATCGATCCCTCATGTGTTTCTTCAGCGGCTGGGGTATGCTGAAAGTCCCGCCAGTCGGCATTGATGAAGGCAAGCCGTGTTGTCTTTTTGCTGTGTTCTTTCATGAAGGCGAAGAGGCCCTCAAGGAATTCGAGGTATTCCTGCCGGGGCAGTGCGGATATACTGTTTTGGTCATAGTCTCCAGCCTTTTTGTCGAAGTAGGGGGGATCGAAGATGATGAGGTCGGGTTTATCCTTCGAGCTGACGGGCCATGTAAACTGGCTGTCGCAATTCAAGGGCCATGTATGGGGTTCAATCTCTGGGCGCGCTTCCGGCCTATCTATCATGTCAAAGGCCCAGCATCGGCGGTTGAATGCCAGGCACACATCGGATGTGACACCGCCGCCTGCCATGGGGTCGAAGACCAGATCGTTCTGTTTTGAGAAATAGTAGAGGATGTGCGCTATCATTTGCCCGGGGATGCGTCCCGGCCATTCATCACCGAAACGACGGTCGCAGTCATTCCAGTCCCACAGGTCCCATGTCCGCAGCCCCCAGTTAAGTAACTTAAATCGTTGGAGATCATCCATACCTTCCAGGGCCAGTGACCAGACAATGGGCTCTGTCCAGCCGTGCTTTTCGGACACCTGTGCGACGGTGAAGCCCCTCGATAAATCGGTATTTGACGAAAATGCCAATGATGGCATTTTCGTCAAATGTCTTTCTAGTGTAGTGCGTGGAATACCCAATCTCTTTGCGATCCTGTCCTGCGGAATGCCGAGGCGGTTCATGCGGAATATCATGAGTTCCAGTTCCACCTGTGTTGCAGCCCGGAGATCAGCGATATATGAATCCACTGCCTGGCGGGAACGGCCGATGACCTGTCCAATGTCGAAAGAGGTGAGGCGGGGATTGTTCTGAAATGCACGTCTCGCAGTCTTTCGCGTCTCTTCTTCCGTCAACTGTTGGGGACCGATTGCCTTTTTGGCCGCATAGAGCAGAGGATCGAAGCCATTGAGATCCTTTATTACGGCGACAATCTCTGTGATCCCTGCTGTTTTATGGGCGCTCCACCGGTGGGCGCCGTCGAGGATGCGGTATATGCCTGGCCTGCCGGGCACCCGTTCCACTTCGATAGGATCGAAGATGAAACCGTCCCTGATATTCGCGGCAAATATGCCGACACGCTTCTGATCGATCCGGTCTCGCGGGTATATTGATTCATCCAGTATGATGTTTGCAATGGGTATCGTGGTTGTTGATTTTTCCATAATTGTGATTTACCCCCCAAAGGCGTAATTTTGCCGATATGCCGGCATTCTAATTGAAGGTAATTATTACGAAACATGTTTTATTAAGGCCGATGGAGCGTCGGCCTCTACTGTTAAGGTTCAATCTACAAGATTGAACCAGCGGTGGAGAAGATTGAACCGGCGGTAGCCAGCGGTAGAGAAGATTGAACCAGCGGTATTTCCCCCTCCCCTTAATCCCCTCCCACGAGGGGAGGGGAAACGTTTACTAGTTGCTTGATGTTATTCTACCAACATATTGGAATAGTTAAGCAATGAAGAACCATCAATATTACAGATTATAACAGCTGTATCCGTATCCGCCTCGCGCCGTGCAACATTTTTTGTATTTCTACGGGCAGATATAGCTGACGAGTCCCTGTAATGGCCAATCTGCCCGTGTACGATTCCCCCGTGGTCATGTTCACAATTCTTACAGTCACCTTCTGCTTGTCCTCTGTGCCGATCCCTTCTAACGCAGCAAGTTCTCTCTGCTCCTGGGGGATGTTTATTTGTTCTTCATAACCATCTTCAGCCACTTCCCATTCAATCAATTGCATGATCGGTTACCTTCTTTTCTTTTTTGTTAACGCGGAGTGACATGGGGACGTCACTCGCCACAGCACTATCAAAGCGATCACTTTGTAACTCCCGCCTGTTAATTCACGACACAACGAGTCGATGTGAGGGGAGCAGGTTCCTGAGGACATTGAGACGGTGAATCGATGCCGCCTGGTAGAAGCGGTATATGTGTGAATCGATGGCCGTGGCCGAATCCTTCTTCCTTTTCAGGTTGTACCGCTCATTGTGCCAGGCATTTTTGTTATAGTCGGGAATCTTTTCCGCACCCGTGCCAAAGAGGTCACCGCTCTGAGCGGAATCCTTCCATGTCTGAATGCGGCCCTTCTTGTCTTTCTGTGTATTCAGAATCGCGACGATCCGCTCTTTTATGGAGGGAAAGTCTTTTGAGGCATTTTCTTCGGCATAATCGGGGCGTTTCAGCGCAAATTTTCTGAACAACGCGTGGAGCGCTTCGCAGGCATTGAGAAATGTCTGCGGGTTATCCCTCAGGGGGCAGGGTTCACTGGCGCCTTCATAGGTGAAGTTCCACTTTAAGAACGGACGGTCGGGAAA
>CAYMYS010000143.1:0-5464 GCA_964394725.1 uncultured Syntrophaceae bacterium
TTTTTTATTATTTGATCGCTATATCCTCTTCATTATTGATGATTTTATTTCGGAAAAAATAGAAGTGCTGCGACTGTGGTTATTGTCCAAGATAGTGGGAATTTTCTACTTTTTGATTGTGGAAGGGCTTTGGGTGGTTTTGAAGCGTGGCAGTCATGGGATTAAAAGAACCGCTAGGGCAGAGCACTGCTGCCAAAAGGTGAGTCATGCCATGAGCACGATGAAGTGTGCCTATGCCGGGAAGGTTGTGACTTTACAGATTGCCCGTCTGGGTTCCCTAGGATTTCACAGTCCGTATGTATCACGCTTTCAGTGCAGGCGAAATCCACTTTTCTTTGTGCTGGACCATCAGCAGGTCTTCACAGTAATAGGTCATTCTACGCGGTCGGTTTCCATCTGATATTGGGGGGTATCCACCCGTGGCATGCGTACGTCTTGTCGATTGATGGCTTCGGTCTTCCAGTTATTGCCTTCCGGCCATTGAAAAGGGAGTATCTTGATCAGGCCGGGCTCACTGAGATTGTCAAAGGCGTCGAGTGCGGTGGCCATGATATCCTCCTGCAATATACGATTTTTGGGTGTACCTCCGATATATCCGATAGGGAAATCGAGAAATGCCGCACGCGGCGGATTTACTGCCTGCGTGATATCCAGGGCGCTGGTCAGGCACAAAGTCGGTATGCCGCTTTCTTCCAGGTGCTGTGCCACCAGTGCCGTCGTCTGGTGACAGACGGGACATACCGGGACCAGTATGACGGCATCGACGTCATCTGTCTGCAATCGTTCTCCCAGCGCCGGCGCCAGTTCCTCTTTCACGCGCCTGGCCGAGTAAATGCCTCCCATGCATGTATAGGCTGAATCGGATAAAGATCCGAGCCTTTTCGCGGCAACCATCGTTTGCAACGCTTCGACGGGAAAGACGATAGCGGGATCGCGTCGGGAATCTGTCAAGTTAAAGCCAAAATGGGTTACCCTGAGATCGGCAGGATCGACGTCAGTGGGTATGACCCGATAGCTCACCATGGGTAGTGAAATGCCGTCTGCCCGCGCACATAGATGCCGCCCGAGGCGACGAGTGCCATTTTTGCGAGGGAGACGGGCTTTCCCATAGTCTTCCAGGGTGGCTTCCCTGAATTGACGGACCACTCATAGGGGAGATGTCCCAGAGATGTGTATTTTTGACGAATCAGGGAGAGATATTGAACGGGCGTGCCGGTATTGTTCACCGGTTCCCCACTTACTGTATTTTCAGGTAAAACGTCTGCACCTGACTTTTGTAATGAAAATTGCCTGACGGCGCACTGTGTATAAGATATTGGTGGGGAGTGGGTCAAGCCCTCTCTTGTGGGTTCTCCCAAGCCTCACGGTAACCATAGTATCTTTCATCACAGTGCCCTCCATCCCTTCAGGCTGGATCGGGTCGTTTCCATCGGTAGGGAAGCTCCACCACGCTGCCCGGTTTGGTCATGGTTGTGAGGGCGGCGAAGGCATCGAGAAGAATCCTGCGCTGCCGGTTCCTATTGTGCGGTTCGCCAAGCATGCTCCCCCTCGGGAATTTGACGAAAAGTGCCCGTGGCGCTTTGATGTGTCCCATCCGCTCGGCCATGTTACCCATGGAAATGGTGGGAATCCCCGCCTTTTCTATTGCCCTCTGGATCAAACCAACGGTTTGATGACACTTTGGTCAGACGGGGACGAGAAAGACTGTGCCCACACCATCATCTCTGAGGCGGCTGATAACCTCGGGTATATGTTGCGATATCAGGGGGACCACGTTGTTGACGTAACTGAAACTGTAGTGTCTCTCGGCCACTGTGCCAACGATACCGTCTCGTTCCAGCTCGATAAGTCGTTCTATGGGGAAAATGGTATTGATATCTTCCAGCGCCAGGCTATGGTCATAGTGACTGTGGGCAATCCCCAGGTCCTCCTGGCGGACGCTCTTGGGGATTTCCCGAAATGACGGGTCACCGTGGATCGCTTCCGTGTCGAAAGGGGCTTGGGTGTCTTTGAGGTACAGTCCTCCGCTGGCGATCAGGGCAATGGTCTTTTCCGATATTTCTCCCTCAAAGGGTGTCCAGGGAACGTCTTTGGAGATCACGAAGGGATAATTCTTCATTACTTTTTCAACTTTACCCGCCTGGTAATCAGTCAGGCTTTCTTCCGCCCACTTTTCATAGCGGACATTGAAACGGTTAACGTCAAAACTCATGGCAATCCTCCTGTAAATCGTAGATGGCAGCAGTGGTACAGTAAATAATAAAATGCGAATAAGGCGATCTTTTTCTCAGTTCATCCTTTCAAAAGGGCTGTGGCATTCTGCTTTTTGTTTGAATATAAATAAATCTATTCCCCTGTCAAATCAAGAAAATACGATAATGGTGCGTTTCGATAATACATATTCTGAGTCCTTCTGTATAGCCTGTCGTTGATTTTATTTCATGCAAAGGTAATCCAGTCCCTTCCCCTCTGTAGAGCTTGATTACCTTGACATAGGGCCAAGTGGTTAGTATATTTTATAGAGTAAAATAAGAAACGGGGTAATTGCAATATGAATATCTTTCGGGACTGGTTTCTCGCCAGCAGGCCATGGTCTTTTACCATGACGGCCATATCGGTCAGCGTCGGCTCGGGACTTGCCTCTGCGGATGGAGCCTTTTCGTGGAATCTCTATCTCATTACACTCTTTTGCGTGATTCTTCTGCATGGCGCGACCAACCTGATAAATGATTATTATGACGTAAAGAGCGGTGTGGACAAAGTGGATGTTTCCACTGCACAGTATCGCCCGCACCCCTTACTGGAGGGGCGCCTCAAGCCCGTCCAGGTGCGAAACTTTTCCTTCTTTCTATACGGACTGGTGCTCATCGGCGGGCTCTATCTGACGGTCACGCGTGGCTGGGTTATATTAGTATTGGGCTTGATCGGAGCAGGGGCCAGTGTGTTCTATACGGCGCCACCCTTTAAATACAAATACAGTGCCCTGGGTGAATTTTCGGTCTTTCTCATGTGGGGGCCACTCATGGTGGAAGGCGCCTACTATGTCCAGCGGCAGCAGTTCAGCCAGGAGGCCTTCTGGATATCCATTCCCTTCGGTGCCCTGGTGGCGCTTGTTCTGCTTATTAATAATGTTCGTGATATTGCCCATGACAAGAGAAATTCCATCAAGACGCTGCCCATTCTCATAGGAAAGGAAAATGGCATCCGGTTCTATGCGACACTCATCATGATGGCATATCTTGCCATTCTGGTTATGTCACTGGTGGGTCTCCTTCACCTCTGGTCCTTGATTGTTCTGGCATCACTGCCCCTTGCCTTCCGCCTTCTGCGCCAGATGGAACGTGAAGTTCCCGATGATGCCGACGCGCGAACTGCGCAGCTTGATACCGCCTTCGGTGTCCTGCTGGTCTTATCCCTGATTCTGGAGAACGTGATTTGAAAACGAAAGAATTCAACTGGTTGCCCTTGGCCGGAACTGTTGTTGTGGCGACGGTGCTCTGGTTTGTAACCTTCTATCTGTCGTGGAGTACCTTCTGGATAAAGATTACCTTTTCCGCCGCCATGCTGGCATGCCTTGCCCTCTGGCTCCAGCCCGGCCTGCTGAAAGGGCTCAGATTCGATATGAAGACCATTCTCGTGGGAATATTTTCGGCGGCGGCCCTCTATTTTATATTCTGGATGGGCAAGATCATCTCCACGACGATCTTTTCCTTTGCCGGTCATCAGATCGGTTCAATATACGGTAAAGGCGAAGGGACACCCATGTGGGTGATAGCCCTGCTCCTCTTTTTTATCACCGGACCCAGTGAGGAATTATTCTGGCGGGGATACCTGCAGAAAAGTCTGATGAAGCGATTCGGTGGTTTTCAGGGTTGGCTCGTCACAACGGCCATCTATGCCGGTGTCCATATCTGGTCCTTTAACTTCATGCTCATCGGCGCCGCCGCCGTGGCCGGAGCATTCTGGGGGGCGCAGTACTGGCGTTCCGGTAAACTGGCGCCGGTAATTGTTTCCCACGCCCTCTGGAGCACCGTCATCTTTGCTTGGGCACCCTTGTCATGAATGGGTGAGATAATGCCCGGCTTGTTTGTACATTGAACGCACCCATTTAAATTCCAAGGTTGCCAAACAGTTCCCGGCTTGAAGAGAATACCTCGTCCTTGTCCTGCCTGCATTACCTGCAAATGGCCCCTAATGTCCTTGTACTATAACGAAGACCCCATGATACAATTTTCGTAGTATTCTGTCTTTCACTCTGCATTCAGATTCTTCAAAATCTTCTTAGCCAGTGGTTCTTTGATTTCGATGTGTCGGGGGACCGCTTCCATTACACCGTTTTTGGATTTATCCAGAGAGAATGTGAAGTCCCTTCCCCCTTCAAATAACAACCAGCCATTCTCAATCTGCGCTCCAGGTCCTGACGCTTCATCCAATCAACACCTTTTCTTGAATGACATCATCGGGTAATCCTCGCAGTATGTCCGCCTTGCGGCCTTCGAGTATTAATTGGATGGCCTCCCGCAGATTATTCTTCGTTTTCTCTATGGTTTCGCCCTGTCCATTGGCGCCAGGAACCTCGGGACAAATCGCCCAATAGTCCCCCTCAGGTACCGGTTCTATGATTGCTGTGAATTCTGCTTTCATTTCGTCTCCTTTTTCTATTTCACTGAACGGATACTTAAATTGGGGGACATCATACCAGTTTTCTGAAGTACTATCGTCTTCGAAGATTAACCCGTATGGTATCCCCCTGTTGTCCGGGAAGATACATGAATCTCATGTGAACAATATTGTCCTTAATTTCAATGAGTATGCCTGGTTCGGCAATGCCTTTTACCGGAAATGCCAAGACTGGCATTTCCGGTAAATAGTGGTGATTTTAAATATGTAGCGCAGATAAAGTCAGACGATAATTACTATTTGGCCATTATGCCAATACTGGCATTTTGGCCAAATGCTTATAAATCAAGGCAGTAGCTTTTGTAATGCTCTATAATACATTGCCTTTTGGCCGATTTGGCAATGGTGCCATTTCGGCCAAATGATTGATGCTTTTTTCGCCGGCAAACCTGATGTATTGAATGATCGCTATCTGAGGGTTTTGTTCCTTCCGGCATTACCCCCAAATACCCATGGCTGTTTGTCCATGCCTCATGCTGCTCAATGAATTATCATTCAGGAGATTTGCCAGTGTTGGCTTTTTTCCTAAATGCGTTTAAAAAAGATAACTGCATAGGTTGATAGTGTGAGATTCCGGGCTCGGATGTACATAATATATATGAGCTATTTCAATTCAATATGCATCTTCCGCTAGTTCTAATTTCAAGCTTGATTTTACAGATAAATGTAATTACAATAATCACATATTTAATTTCAGTAATTTCCGGTTAAGTTTTTGCGTATAGATTATGCGCATTCGGTTCTTTGATATTACATATATTCTCAGCATTTGCGGGTGCAGATC
>CAYMYS010000144.1:0-5463 GCA_964394725.1 uncultured Syntrophaceae bacterium
ACTACGATTTGTCGGTATCAACTTTTTTCTTGACAGGGGCATTATAGGATGTCCCTCGTTCTTAATCTTCTTGTATTGCTGCAATTGTCTCGACATGGCTTGCTAACGAAGCCAAGAACGCTTTAATACTAGTTTCCCGCGATACAGCTCCATAATTACCATTTTTAATTGCTGATCGTGATGATTTTATTACAGATGCTGCTGTATAAAGGTTTTTCTGCATTAGGCGGCGACAAAGAATGTCAAACCGATCAATATATGAAACACCACCTATTGCTGGAAATTCACCTTTTGCATTTCTAACATACACTTCTTCACGTGTTTCAGGTTTCAGCATGAATTTTTCCATTGCCCTGAAATGCTTCATTTGAATTTGTACGCTTGTCAGCGTCTCTTGGCAGTCTTCGACCAATATTATATAGCCAGTGAATAATCTGGTTAGCCCTTCAAAGGCGTCTTCTTCGAAGGCTTCTTTTATATCGATACCGCTTCCAAGGGCTTCCTCGTTTCGGTTGTTAGCGTTCTTCCCGAATGAGTCAGCTATAGACTTCAGTTCGATGGCAGCAATTAGCGTGTCATTGTTCATGATTAACACATCCCATGACTTGGTTGGTCTAAAGAAGCCAGGGAGTTGTGCTTTTCTACCAGTCAAGACAATAGCGTCTGGTAGTCCATGGCTATGTACAGCCCAAGTTAGCAAATCTACAAACGCGTCAAGCGTTTTCCCGCTTCGCACCCCTTCACGTTCACGAACTGTCCAGAAACTCTTTACCGCTTCAGAAACACGGCTTTCATAGCCTTCAAGATTCAATGCCATCTATATCCCCACAATTGATTTTTCTTTTTTAGTCAGTTGATACACTTCACAGGTAAGTTCGGTGAAGGAATCAGTGTCGTTATTTTTTCCAGCTTGTACAAGACGCTGTTTAACGCTTGGATCGATACTTTCCCAATTTGGTAGCCTTAATTTCCGCAAATGCTGTGCTTGAAAGCGAAGGTATCCTTTGGCAATTTTTGTGCTGTAAGTTGAAATAAACAGCTTAGTTACGCTTGAAAGGAGAACAACCCGCAAAGCGTGTAAATCCCAGTTTTCAGAACAAATATAATAAATTGAATTATTGGGGTGGTACTTGCCACTGTCATACAAAACGATGGGGTCACTACTAATATCGGGTATTAATAGCTTCTCCATATTCGCCCGTTCTTCATAAACACGGTCGATAGTTTTAAACCACTTGGCGCTATCCTTCTTTGCTACATGACGTTTGCATAGTTCTTCTTTATGTGAATTTAGATAGCCTGACAGCTTGGGGTAATTATCCAAATTGATCACGCCGTTTTTATCATAGGTGTTTATCAGGTACTTCTTACGCCACGTTATTGAACCACCTTTAAGTTCATTAGCTGTCACGACCGGTAAAAGCCGTTCTTCTTCGATTTCAGAACCTACACAATTCGAATCGACGATATACACTTTATTGGAACCGGTGGCAGCCCCGATAAAGACCTTGCAGCCAGTTTCTTCAAGCATTGGAAATCTTTTTTCAAGTTTATGAATCAAGGCAATCTGGTCAGATGAGCCAAGCAACCAAGGCTTGTCTCCGTCGACTATTGCCTTTCTAACTTGAAGATTTGTCGTTTCACCCTTGATAGCTGAAAGCACCTCATTCGATTCTTTAATACCAAAAGTGGTTTCATGCTTCAGAACTGTCTGGTCACATTTGTCTTTTATAATTTGCGTTATGGCTGGATAGGTCATAACGTCCTTTTCAAATGCGTCTACACCATAAAGATCAATAAAAAGTTCGAGACTGTATCTATCACTGATTAGCCTTCGTAAAGACTTACCGTAAGTATTTTTAGTCCAACGATCAGTACAGATAAAAGAAAGTCGTCCACCATCATTTAGTAAGGAAAGGCACTTCTCATAAAATGGAATATACAGGTCAGCACGATCAGTCATTGTTGAAAACAGCTTTCTGTATTCGCTTAAAAGGCTTTTAGGGATATTTTCAACCCTTACATACGGCGGATTACCTATAATATGCGTGAAATCTGGTGTTATTTCTTCAAGTAGGAAGTCAGTTGATAGGAACCATTGATTCAGCAATGATGTTATATCAATTGCGCTGTAACCCCGTTCTTTAAGCAGTTTCTCCACATTCTTTTTTGCAATTTCAAGACTACTTTTCACAAGGTCTACAGCAAGCAACTTATTCGCAAGCTGTTTAACCTTGGGGCGTCTTTTTGGGAGGTTGATAAGCCTATCTACAATGGCGATGACAAATTCACCTTCACCACAAGATGGTTCAAGGATACGTGCATTTTTGAAATCGTCACACGTGTTCAGTCCAATTGCGGTTAGCATAAATTCGACAACTTCTGGGCGAGTGTATACTTGGCCTTTTTCTGATTCTGACTTTTCCCAAGCTGCAATTTCAGATGCCAGAAATTTTTCTTCGAATTCGAACGCTTTTTGCATTCTTTGGGCCACCTTTATCTTTGATTGAGACATAACCCTGAAATAACCAGTGCCGCCAACACACTTGCCGCGTAGCGCCGCAGACGATCTCGGCATCTGGTTGATTGATTTGTTAAACATTTTTATTTCATATTGATTCTTTCAATTATAAATTCAGAGACTTTTTCTGGAATAAATTTGATAGCATCAATATACCCGTCGATTGAAAAAATACCTTCGATATGTGAGTTGTCAAATCGTACAAACATTATTCGTTCGTCCTGCTTTGACTTAATTAGATCTCGTATAACCCTAAGCTCTAAGCCACACCATTCCTTTTCAGAATATTCTGAACACAGGAATACGACTATAAGCTCTGAGTTGTTGAGATATATATCCTGCAAGAGTGTATCTAAATTTGGACGAGCAAGTTGTGCTTGGTAGTCATAGTCGTAAAAAACAGTATCTGCTCCAAGTTGCGATCTGAGCAAATGAGCTACTTGAGATACATAGGTCCTTTTTTCACCTGGAAAGGAGAGTGCTACTTTGAATTTTATATCCCGTATATTCGTAGTGGATTTATCTATTTTTCCAATTTCATGTTGTTCTAATAAATGCTCCAATGCTAACAATGATAATGAGAAAGGGTCTATACCTATTGTGAAAAAATGATTTCTTTCCGGATTGTCTAATGACATGTGATAAATGATATAGTTAAGCCAGATTGCTAATACATCAGTATTTGAGACGGAAACTGATTTGAAATATTCATTCTTTTTTAATTTTTCTGACAACTCATTTAGAACTCTATATTGAATTAATTCTGTCTCTTTTTTATTGAAAAGGTTCCCCGCTCTTTTTGCCATTCGTACAAATAGATTAACTTCTGGACCTTCAATGACACCCATAGCAGTAAGAGCAGCTCCACGTAGCCCCCACTGTAAATTGCTCTTTTCTAAATTATTCATAAACCCGTCTACATCGTTCGATGGGTCTATTTCGCCATAATATTGCCAAAGCATTATGCAGTGATTTGGACTGACAAATTTTTTATTTAGGTTCGGTTTTTCTTGTGTCACATAATGAACGCTGAAGTGAAGATCATGGAATTTTTGCGCTTCAATTTCAAACGCATCTATCAACCTTTTAATTTCTTTATGCTTTTTTCTTAGAGACATCTTGATCCATTAAATGATTTTTTATGATGCTTAACATTGTATATACGGATCTTTGCTAAATTCGCAAACGCTGCAAATTTGCAGTATAAGACCCCTCGATAATGCTTTAAGAAAACCCGATAACTGCCTGTGCTACAAGTATATATGATGCAAAATAGCTACTTTAAGAAGGAGTATTACGCAGATCAGTATAATACTCCTTGAAATACTCTCTGACTCACACAAAAAAACCCCGCCACTTGAGGTGAAACGGGGTTGTATTTTAGTCAGATCATAATTCCCTCTTTTTGTAGTTAAAGGATTAAGACTACTCATATCGATTTAAATCACAGAACAAAGACGAGTTTGATGATACTCTTATTGGATGAGAAGTCAAGGATTTTATGGGTAATATGGACTCCCGCGGGAGTGACATGGATTTGTGGATTACAGTTTGTACTGTGCTATACGGTGCCGATTAAGAAAAATAATCCTTTCAGGAAGAAAGTTTATGGTCTAAAGGAACTGAACATTTGCTATCAAGCCTTTGCACGTTTCTATCCGAAGTCAACGAACTCTCTCGCATGGTAATGGTATAGACTCGTATTTGTACTGCGTGAGTCCGGTTCATGAAAAAATGATATGGGCTGGCTGTCCGGTTCAACCTGTGTTTTTGAAATTTATCCGGATTTACGAAAATAGTAGTATGCATCTCTTCACGATCAAATGAAGATTAAGTGAGGACCCGTTCCTCAATTACCCAGGACCTTTTGAAAATGTAGTTTTATAATAATCCATAAACTTTCTTACTCGTTGGCTATCCTTAGAAATCAAATCGGCAAAGGAATTTAACCAGGCGATTATTAATAAAATGAAGATATTCTCATCTGAAGAGATGTGTCATCAAAGTGATATTTTTTGTAATCAGATTTAGCCTGATCCAGCAGTACTGTGAAGAGGTTCGGATCAGTTATCCTGTAATGCCTGGCTCCGGAATGACGATAATCGGAATCATCAAAACCAAAGAGCATTCTGGGGAGGGCGCTCAGACCATTGGAAAATCGGAGCTCAAATCGGATACCTTTCAGAGGAGTTTCGTTGAGCAATTTCACTAAAGAATCATAAATATCGAGCAGAGACTCGTCGTTTGCAGAATATATTGCAAGCACTCTGCCTTTTTCCGGTCTATTGTAGATTCCACCCAACTTTCCGTAGAATCCATGAGATGGATATTGTTGAGAATCTAAGAAGCGATTCGCATACGAAGATATCAGTTGGTAGAGAGCGAAGAGCGGAGAGAGGGATTCTTCACCATTGGGATATGCTGTCACAACGATCTTGTTGTGCTGAGAAATTACTTCATGAGGAAGATAATAACTGTTTTCCACAACAAGTTTCTGAAGACGGTTCACGTCAAAGAGGACTGTATTTACATCAACTTCTTTAGGAAAAAACGTTATATATGACCATCCTCTGTCATCTTCTGCTGAGATTTCATATTGGTCATTATTTTCTATGTGTTGCCTCAGATCATTATGGGAGTCGTGCCAGTTGATCATAAGCCTGCGATTATCTTGTTTCACTGTTCTCTCGATGACCTCCTTTCACAAGCGATGATGACATATGTCTAAATACGTTTACGGCTGGTCCATTGTTTCAATAAATTTATCAATTGTTTGCGACGATGCTATAGAGCTTTTCAGCATTCTTATGGGCAATTTTGGTGGCAATCGCTATCGGTAATTGCCCCAACACAAGCCGTTGGGACTTGATGGTGATGTGGTACTTTTCCCATAGTTTTTTCATGTGCGGGTCTGTGCCGAAGATAAGCCTGTCCTGATACCT
>CAYMYS010000145.1:0-5316 GCA_964394725.1 uncultured Syntrophaceae bacterium
GCAGTCCTCCTCCGTTGATAATGAAAAAGCGAGAGAAGCACTCAAGGCAAGCATGGCTCGCGTGAAGACCATGGCCATGATCCATACCCAACTCTATCAGTATCAGGATCTGTCCCAGGTGGATTTCGGACTCTTCATCCGAGACTTGACCGGCAGTATTAATCAGCTCTACAGAAATGATGAGTCCCCTGTGGAGATCACTATAGATTGCGATGAGATACACCTTGACATAGACACGTCGATCCCCTGCGGCCTGATCCTGAATGAACTGGTCTCCAATGCACTGAAGCATGCCTTCCCCGAAGGAAGGGGTGGTGAGATACATATTGCAATGCGATTGGAAGATACTACGGCGGTACTGACGGTTCAGGATAACGGTATTGGATTTCCAGAGTCGATTGATGTATTGAAGGCAAAGTCACTGGGATTGGAACTGGTGAATATTTTGGTGGGGCAAATGAATGGTACGATCGACAGACAGGTTGACAGCGGAACGATATGGACCATTACGTTGTCTGTAAAAAACGGAAGGAAGGTACACAATGGATAAGGCCAGAATCATGGTTGTTGAGGACGAGGGAATCATCGCCCATACCATAGCCAAACAATTGACGGATATGGGACACACGGTGGTTGCCATAGCATATTCGGGTGAAGACGCCGTGGAGAAGGCACGGGAACTCCATCCCGACCTTGTGCTGATGGATATTGTACTGGCCGGGGAGATGGACGGCATAGAGGCAGCCGAAGAGATCAAAGCCATCGAAGATATACCGGTCGTTTACCTGACGGCCTATGCCGACGAAGAGACACTCCATCGGGCAAAGATCTCCGGTCCTTCCGCATATGTCCTGAAGCCGGTGGAAGAAAAACAGTTGCAGGTGGCCGTCGAACTGGCGCTGCACCGGCGAGGCATGGATCTGAATCTGCAAAAGAACCATGACAATATCTACCAATCAATGAAGGGTGTGATCGAGGCAATGGCGGAAAACATCGAATTGAGAGGGCCCTATACCGCGGGACACCATGATCGGGTAGCCCACCTTGCATCCGCCCTTGCCCGTGAGATGGGACTCACGGACTTTCAGATGGAGGGGATCGATCTGGCTTCACGTATCTTCGACATGGGTATGATCAATGTCCCCTCCGATATTCTCCAGGAAGACGAACGTCTCGAAGGGGCCAGGCTGACCCTCTATCAAACCTATCCCAAGGCCGCCTATGACACGCTGAAAAAGATCGAATCTACCTGGCCCATTGCCGACATCGTCCTCCAGCATCGTGAGTTATATGACGGATCGGGATTCCCCCGTGGGTTCAAGGGAGATGACATCCTCATCGAGGCACGGATCCTGGCCGTTGCCGTCGCCATGGAAGATATGACGACGCACCGTAGCTACCGGAATGCCCTTTCTGTGAGTGAGGCACTTGAAACACTTTCATCGCAGAGCGGTTCCCGGTATGACCTCGAGATTGTAGATGTCTGCCTGAGATTATTTCGTGAAAAAGATTTTCAAATCAACTCTGACGGAACGGAATAGATATGTGGGGCCACAGGTTCGTGTCATTGCGATCGAGAGGAAGGGTGATACCGTTGCGCGCATTGGTGGCGATGAGTTTGCGCTGATCCTTCTCGACCCGAAGGAAGCGAAAGATGCGATCAAGGGAAAGAGGGGGACGACCTTAAATATTTAAATATCTACACTTCTGATTTGATTTATTTGATTATTTAAGGTCGTCCCCGAAATTGATAACTCCCTTTAATGAAACTCAATGGAGATTATCATGTTAGCCCTTTATCAGTCCTTTAAGCCCTTTATCAGCCCTTTGCTTTACTAAGGACGTATTCTGTTCCCCGCATCCCTTGATCTCCGGATGTATCTTTTGACTTTTTCAGGATCTATATCTGACATTGTGGCATCCGTTGCTGGCGTTTTGTCCCAACTTGTGCCGGTAGAATGCAGATGCATTTCAGAGATATCCTGAGGGGTCATTAGACGATTACTGTTTTCTACCCTCCGGTAACATCTTCCCTTCGTTGATACAGGCTTGATGGGAAATTTCTTGATTTGGATGATGGCTATTGTTTTGTCCTCAATCTCCGATGATTCAACCTCCGGTATGATTCGCGGCTGAGTTCCCTGCGATATTTGATTCGCCCAGCTACTCAAGGTTTCCTTTCCAATCTGCACTCCCTTTTTAACACCTTGATCGGAAACGCCAATAAAAATATGACCACCCTTAGTATTGGCAAAGGCAACAGCTGTCTCGACCGTCCTGTTATCAAATGTTTCTTTAAACTCGATGGTTTCGGATTCACCCTTTTTGATCAGTTCTGTGATCTCTCTTTGATTCATTGTTCCTTCAGCCCTTAGTTTCCCATTGATATATTACAATAACAAGACCCCGTTTCTGTTTAAAGAAAACGGGGTCTTGTTGCGATTATTTGCCATATTCGAAACCTTTCTTGTGTTAGAAAGAAAAGATCGTTTGTTGTTCAGGTCATGGTACTGCTATTTCGTTAAAGCTTTCGTATATTTAACAAAAAACCTCAAAATGTCAAGGAAATAAGGAAATTTAGAATATTAACGATTACTCCTTCTGTAGATATCTTCACATCAATTAAGGTAAAGGCATAGCATCTCGATTTGTAGTATAGCCTTTGGTTCCCTTTTTTAATTTTGAAGACTTCAAACGGTATTCGTTGACCTTTTAATGAAATGATTCTGATGACTCGTAGGTGTTGTCGAGGGCCGGCATATATCATTTTTTCATGAATCGCACTCACTCAGTTCAAATACAAAGCGAGAGGTTGAGTGATCTGGCCAGGTTAATGATAACAGGTTGAAACGTGCAGATTTTTGATCGTGATTTTCCCGGGTGACGTGTTATTTGTAACTTCCTGTACTCCACAAAACGATAACGTCAGTACAGATCATGTGTAAATGCGTTGTAGCGTTGCCACTCTGTGGCAACGCATCTGTGGGGCACAGAGGCCCCACGCTACAATTGTCCACCATTCCCACGATTAATGGTAGCGTTGCCCCTCTGCGGGCAACATGTCGGCGGGGGACAGAAGCCCCGCGCTACACGGTTCATATGTAACGGCGCACATTTCATGTGGGGCACAGAGACCCCACGCTACGGTTGTCCGCCATTTCCACGATTAATGGTAGCGTTGCCCCTCTGCGGGCAACATATCGGCGGGGGACAGAGCCCCCGCGCTACACGGTTCATATGTATCGGCTCATATTATTCTGTCATTCTTTTTACTTGACATAGAAATGCTCTGTTTCTATATTTGCTATGCAGAAATGGGAGATCTCATACATTCCACATGTTTCATAAAAACCGGTTCGGCATACACCGACTATGAACCTTTCAGCCTGCCGATTCCGCGCATACCGAATTAAGATAACGTGCATCGCCCCTGTCATGACCACCATTGAACCCTCTGTACTATTGATTTTCCTCACATGGTTTCAACTGCCCACACACCGTATACCACTGCCATTGTTTCATCGGACTTGAGCGTTGCGGTGTGGCGTCGTCGAAAGAAATTGATCATTCTTACAGAGGGGGTAACAGTGTCATGAAAAAAGTACCTGCCACCATACTCGTCTCGGATATCATCCTCGATGAGTCAATCTATCCAAGGGACCGGATCGATCGCAAACGAGTCGGCATATTTGCCGCGAATATCAGAGACGGGGTTCGATTCGATCCCATCGAAGTGGAGCATCATCCCACAATGCCGGGAAAATACCGCATCCTCGACGGCACACACCGGTGGAGCACCTACAGGGAAACAGGAGAAAGAGAGATCCATGTCATAGTCGTGAATTTAGATGGGGCGGATCCCTTGCTCTATGCGGCGCAAAAGGCCATCGGCCCCCGTCAATTGACGGAAGAAGAAACGCGGAAGACGGCGAGACAGGCATTCCAAAACAACCCCCGCCTCACCTCTTCCGAGATAGGAACGGCAGTTGGACGTTCCAGGCGAACCGTAGACTGTTACATAGCCGATCTCAGGGCCGCAGCCCAAGTGAGCACGGAACTCAAGATGTTTCGCATGAATCGGCTTGGCATCCCCCAGGACAGGGTTGCAACGAGATTGGGCGAAGTTCGGGAAACGATCCGTGACCATTTGGCGAAAATGGCAGCACTGCCAAATCCGCCAAATAGCGATTTATCGAAGGGCTTTACCGTTGCCCAGGTAGCCGAAAAACATGGCTGGACGGAACCGATGGTCTGGTCGCTGGCCCTGGAAGGTAAAGATGATCACCAACGATTCGAGGAACTTAACTGGGGACTGCGGACATGGGACCTCTGGAATTGGAGCAACTGCGATCGTCGCTTCGGCGATGAATGGCCGGGACGTATCCCCGCCCAATTGATAGGGCACATTATCTACTACTTTTCACGACAGGGAGATCTCGTCCTCGATCCCATGGGAGGCGGCGGCGTTGTACCCGATGTCTGCCTGGCCTTTAACCGCCACTGCTGGACAACGGATATGATAGACCTGCCCGATGTCAGACCCGAGATAGAACCATGTCACTGGAATTGTGCCGGTGATTTCGAAGGAGGAGAGGCGAATGACCCATTGTCGAAGGCAAAGAAGAAACCCGACCTTATCATCCTGGACCCGCCATACTTCAACAAAAAAAAAGATGACTACGACGAAAAGAGTATATCCATGCTACCGAGACGGGAGTACCTGGACTTCTTTGAAGGATTTTTTGCCTTTCTGAAGCGCGCTGCCAAAAGCACGACGCGGCTTGCCTTTATCAATGCAGACTGGCGGGATTTTCAGAACAAATCCGCCATTGATGAAGACAGTGATTCCTCGATCCTCATAGACGATTATCTGGAAATCCTGAAGAAAGCGGGCTGGCGGCGCACCCATATCATACAGTCCCCCCTGCCGTCGGAGCGCTTTGCCCCCGGTGTCGTTGCGGCCATGCAGAAGAAGAGAATACTGGGCGTAACGAGCCGCTACGTCATCATCTTAAAACAGTAAAGGGGAGACATCCCACATTTATTTCCTTCAGATGCGCCTTGGTTCATAGGGGGAGGTTCCCGTGTTTTACGACTTTTATATCCTCCTTTTGTACACCTGTTCCTTAAAAGTTATCTTGAATGATGTTCCATTGCTCCTGACAAGTTCCATTGTGCCCTCAAGCTGTTCGGTAAAGAGATTTATCAGTTGCAGGCCGAAGGTCTCCGGGTTTCTGTAATCTATCTCTTCAGGAATGCCGATGCCGTCATCTGTGACGGTCAGGGTGTATTTATCTGTTTTTTTGTCCTGTGTAA
>CAYMYS010000146.1:0-5187 GCA_964394725.1 uncultured Syntrophaceae bacterium
TACTAATAACCAAGATTCTTAACTGTTTATGCAAGTTCCTAACCGGACATTACTGATTTCGACAGAAAATATTTTTCTAATTGGCAGATGTAATGTAGTCAAGAAAATCCCTGTAGCGATAATGCTATGTACAGTTTTGTTCATTTATAGCCGGATGGATGCTAGCACCAGCATGATTACAGGCAAGACGGCATCGCCCGACGGACCGGTTATGGCCGTACATGTGATGACTTATAAGTTAAGGCCACTATCGATCGATGGACGTGACCATCGTAACACAGGCGTTTATTTCAATTATCTATACATGTCTTTCGGAGTGCCAGACAGTGCGGTAAAGGAACTATGTCCATGGCAAAAGATCAGAAATACTGAAATTGTTAACCATCGGGGTGAGAGAAATGGCGAAGGGTAGCAACAAACATTTAATGGATCACATGGGATTGATCGGGTTCGGCATGGCTGTGTCCTATTGGTTTCTTGAAGCATTTGTATATGCTTTATTACCCAATGACATCAGTTTCACTCAGCGTCTTGTCGGGCCTGAATTCAACGACCTTTTAACGCGCCTGCTTGTTTTGTCTTTTTTTATCATATTCGGTTCACATGCACAGTTTACGATCAACAAGCGTAATATTGCCGAAGCGGCCATGCGCGAAAGCGAAGAAAAATACCGAACCATTATCGAAAGTATCGAGACCGGATATTATGAGATTTCTCCGGACGGTTACCTGATTTTCTGCAACAGTTCCCTGAGCAAAATCCTCGGAATTCCTATCGATGATATGATCGGAAAAGATATCCGACTTTTTTCAGGGAGGAAAAATGTTGAAAAGCTGATCCAGATATTCACAATTGTTTCGCTAAACGAAGCGGAAATCAACGAACTCGACTGGTCATTCATCAGGGAAGATGGCACCGAATGCTTTATTGAAACCGTCGTCTCTCTGATACGTGATTCCAAGGGAAAAATTATCGGATACCGCGGCATTTTGAGAGATATCAGCCGTCGAAAATTGACGGAGGCGATAGGTCAGGAAAAATTAGCAGCAGAAGCCGCCAGCAGGTCCAAGAGTGAATTCCTTGCCAATATGAGCCATGAAATCCGGACCCCCCTCAATTCGATCATTGGCTTGACTGAACTTATCCTTGACACGGAACTGGCGCCTGAACAACAGGAAGATCTGAATGTCGTCAAATCGGCTGCCCATTCCCTCCTATCTTTGATCAATGATATTCTCGACTTTTCAAAAATAGAAGCGGGCAAACTTGAGCTGGAGAAAGTGCCATTCAATCTCAGGGAATTCTTAGGCGAATCTCTCAGAATTGTTGCTGCCAAAGCCCATGAAAAAGGTTTAGAACTGGCCTACAGGGTCGATCCGAAAGTACCTGAAACAATTTCAGGAGATCCTTCGAGACTTCGTCAGATTATACTCAACCTCGTGGGAAACGCCGTAAAATTTACCGAGAAAGGGGAGATCATCTTAACAATACAAGCTGAAAAGGAGGACAAAGACGGGCACTGTCTTCTCTTTTCGGTCAAGGACACAGGTATCGGGATTCCCAAGGAAAAGCAGGAAAGCATTTTTGGTGCTTTTGCGCAGGCAGACGGCAGTACGACGCGACGGTTTGGTGGAACCGGCTTGGGCCTGGCAGTCTCAAAACAACTGGTGAATCTCATGGATGGTCATATCTGGATTGAAAGCCCCGTATCATCGGGGCAGGTGACATCGATGGGCGTCGAAGTAGGACCTGGAAGCACCTTTCATTTTACCACCCCTTTTGATGCGACGATGGAAGTCAAGAAAATTACTGAGAACAAACCCGACATCGATATCAGCGGTGTCAATGTACTTGTAGTGGACGACAACCTGAGCAATCTCGGCATTATCATGGAAATGATGGAGAACTGGCAGCTATCTCCTCAGGGCACCACAACCACGGAAAAGGCACAGGAACTGATTCTGGAGGCACATCAATCCGGAAACCCCTTCGAACTGATATTGATCGACTCTGATATGCCGGGTTCCGACGGATTCTCCCTGGTCAGATGGATCAGGGATCAATACAAGGGTAGCTGTAAAACGATCATGATGATCACGTCTTTGAAAAACCGCAAAAAATTAAATTCCCGAGAATTGCATGTGTCATCCATCATCATCAAACCGCTTCGGCCGTCCGATCTTCTCGATGCAATCATCAGTGCGATTACGGACACCGGAGTTATTGAAGAAAACCCTGCAACGACGCCGGAACCGATAAGGGATTCCCAGGAAACCCCCTTGAAGATATTGGTTGCCGAGGACACGCCCTTTAACCAGAAGTTTATTGCACGACTCTTGAGTCGATGGGGCCACCAGGCACTGATCGTAGCGAACGGTAAAAAAGCGGTGGCAACCTATGCCGCAGACCGATTCGATCTGATTCTCATGGATATACAGATGCCCGAGATGGATGGTTTTGAGGCAACCGCAAAAATCCGAGAGATAGAAAAGGATAACGGAGTGCATACACCCATTATTGCCATGACGGCCCACGCAATGAAGGGAGATCGGGAACGCTGCCTCGATGCGGGTATGGATGATTATGTTTCCAAACCCATTTCCACTAAACTCCTCTTAAAAACTATAAAAAAGCTGATACCGGACCATGATAAACCGATGGATGAGGAGATACCGATACAACAACCTGTATTCGATAAAAAGGCACTGTTAAAGGCCTTTGACAATGATTGGGACTTTTTATCAGAAACCATCCATATGTATATGGCGGATTATCCCGAAATGCTGGAAAATATTCATGATTCAATCCGCAATAAAGATGCCGGCATGCTGAAACGCACCGCCCACGCTTTCAAGGGTATGCTCGGCAACTTTCACATTGATACGGCAGTTCAAAAGGCTTATCGCCTCGAAACAATGGGGAGTAAGTCAACCTTCGAAAATGCTGAAGAAATCTTTACCCAGCTATCTTCAGAACTTGACGGACTCAAAGGAATCTTTGTGGATATGTCCACGGTGGAAATGAAATGAACATACTGATTGCTGAAGACGATAACATAACACGGCACAGGCTGCAGCACTTTTTGGAAAAGTGGCAACACAATGTTATTGCTTCCGAGAACGGATTGGAGGCTTTGGAACGATTTCACTCAATGGAAATCGATATAGTGATTACCGATTGGATGATGCCCGAAATGGATGGTCTGGAACTCGTAGGACACATCAGAAACAATGGGAAGGATAAGCCCTACGTTTACACGATCCTCTTGACCTCGAGAGGGGACAAAAAGGATATCGTCAAAGGCCTGTCCGAGATCGGTGTTGACGATTATGTGATAAAGCCTTTTGATCCTGATGAACTGCGTGCACGACTCAGTGTGGGAGAACGAACAGTTCAGTTGGAAAGAACCCTTCGGGAGTATGGTGAAGGTCTTGAAAAAATCGTTCGTAAACAAACCTGTTTAATACGGAAAACTCAGGAAGAAACCATTTTCCGTCTTTTGACTGCTCTTGAATCGAAAGATGAAGAAACGGGCGGACATGTGAGAAGAATCGGGTTGTTCAGCGCGCACATGTCAGAACTGGCCGGCTGGTCCACGCAGGAGGTGGAAGATCTTCGTTTGGCTGCCCCCATGCATGATATCGGGAAAATTGGCGTGCCCGATGTCATTTTGCATAAAAATGGCAGCCTAACGACGGAAGAGTTCGAGATAATCAAATCTCACGCGACAATTGGCGGTGAAATCTTAGGTAATTCTGAATTCCCGATGCTTCAAATGGCCCATGATATAGCCCTCTATCACCATGAAAAATGGGACGGCACGGGCTACCCCACAAAACTCTCCGGAGAGGATATTCCCGTGGCAGCCCGTATTGTTGCGCTTGTCGATGTCTATGATGCCCTCAGTCAGGATCGTGTCTACAGAAAAGCCATGCCCGAGGAAGAAGTCATGCGGATAATGCAAAAGGGTAATGGGAAACACTTTGATCCATATTATTATGACCTTTTCGTTAAGTCCCTACCGGCGTTTAAACAGATCGCCGAGAAACATCCATAAATAAATCCGGCTCACGAATTTATGAAAAGATCCTCTGCTGCTCACCAGGAGTTTATCCTTCCAAGAAAGATCCGATAGAATTTAATCAACTTATCGAGGGGCTTCACCATTGGCCAGGCAACCGAAAGGCACGGCATAAAGAGAAAACCGCTCTTCACATGCACGTGCGCTGCTATTCATTCAAACAGGAAGATGTCAATTGTTGAGACCTGACCCCAGGATAGTCTCTTATCCTTTCAAGTACCGGTAAAAGCCCTCTGTTACCCACACTTCTTCTGTAATGGGATGGCCGCTGAGTTCTTTGAAGATATTGCTTTCAGCGGAAATACTATAGTTCAGATACCTCAGTTTCCCTGTTTCGATATATATCCTGTGGGCTTTTTTCAAGTCGGGTAATGGCCTGGAGGCAATAATCAGCGGTTCAAACCATGAACCAAAAAGAATTTTCTTATCGGCAAACTCCCTTTTGGAATAATGATTTACGATTGAGATAAACCGTATGATATCCTCCCTGCTGTTAAACTCAAACTCGATATCGAATTCTTTCCTCCGTACCAGTCTCTTCCCCTCTTCCAAGTCTTGAATAACTTCCGTATTATCCCTATCCAGTTCCCATTCCTTCAAATAAGGAAAGACTGCGAATTTAGGTTTTATCTGAATTTTTGCCGAAATCTTTTGAGTCTTCAACAATCCGATCAGCTGTTTGACATGCTTGAGTTCATTATGACAGTAGATAACCGTATAATCTCTATTAAAGCCTGTCTCATAAGAAGTTAATGAGATTGAATGCGGCGCCGTGATAACTTCCATATCCTGCGGAAAATGCTCAAATTTCCAGTTGGTGAGGAGAATCTGAAAGATGTTTTCATCCTCGACATATCCTACAAAATTCTTGTTTTCTCCCCTCAGCAGGATCAGTTGAAAGAGCAGTCTTTTCGCCAGATGACTGTCCAGGTGATCATTCAACCCGATTTTTCGTAAATCATATTCAGAGATAATATCCATATCATATACGAGCTGAAGGTCCCTTTTCTGTTCAAAGGTGATATCCTCAGATGCAACGGGTTCCTGAAGGCGGTCGGAAGAATATGATTGTGAAAGTTCGGACAACCCGGAAACGCTGATAATCA
>CAYMYS010000147.1:0-5081 GCA_964394725.1 uncultured Syntrophaceae bacterium
GCAAGGGAAAGATCCATGGTGTAATGCCGGGCGATGTAGTCCATGTCGTGGCCCATGGAGAGTAAAATGTCGATATTGCAAAAATTTGCATTTCCGACAATTTCCGATACTCTGTTTCGGCTTACACTAACTATGCCCGCTATCTGTTCTTGCGACCATCCAAGTCTGCTCAGTCGGAGGATCACTGTATTTCGACTCGCTTTCTGACGTGCACGAATATCGGAGATCCAGGTATGGACGGTCTGCTGTGTAATCCCCAGTTTTTCTGCAAGGGCCGCTTCCGTCCATCTGCATTCACGATCTTGCGATGCGATATCACGGGCGACGCGTTTTTTGTCGGTGGCGCTCAGACGATCGCCGTGGGTGGTGTTGCATCGGGCCGATTCGAGGAGAAGTGCTACTTTATTCTTTTCGTAATCGAGGGGTCTGTCTTTCCATGCAACTGCGGTAATTTCTTTGATTCATCGTTCCCTGAAGGTATGCCAGCGGTGGATGCTGTCGACGATGATGGTCGCTTCTATTGTTGCATCGCCACAGGGATAGTTGATGACCCGTTGAATCGTAATTGGCGGAAAGTCAGCGCCCGCGGTAAGGGATTCAACAGAGGCGCCAATGGTCCTGTCGCTCTTCGCCGCACGGGGATAGATAAACTTGTCCCACGTTAAGCGGAAACGGGGAAAAGCGATGGTGAATTTTCAATGTTTTGTTTTGAATCCATGGATTTCGCCCCCTTCTAGCCCTTTGTGTCTGTGATCTTCACATTTTTGCGTATGGCATCGAAGAGAAATAGAGTATGGGAATTGTCTGATAGAACACGTCGGGTATGAATGGGACATTGTCTTTAGATGGGACAGATTAAGTAAATCGACTTGACTGGTATAGCACTGTCAGATAGTGTCAGACGAAGGCAACATAATCTAAAAAGGGGAGGGCGAATGAAAAGGAAGAATAGATATTTTCTGATAATTGCATGCACTACCCTTATAGTGATTTATTCCAGCATCGGGATTTTGAAGGCTCACAGTGGTGATTCACAACTTTCAAAAAGTCTGAATACACTGATGGAAGAAGGGGTACAGCAGGAATTATTTCCCGGGGCCGTTCTGCTCGTTGCCCAGGATGGCAAAATCCGGCACAGAAGGGCCTATGGATATGCACAAAAATATTCATTCGACGGCACAGCACTGGAAAAACCGGTTGCCATGTCCGTTGAACACCTCTTCGATGTTGCTTCCATGACGAAGGTCTTTGCCACCACATTTGGTATTATGCTCCTTGTCGATAGAGGAGAACTCCAACTAGATGATTTCCTGTACAAATATATAGGCGGCTTTGATGAAGGGGAAAAGAGAAAGATTACGATCAGACAGTTACTCAGACACAAGGCAGGTTTCGCTCCCTGGAAACCGGTCTATTATCATGCCTCTGATAAGGATGAATCGCTTGCATATATCACTTCCATTCCCCTGAAATATCCTGTCGGCGCGGAACGGCACTACAGTGATCTTGGTTTCATGATCCTGGGGCATCTTATAGAAAAAATCACGGGGAAATCACTCGATCTGTATCTCAAGGAAAACCTCTATGATCGTCTGGGACTGCAAAACACGACATTTCGTCCGCTTACTCGGGGGTATAAAAAAATAGCGGCCACATCGCATGGAAATCCCCTTGAAGGACGGATGGTTACAGACGACACATTCGGTTACATATGTGATGAAGATCCCGATGACTTTCAAAAATGGCGGCATTATACACTAAAGGGGGAAGTTAATGATGGAAACGCATATTATGCCAATGGCGGTGTCGCGGGACACGCGGGACTTTGTTCCACCGGTGATGATCTGAAAATTCTGGTAGATCTCCTTGTAAATAAGGGGTTTCTGAAGGGCAAAAGATATATCAGCCCTGAAACGGTGGAGATGTTTCTCGAGAAAGACGAGTTCGGAAACGGGCTGGGCTGGTCTTTAAATCGAAAATTTATAAAAGCAGACGGTGCTCCCGAGGGGACATTTGGACACACCGGCTTTACTGGATGCAACGTCGTCGTTATGCCCGCAAACAGAAGCATTATTATTTTACTGACGAATTGCCAGAATGTGGGTGTTGGGGGAAAGGGATATTATCCTAATCTGAATAAGCTTCGTCGAAACATTGTCCGAATAGTCCTTGAAGAGATGTAAGGCTAACATTCCTGCACAAATTAATTTTCCACGCAACACAATATTCACAAAATCATGCAATGAAACACATCAAAAAGTCTTTCAAAGAAGCTGAAGGCCAAAAAAATATTTCATAAAACCTCATAAAAAAACAAAATATTTTGCATATCAATGATATCGCCTCATGAAATAGCCGTGCATTATGACGTAAGGTTATTTATATGTCACTTATTTTCTTGATTTTTTATTATTCAAGCATTATATTACCTCCATCATAATTAACATAAGTATAATGCTTGTATTAAAGACCCGAATTTAAAAAACGAATGCAAAAGGAAAGATATAAATGAAGAAGGGATTCGGAACAATAGTTGTTATAGCCGGTATTGTCAGCCTGGTAATATCAGGTATTGTCTTTTATCAGGGCGTGAGCAAGGCCTTTCTGCAATGCAGGACGAAAAAGTTGCATACGAGAAAGCCGAGGGTCATATCTGGCACTCCTTTTCCCTACAATGTAATGAAATATCATGAGTTTCAATTTAATTGACTTTTCCCGGATTATCTGAAAATTAAGCCTTGACCCTGTACCAAGGTACAGGGTGTATAGGATTTGTGAGGTGAAAGATGGATACGCTGACAATAGGAAAATTGGCGAAGGCCGCCGGAGTAAATGTAGAGACTATCCGGTACTATGAACGAAGAGGATTGATTGCAGAGCCGGAACGCAGACTGTCGGGCTATCGACATTATCCCGACAGTCTGCTGACACGTATGCGATTCATTGTTCATGCCAAAGAAATGGGATTTACACTGAACGAAATCAAGGAACTGCTCAATCTCTGTGTCGATCCCAATTCTCCCTGTATGGAAGTCAAGAAAAGGGCCGAATCAAAGATTACCGAAATCGAAGGAAAGTTAGAGCACCTCAAAAATATGAAAAAATCACTGGAAACAATCGCATCACAATGCAGCGGAGGCAGCGCAGTATCCGATTGCTCAATTGTAAAGACGCTGGAACGGTGAAGGAGTCGTAGATGTCGCTTATTACACCCATATTACAATCGTCGTGGAATATCTTGCAGGAATCGTCACTATTCATTCTATTCGGATTTTTAATGGCGGGAATATTAAAGGCCTTCATATCCGATGAATTCATAGGAAAGCATCTGGGGAAAAATTCATTTAAAACTGTTATCAAGGCCTCACTTTTGGGGATACCCATTCCACTCTGTAGTTGTGGCGTCATACCTGCCGCAGCGGGGCTGAAAAAACAGGGGGCCAGCAAGGGGGCCACTGCGGCCTTTTTGATATCTACGCCCGAAACAGGCGTTGACTCCATAGCCATTACATACGCACTGCTCGATCCTGTCATGACCATACTGAGACCGATTGCAGCCTTTTTTACTGCAATCTTTGCAGGAGCACTTGTCAATCTCACGGATAAGCACGAAGTCGAGGTAATAAAAAGTGATCTTGATACAACATGTAAAAATGATTCCTGTTGTTCCCGAACTTCAAAGACCGAGAGCATCCGGCAAAGACTGACAGGAGGCATCCACCACGCATTCACCGATCTTTTGAGTGACATTGCCGGTTGGCTCGTGGCCGGCATACTGATCGCCGGTGTAATATCGTCATTCCTCGCTCCCGATTTTGTTTCAGAATATCTGGGCGAAGGGATCTTTCCCATGCTAGTGATGCTGGTGATCTCCATTCCCCTCTATATCTGCGCCACTGCATCTACGCCCATCGCAGCCGCGCTTGCATTGAAGGGCCTGTCGCCCGGTGCCGCCATGGTCCTTTTGCTGGCAGGACCTGCCACCAATATCGCCACACTGACGGTGGTGACAAAACTCCTGGGGAAAAAGGTGACGGCCATCTATATTCTTTCAATTGTTGTGTGTTCCCTGGCAATCGGCTATGCGACAAACCTGCTCTATGCATGGATGGGATTGGACATTACACGGTGGGTCGCATCGGCGGGAGCGGAAGAGCACGGAATTATTTACACTGCATCTTCCATCATTTTTATTGCACTGCTGATCTACAACAAGATAAAATCGTTGAAAAAGGGTGAGGACAAGTGTACCGGTGAAGTCCCCTCTCATTCCTGAGCCGCACTACGTCGATATGGAAGCAAAGGTGGCCTTCGTCAGTTGTGCCAGGTCACTGGTGGGCAGTTCGATTTGAAGACCTCTTTTTCCGGCGCTGATATAAATAGTTTTAAAGTCTCGTGCGCTGCCGTCGATGACTGTCTTCAACTGTCTCTTCTGACCCAGCGGGCTTATGCCACCAAGAACATATCCCGTTGAGCGCTCCGCTTTTTTCGGGTCTGCCATGTGCGCATTTTTGGAACCCATCGATTTTGCGCATGCCTTTAGATTAAGCTGCCCCGATACGGGGACAATGGCGACGGCAAGCGTGTTATTATCAAGGGAAACCATCAGCGTCTTGAATATCTGTGATTGACTGACATTCAGTTTGGAGGCCGCCTCTTCGCCGTATGACGTGGACGCAGGACTGTGTTCATAGTGATGTAACGTAAATGCAACCTTTGCTTTCTTTAAGGTATGTACTGCAGGTGTCATAATCTCTCTATCCCGGCAATAGTCAAAGTAAACATGCTTGAACGGTGGAAGTATAATCTATCGTTAAAATTATGAAGAGTCAAGCCATTGCAAAATGCGATTTCACCTATCATGAGGGGTGGTCTGGAGTCAGCCGTTTTGGACCTTCCGCTAATCCTGTGCCGGTATCATTATTCTCTTTTGTCATTACTTTTTTGATAGGCAGGTACATTTTCAGGCAAAGACATTCACATTGCCCGATTCATTGAGATGTTTTCTAACGAGATCGAGAATGTCACTGATCTTGCGTGGCTTTGAAAGGATATGGTACCCATATGACGAGACCTCTTTG
>CAYMYS010000148.1:0-5056 GCA_964394725.1 uncultured Syntrophaceae bacterium
CCTCTCATATGTACATTGAAGGTAAAGCAATTTGTATGCCACAGTACGATCAGCACCGTTGTAGTCTCCGCAGTGTGCCAAATCACCGATCGCGAGGATAGTATGATTTTTTACCTTTAACTTTCGGGCAGGCAATTCTTTTCCATTGGGAAAATTTTTCCTATCCCCCACGCTTGATGAACTCGTAAAAAGTCGAAAAGTACCATTTTTCGTCATTCCTGCCTGCCTGTGCGTCGCACGCAGACAGGCGAAAGCCGGCGTCCAGTAATCTCAGCATTTTCTGGATGCCGGATCAGGGTCCGGCATGACGTTTGGGGACTTTTTACGAATGCATCACGCTTTGGATGACAAGAAGGGATGAAAGCCTTCATTTCTTAACTCTCAGTCTTTCGTTGAGCGTGTAAACAAAGGACAGTATTTCAGCAACAGCCTTATAAAGTTCAGGGGGTATGTGTTCATCGATATCAAGTCTGCTCAAGACCTGCACCAGAGCAGGATCTTTCTTTACAGGCACATTATGCTTTATAGCCAGCCTTATAATCTTTTCAGCAATGGCGCCCCTTCCCTTGGCTGTAACCCGTGGCGCCGAATCTTTTTCTCTCTCGTATTCTATGGCAGTCGCTATGGTGATTTCTTTCTCGTCTTTCTTCATAATAATACCTGGTTCCCATATCTTGACGATCACTTATAAAGTCTTTTTCGCACTCCTTCGATCATTTTTGGAAAAGATGATTAGGGTAGCCGGCGCTAAGAAAATCTAATTCTTTGAGTGCCTGAGCACGAGTTCTATATTTTTAGCCAGGTGCCGAAATCATCCCTGAAATGGTCTTCAAACGAGAAAATTGACTTTTTACCGGACCATCATCTTTTCTGTCATATTTCACACCACGATATCCACGCCTCTTTGAGAAAAGAGGTTTTCAAACCCTCCATATTCCTCCTTCATCGCCGCAGTCTCTTTCTCTACCACACATTTCAAGTAATCTATCTCATATCCCAAAGCCGTCAGCTTTTCTCCCAGTTCCCCCAAAAAAGATCCAATAAAATCAGATATTTTTTTATCTTTACAGGCAAATGTACAGCCTATATTCTTTTGTGTCATGACAGTCTCAACAACAACGTCACCCAAGACGTCCATATTCAGCAGAAAGAGGACCCTCTTTTCTCCCTGGCGGCCCCTGCCATTCGAATCGTGATTTTCAAATTTCACAAATATCTCAGCAAGACCCATCTTCTCAGGGAAGAGCATAGGAATTTGAAACATATATTTTCCTTCATATTCCTGACAGAGATAATTTATCAGTTGGTGCGAATCAATTGCAGTTAGAGACGAACGGACAAATCCGGCAAGTTTTTCTGTTGTGAGAAGGTTATTAGTTTCCATGAGCCCCTGAAGTCTGTCAGACATCTTCATCAAGAGCCCTTTCAGATTGTGAGTGGCATTCTTTACGCTCAGCGTCTTGCCAAATCTTTTCTTGTGCGCCTTTCCCAGTCCATGTTCCATCAGGTAACCGACATTATCGATATAATCTTTCAGAAATAGATTATTCCTGGAGCCTTCCCTGGTAAATATGAGAGATTTTAATATGCTTCGAATATCCTTAACATCTTTCTCCCCGAGATGGGCCGCTAGTTCCCCTAATTTTTCAGGATTGAAGAGGTCAATCCCCTTCACGAAAATTTCAAAAAGGCCCTTCGGGTTCGAGTGATATAATCTCAAATATTCCCGTGCCGCCCCTGATTTTTCAAATATTTCATTTTGAACAATCCTGAGGATAACCCGGGGGTGTAACTGAGCCACTCGCAGGACAATCTTGTCACCCTTCGCAAAGGGCACGGCGGAATCCGCTGGAACTCTCGAATTTTTTAGCAGAATCAACATCTTCCCACGGCGGGGGTTGTTCATGATTTCCGCCTCCACTACCTCACCGACGGAAAGTGGAGGTAAAGATTCTGCATTTTTCTGAATTTGTAACAGTTGATTGAGATTATGAGATGCTGTCGTGGGGGGTAAAATTTTCATTCTTTTTTTGATGAATATCTAAAATGAGACATATTTCTCCTTCAGTTATATCCAGCGCATCGGCTATCTCTTTTTCCGTCATACCCCATCCAGCCATTTTGACGATATCTTCATGCCCTTTCGCCTGTCTAAAGTTTCCTGACTTTCGATCTTCCGACTCATCGTCTGGTTTTTTCGCAGGGCTTCTCAAGGAACGCGCTTTTTCATCCAGGGCATATCCGCTCTCCTTAACTTCATTCAAGGCATGGAGAAGATGACCGGCAGCATGCCGGGAGTCCTCAATTAACTTTCTGAATTCGGAAAAGGTTTCGGTACACTCCCCGAAGGGTCTCTTTTCTAATTCTCTGCCAGCCGCCCGGATAAGAAATATAACTGCAAGACACAACACAATATCGGCAATAATCTGAAGTCCCAGCATGAGCTCAATGGTCATCCTATACACTATACCCTTATATCTATTTTCCCCTGAGGTTCAACTTCAGCAGAATTCTCTTTTTCTGACTTGTCTTGTCGAGAATCCCTTTCCCCTTTACCGTGCTTTTCTTTTTCTCCAATCACCAGTCGCCCCGTTTCTTCAAGATCTTTAACCGTTTCCTTTAATTCCCTCTTCTCCTGTGCCAATTGAGCCTCAAAATGTCTCTGCTGAACATCGGCATGATGCTGTTGAACCTGTTGAACACGCTCAACTGCATTGGATTGCATCAATATCTGCTGTGTATCAAGTGATCTGACCATGACCCCTGTTGTGCTCCTTTTTCACGCAAAGGATCGAAAGGCTGTGAATCAAACCAATCTTAAACTATCTATCGTCACACTATATTATAATCTTTAATACTGAGCCCTCAATGACGTCGTACCGTCTCTGCATTTCATTCATACCTCACCCGTCGCCAGGACAGGTATCCTTATCGAAATAATGTTATAACCCGACTCATGTACAATCCAAAAAAGGGCATCGTACTTCTTAAGTAGAGATATGGCACAGAACAAGGCCCTCCATTCATCATGATCATGGAGGGGATGATGTGCTGAATTTCCGCTTCCCTCCATTGCCTCCCTTTGAACTTCCGTAATGGGTGTCCCCGTATCCTTAATTGTGACACATACATGTGAGTCATCATGACCTGTCGTGACAACAAGCTCCCGTGATTCACTGTCTTTCATGCAGTAAACTGAATGTCTGATTATCGCCAACAGCGACGTAGAATAGTGGGCTTTTACTCCCGACACTTCAGTGATCTCCCTATCCAATATCAATTTCTTTGTGATTCCATATCTGGAATCGGGGTAAAATTGAAGAAAGGCCAACTCTTCTTCCAACAATTCGGATATATTAATTTCCTGCACGGCAGTCTCCTGCAATGCGCCGAATTTCCCCGCCACATTATTGAAGAGATCGAATAACCTGTTCGTTTCTCTTGTAAGTAATTCAAGATCATCAATTATCTTTTTGCAACCTTCCCGAATATCATTATCCATCTTGTCGCCATTATGTACCATTGGTTCGAAGATTCTCTCCACTCGTACCCCCAGAAGTTCGGAACGGCCCAAAATCCCATTTAAGGGGTTGGCAAAGCCGTGAATAATTCCGGGAATAAGCTCCCTGAAGGTCGACTCAAATTCTTTTTCCAGTTTCTTAAATAATCTCTCTTTCTCCAATGCCTCCCGGTCCCCGACCAACATACCTATCGCCCCCCTTTCTTCCGTGATCCTGACACTTTTCCCCCGATTTTACAACAAAACAAATTTGGTAAAATAGACACTTTTTACTGCCTCAGCACCCATGAATGCATTCAGCCTGTTCTTGATTTTTCCTTTCGGCCAATTCCCGCCTTCACGCAGACCCGATCGCTCTTTCAATATCGTATATATAATATTTCTCAATACAACCCGTTCTTTTGACCCTTTCATCCCCCGATTCAGTTGAATGACTATCGAGCAAACCAGAATCCTCTCCTCCACATAAACGATAAAGTCATCAAAATATTCATACTTCTCTCTCAATGAGTTGATCTTAAAGGAATTGATCCCCCATGAACCTTTATTTTCATGGATTTTATCGAGGGTGCTGCCGACAGATTTGCCGCATGTGTCATAGCTTGCAA
Source organism: uncultured Syntrophaceae bacterium (assembly GCA_964394725.1). Classification (GTDB taxonomy): domain Bacteria; phylum Desulfobacterota; class Syntrophia; order Syntrophales; family UBA2210; genus JAFGPZ01. Next base: position 4,129 of record CAYMYS010000148.1, read on the forward strand.
AGACTGCAAGACATACGCACAAGACCATCAGTGCTTTTTTGTAATATCCCTTTGCGGCCATGTGGCTAGGAGGCTGTCCGAGAATAGCTTTTTTGTGAAATATGCACTCGTAACCCATTGATATTATTGCCCCTGAATTCACCAAAATGACAAATATTTGAGTTCTCGGACAGCCTCCTAGGTAATGTCATCTCTTATCTTTCTCAAGCTGCCCTTTAATCTCAGTATTGCCTTGGAGTGGATCTGGCAAACCCTCGATTCCGTCAATTCCATAGTCAACCCTATCTCCTTGAGGGTTAATTCTTCATAATAATAGAGAGACAAAACCAGTCTCTCTCTTTCAGGAAGTGAATCTATCGCACTCTTGAGTGACACCTTGAGTTCCCTCTTTGCGAGAAGGGAATAGGGGTTACTTTGAGCAATTTTCTCCAATACATCATACCACCCGTATTTTTCACAGTAGTCCGGGGGTAAATCATCACCACTCAGGATGCGGACACCCCGTGCCTCATCGAGAAGCTTATAATAATCTTCCAGAGATATTCCGAGATGCTCCGAAACCTCTTCATCCGTAGGATGACGTCCAAACCTTTCCAGTAACGCCTGAAATGCCTCTTTCAATCTCGTTTCTTTGCTTCTTACTGATCGTGACACGGTATCTCTCGACCGTAATTCATCTAATATGGCCCCTCGGATTCTGAATCCTGCGTATGTTTCAAACCGCACCTGCCTCGTTTCGTCAAATTTTTCCAAGGCCGACATCAATCCTATGATGCCGGAATTGATTAAATCATCTTTACTCACGTGATCGGGAAGTCTCAGCGCTATCCTCTCGACAATATTCTTAACGAGAGGCACATATTTCATTATCTGGTTGTCACGCTCTTTTTTATCAGCCATTCTTGCCAATTATAGCCCTGTCAAAAAA
>CAYMYS010000149.1:0-4984 GCA_964394725.1 uncultured Syntrophaceae bacterium
AAGCATGCGTTGCCAGAACCTTTGGTCTGGTCTGTGGCGCTTGAAGGAAAAAACGGCGACATCGTTTATATGATACGGGAGACAAAAGCCACAAAAGACCAGATGCAACTTCGCGGCTTTGAAAGCGCAAAAATCAAGTGCGGGGCAAGGCATTTTGAAACAATTGGTATTGACTACGATGTAGCAATTTCGGTGAATGATCTTTAGAGCAATATTGAATCTACACGCCAACACAAATATTAACAGAATTACTTTAGAGATCAGTTAATTCAAAGATCACCACACAAAAGTTCCCAATATGGGAACTTTTTACTTGACATACTCTTGGGAACAAATTATATGCATGTCATAAAACGTAAAACATTAATCGAATTTTACAGCCGGCCGGAAAGCAGTGACGCAAAAGGGCCATTGGATGCCTGGTTCTACGAAGCAAAAAAGGCCGATTGGAAATCGTGGACAGATATAAAAATAAAGTATCGTACGGCAAGCCCTCTCAAAGGCAGCAGGGTGGTTTTTAATATTGGAGGAAATAAGTACCGACTGGTAGTCAAAATTAACTACGCCACAAATACCGTATTTATACGTTTTATTGGAACACACAAAGAATATGACAAAATAAATGCGGAGGTTATCTAATGTTTAATAGACTTATAAAGACAGAAAAAGATTACAACCTTGTTCTTTCCCGCATTGAAGAGCTGATGGATGCCCCAAAGGATACACCCGAAGCCGATGAATTAGAATTACTGGCAGCGCTTGTCGAAATGTATGAGGATAAACATTATCCCATGGATATGCCCGATCCCGTTGATGCGATTAAGTTTCGCATGGAACAATTGGGGATGAATCAGCAGGGATTGGTGCCTTTTATCGGAAGCAGAAGTAAGGTTTCCGAGATACTCAATAGAAAAAGATCTCTTACCCTTGCAATGATGCGATCTTTGCACCATGGACTGGGTATCCCTACCGATGTTTTGCTCCAAGAACCAGGTTCGGAGTTTCCCGGTAATATACCGGCATTAGACTGGAACAGGTTTCCTGTAGCGGAAATGGTGAAGCTCGGCTGGCTTCCGAAGATCTCGGATTTCAAGGAAAAATTTGAGGAGCTTATGCGGGGGCTAATAGAAAATGCGGGAGGAATGAAAATTGTGGCCGAACCGCTCTTTCGTAAAGGGGCAGACGCCCGATATAATTCCAAGATGGATTCCTATGCCTTGACTGCCTGGTGCCTTAGGGTATTGAGTGTTGCCCATGCAACCCCCCTTGAACACACATATAAAAGGGGATCGCTTACCACGGAAACCTTGAAAGATATCGCAAAATTGAGTTTCTTCGACAATGGACCGGTGCTCGCAAAAGAATATCTAAGGAAACAGGGCATACATCTGATTGTCGTTCCACATCTTTCAAAAACCTACCTCGATGGCGCTGCCATATTGCTGCCCGATGGCACTCCGGTTGTTGCTCTGACGCTACGATATGACAGGATAGATAATTTTTGGTTCTGTCTCCTCCATGAGCTGGGGCATGTAGCAAAGCATTTATCTATTGAAAACCAATTTATTGTTGATGACCTTGACTTTCATGGACATGAGGCAGACATTGAAGACGAAAAGGAAAAAGAGGCAGACAGGATGGCGCTGGAAGCTTTGATTCCTCAAAAGCAATGGCTAAAAAGTCGGATCTGGGACAACGCAACGCCCCTATGCATTACATCGCTTGCCGAAGAGCTTAAAATCCATCCTGCCATCATCGCCGGTAGGATCAGATTTGAAAAAAGGAACTTTAGACTGTTGTCACGGTATGTTGGCAACAAAGAAATACGCAAACATTTTAAGGAGTATTGCACAGCGGCATAGGAAAGAGGATCAGATCTTAAATATTAAGTATGGGGAAATCAAGAGATAATTGAGTTACCTGATAGCCTTGGGCAATACAACCGAAAGCCAATCACCCTTCCGCATCGTTTCATGCCTGACCAGAACTTCTTAAGTTTTCACAGGGAGAATATCTTTTTAGGAAATTGATTTGGGGGGAAATGCAAATGTCTTTAAAGGTTGACATTTTTCCATTTTTTACAGAGAATACAACAAAATAAGTTGTTTACATTATAGGCAGGAGGCAAAATCATGCCATCGACTATACGAAAAGAAGTAATAGAGGCTGTCAATGTCCTCCCGGAAGAGGATCTGATTACCGTGATGGAGTATATCCAATTTTTGTGCGAGCCGGAAGAGATTGAACCGACAGAAGGTGACATGAAAGCCATCGCTACCGGCAAAGATGAATATTCTGCTGGAGAATATGTTCCATGGCGGAAAGTCAAAAGCGATGCAGTATAACATCGTACTTACCAAAACATCCTTCAGAACGTATAACAGACTTTCGGTCAAGCTGCGGCTATGATTAGGTCGCTGTATTGCTTATCTTGAGATAAATCCGGCGCATGGACCAAACATAAAAAGAATGAAATGAAGGGATATCCCGATTGCCATAGATATCAGTTCGGTGATTGGCGTATTCTCTATGAAGTAAATGAAGACGCTGCGGAAGTCAGGATATACAGAATAGGAACCAAGGGAGACGTTTATAAAAGCTGAATGTGCTATTCCCGGAATTTTGAACCATGATCCCATCCATCCTTTAATCGAAACGCGGACAAGGCGTTGAGCATTTGCTGCGTGTTCTCGGGTGTCATGCATCTGCTGGGGTTCGGGGAATAGGAACCGCAACAATCTCACATCTTGAATATTAAATTACGGCTACATGGGTGATTCGTTTAAATGGTGAATACCTCATATTCAAGATGTGACCCGATTTACCGATTTATCTAAAAAAAGGAGGGAGATTGCTATGTGTAAGAAGGTAAATTTAATTTTTTCAGGGTTGGTCTTTATAGCGTTAACGGCATTCCCGGCGGTAGAGGGCGCGGAAGCCTTCTGTGTTTATAACGAAACGGATACCGCAATTCGTGTTGTGGAATCATTCGGTTCTAAACCACTACATGAATTCGTTGTTATGATAGAGCCGGATGAGGATAAATGCTGCAACTGGAAAAACGAAGATTGCAACACCGGAAGAAAAAAGGATAGTATGGTGGCGTTTGATGTGGACTCCATGAGCCCTAAAGGCTGGGTAACAGGTCATATCTGCAAATGGTTTCGGATAAAGGCAGGCGGCTGGCTGACGGTCAAAGGAAAAAAAGGTAAATACAAGTGCACTGCTCATTTTAAGTGATGGGACAATAGGAACAGCCCATTTTCCGAATTATTGTGCGTTCTCGTGTTCTCGTGTGTCAGGTCTTGCTTTTTGCTCCCCAAGGCGTTGCAGAAGCACATAATGGCAAAAAGCAAGACCTGACACCAATTTTATGACTAAAAACGGTTACCAGACTACAGCGGAATTGACCGTCAAAGTCTGGCAAATTGAATCTCCTGACCCAACCTTCCCTTATCACTGGACAGTAACGCACAGCGGAAGGGGCGAATTATTTATACGCGGGACGAAAGGCTACGGTATGTAGGGGAAGAAAGAGGGTCACATCTTAAATATTAAGTATTGGGAAATTCAGTAAACTGTCCCCGTAATTTCCTCGACACAGTCTCAAGTTGCGGGGAATGCGCTTTCTATTCAGTTCAGAGGAGTCTTTTATAAACGTCTTTGCGGTGTCCGACTTTCACTACAAGTATGACGAGCCGATCCGCATGAATTTCATAAACAATCCGATAATCACCAACACGAACCTTATGAAAAGGATTGTTGCCTTTCATCTTGGTAGTAGCCGGGTCAGGTAGATTTTCAGCAAGATCATCTATTTTCTTTTTTATTCGCCGCAGTTCTCTCTTGGAAAGCCCTTTCATGCTCTTCAAAACTGCCGGCCTGAACTCAACAGAATATCTCACAAATTAGAGCCCCAATTCTTTCCAGAGTTTTTCAGCCGTGATGTTTTTACCCGGCTCTTCAAGGGCCTTCCTCGCATCGTCAAGATCAATATGGTCTTCAATCAATTGAAGTAATTCCAGTTCTTCCATGGAAATAAGGGCGGCAATTTGCTCACCCCGGCGGGTCAGCACAACGGGTTCTTTTCCATAGGCAACCTTGTTTACGATTTCAGCAAGTTTTTTCCTGGCCTCGGCTGTAGAAATTGTATTACGCATGGGAGAATCTCCTTAGTGTACATTATGTACAAATGGTACATGCACGGTGGTTCGTTGTCAAGGAATTAGAACACCAGAGGAGGATGAATGGCATCGGGCCAGGCTAACGGGCTGATGTCGACTAGGGGGGTCAGTCGTTGACTATTGACTATGGCCCAGAAGGATTACAAGGTCAGGTCTGATTACAGGGGAAGCCAGTATTGATCAAAGGTCTTCAATTGGACGGATGAGGCCATCACCATCAATGAGGATATGGCCAAGATCCACGTTGCCCTGGCTACCACTAATCTGGGAATAAAGGGGACAGATTTATTTAATTCCTAATAATCGACGTTTGAGAGAGCTGATGGACAAAGATAAAACAATTCGGCGACTGCATGAAGAAATCAAGCAGAAGCTGGAGAAGTCTTAGTCAACAGTCAACGACTGACCCCCTTTCTGCCGGTATTGCATTCGGAAATCGGGCCGACACTATCGGCGGCCGTCGACATCAACTGACAGGGTCAGGGAATCAGGTCTTGCTTTTTGCTTCTCCAGACGTTGCAGATGCACATAATGGCAAAAAACAAGACCTGACCCCTTTAGCAAAGCACTTGGTGCAGATGTTTCCAGCCTCTCAGCGATTCTATTAAATGAAAACTACTACAACTTTATTCACCAACACAAACGGGAAATCGAAGGTATTTCAATTGTTGATGAGCAATGCCTCATCCCACTCAAGGCACGTGCCTGGCTGGACTTGACGAAGCGGAAAGCGGACGGGGAAAACGAGCACTTAATTTCAAGGGACCAGTCCTCATAAAGATGCCTCAAGGAGTCTTGCG
>CAYMYS010000150.1:0-3521 GCA_964394725.1 uncultured Syntrophaceae bacterium
ATTCCCGCTTTCGCGGGAATGACGCTTTGTCATATATTGTTGCCGATGTAATAACAGTAAACTGATAACTGTAAACCGTGAACTGTTACCTTTTATTTTACCTTTGGCAGATCGGGGAAGTTCTTGTCCAGGACCTTGTTCCACTTCTCCAGTTTCGGTGCGACGTCTTTCAATAAGGCTTCCACATCGCCCTCGATGGTTATGCTTTTGATTGTGTCACCCTGTGCGATAGTATTGACAACTTTCTGGTCTTCCGATCCCATTACCGCTCCAAAGACGGTGTGGTGATCATCGAGCCATGGTGTTGCAACGTGGGTAATGAAGAATTGACTGCCGTTCGTGCCAGGTCCCGAATTTGCCATGGATAAGAAGCCCGCTTTATCGTGACGCAGTTCCTTTGAAAATTCATCTTCGAACTGATATCCCGGACCGCCCCTTCCGTTGCCCTGGGGACACCCCCCCTGGATCATAAAGTCTGCGAGGACGCGATGAAAGGAAAGACCGTCATAATAGGAGCGACGGGCAAGATTGACGAAATTGCCCACTGTGACAGGCACCATATCGGCAAAAAGGTTGATCTTGATAGGACCTTTACTGGTCTCAATAGTTGCGCTGATTCCATTTGTTTTACTCATATTGTCTCCTTAGTCAGCCTGAAATATTATTGTTCTCTCTTCGCAAGCTCTTCTTTTCTGATATCCTTGCGAAGTATCTTGCCTATGTTCGATTTTGGCAGATCATTTCGAAAGACAATCTCCGAAGGAAGCTTGTATCTTGCGAGTTTTATCTTGCAGAATTCAATCAATTCCTCTTCAGTAACTTCTTCTCCCTCCTTGAGGACAACCAGTACCTTTACCTTTTCTCCCCGTTTTGCGTCGGGGATTCCGATGGTACAGGCCTCTTTGACCTTTGGGTGGGAATAAAAGACTTCATCGACAGATCGCGGATACACATTATAGCCGCCTGATATGATAAGGTCCTTTTTTCGGTCTACTATATAAAAATAACCATCCTCATCCATTTTGGCAATGTCGCCCGTGTAGAGCCACCCATCTCTTAGGGCATTTTTCGTTTCATCGGACATATTAAGATAGCCCGTCATGACCTGAGGACCCCGTATAATCAGTTCTCCCAACTCACCGACGGGCACATCGGTTTCACCCTTTTCCAGATCGACAATCCTGCAATCGGTATCGGGGAAGGGGAGTCCCACACTCCCCGGTTTGCGGGGTTTGCCGCCGGCGGGGTTTACGTGCGTCACCGGTGATGCCTCCGTAAGGCCGTAGCCTTCGATTATCGATGCGCCCGCATTCGATTCGAAGTTGCGAATCACTTCTACGGGTATGGGGGCTCCACCGGAAACAATTTCTCTGAAGCAGGTGAGATCCATTTCAGAAAAGGATTTATCATTCATCATTCCAATGATCATAGTCGGCACCAGTGTCGCGAGGGTGGGTCTGTACTTAGTGATAGCCTGCAGGAGATGATGGGTGTCCGGTTTGGGTATTAACAGTGATGTCCAGCCTGCATAAATCGACAGGTTCATTGATGTTGACAGGCCGAACATGTGAAAAAATGGCAAGGCCCCCATCATCGTTTCGTGATGCCTTACCCAGTGAGGCACCCATTTTGTGAATTGCTGGATCTGCCTGCTTAAGTTGCCATGGGTCAGAACAACGCCCTTTGATATGCCCGTAGTCCCTCCCGTGTATTGATACATGGCGACATCTGAAACATCGATCTCGGGAAGGACGATATGGCCGTTATCTTCAGTGAGACAGTCTTTCCACTTATAGACATGGGACGCCTCTTTCACTGTAACTGCCAGCTTTTTCTTTTTTCCAATGACTTTGAAGAGAATATTTTTCGGAAAGGGGAGGTAATCCCCCACCGTCGTATAGATAATATGTTTGATCGATGTCTTTTCCCTCATGTCGATCATTCTGTTGGCAAGAAGGTCGAGGGTAACGAGGAGCTTGACCTCTGAATCACAAAACTGTTGTTTCAACTCATAATCGGTATAGAGGGGATTGTTCATAACCACGATTGCTCCGATTCTGAGGGCGGCGTAATATGCGACTACCGTTGGAATCAGGTTCGGAAGGAGTATTGCTATGACATCCCCTTTTTGTATGCCCAATGAATAGAGGCACGAAGAAAATCGGTTTACCATGCTTTCAAGTTCATGATAGGTAATCGACTTTCCCGCGAAGATGAGTGCGATCCTTTCGGGAAACTTTTGTGCCGTTCGTGACAGAACATGGGGAAGGCAGATGTCTTCGTAGTCTATGTTGTGAGGTACACCGTCGTCATAGGATGCCAGCCAGGGTTTATCTTTTACCATTTGATGCTCCATTTAAAAAAGTGATCGAATTATGTGACTCTTTGCCCCAAAAGAAAAAATTCCGCCTTCTCTAACTCTGCGGACTTTTTGCAGGGGCCTCCCGTGGGGTTATAAAGAGCGATTCCTATAGAGTGAGAAAATATATGGGATTGATTTCTCCCTGTCAATAGTGAACTATATGGAACATGTAAAAGGTTTAGGAAAGACGTGCAGGTCTTTTATCTCTACGATGGCGATCTCCCTGAGATTGTGATCAATAATTCACGAATTCCTTCTTCGCGTTGACAACCTTTACAAGATATCTTCGTGCCTCCTCTTTCGCGATTTGTGTCTGGATTGTTTCGAATACATCGAGTGGTTTCAGCATGTTGATCCTGTCGGGTGCCCGATTGCGATCGGAATCGAAGGTCCTGAGCACCTCTCCCGCTCCGGCATTATAGGCGGCAATGATGCAGTACTCTTTGTTAATGGGATCTTCTATGTCCTTCAGGTATCGAGAAGAAAGGATATGGAGATAGGCACATCCATAGCGGATATTATTCTCCGGATCAAAGAGGAATTCCCGGGAGGGGCTTCCCTTTTTATTTGTGAGGAGGCGGTAAACGTCACTGCCTGCAGTGGAGGAGACAATCTGCATGAGGCCGAATGCAGGGGCGCTGCTGACGGCATAGGGGTTGAAATTGCTTTCCGTCTTGATGATGGCGTAGACGAGATTTCCGCTGAGGGCATATTCTTTTGCATAGCGATCGACCAAGGGCTTGTATTTACCCGCGCGAATCTCAAGATGATCGGAAACCATCTGCATCTCGACGAAACGAACAAGATGCGATGTGCCCTTGTCAAGAAATGCCCTCGTCTTGAGATCCTTTTCAATCAGCTCTTGGGCAAATCGTTCGGCCCGCCAGTTCCAGCGGATATCCTGGCCGTCAACGTCCTTGATCTCTCCAAGCAGAAAGGGTTCTTTCCCCAGCGTTATCTCCCTGTCTGAGTAAAGATCCACGGCGCGGGGATCATTGGGTGTCAGGAGTGTTGTTACAATGGAATTTCTGAGGCTCTGCAAAGGGTCTTTTTCGGCGATGGTTTCAACGGTGACAACGCCGCGATCGAAATCGACGGTTGCCCGTGACCGGTAATTCTGTGTGTATTTCACATATTCAGTAGGCGAAGATTCCCTGGT
>CAYMYS010000150.1:3621-4926 GCA_964394725.1 uncultured Syntrophaceae bacterium
GATCAATCTCGGTAACGGTAACTGTTACTTTCTGGTTTACCTTAATCACATCATGGGGATTTCGTACAAACCGATCGGTAATCTGGCTGATATGGACGAGTCCATCCTGATGGACGCCGATATCGACAAAGGCGCCGAAGGCGGCCACATTTGTCACGACACCGGGGAGTTCCATTCCCACTTCCAGATCGGCCATTGTATTGATACCGTCGGTGAAGGAAAAAAGTTCAAACTCCTCACGGGGATCACGCCCCGGTTTGGCAAGTTCGCTCATAATGTCATTCAGCGTCGGCATACCGACGGCCTCAGTCACATAATCGTCGAGTCGTATCTGTTCTCTCATCTCGGCGCCAGTCATCAGGTCAATGACTGTGCAGCCGCAATTCCTGGCCATAGTCTCGACGATGGGGTAACTTTCGGGATGAACTGCCGATGCGTCGAGGGGATTCTTCCCGTCATAAATGCGGAGAAATCCGGCAGACTGCTCGAATGTCTTTGGTCCCATCCCGGCCACTTTGAGAATATTGTCACGTGTTTCAAAGGCGCCATGCTCGTTTCTGAAGGAAACAACATTGCCCGCAAGCCGTTCAGACAATCCAGAAACAGAGCGAAGCAGTTCTTTACTGGCAGTATTTACATCGACACCGACGGCATTGACACAACTGACGACCACATCATCGAGAGAGGATTTCAGCATTCCCTCATCCACGTCATGCTGATACTGACCGACACCGATCGATTTGGGATCGATCTTTACCAGTTCGGCCAGTGGATCCGTGAGTCTCCTTCCAATGGAAACGGAACCACGAACGGTGATATCGTGGTCGGGAAATTCTTCACGTGCTATTTTTGAGGCCGAATAAACGGAGGCACCGCTTTCACTTACCATGACAACGGGCATCTGTTTGCCAAAATCAAGGGTTTTCAGAAAGGCCTCGGCCTCGCGCCCGCCCGTTCCATTGCCCACGGCGATGACCTCGAAATCGCATCGACGGGCAAGATCCTTTACTTTTCTTTCCGCATCTGCCGTTTTTTTGAAAGGTTCGATAGGAAATATCGTGTCTGTGGCGAGAAGTTTTCCCTGGGCATCGAGGCATACTACCTTACAGCCCGTTCTCAGGCCGGGATCGACGGCCATGAGTCGCTTCTGACCGAGGGGAGGGGCAAGGAGCAGGTTGCGAAGATTTTCTGCAAAGACCCTTATCGCCTCTTCGTCGGCGCTCTTTTTGCTTTGAAGACGGATTTCGGTCTCCATCGACAGTGAGAGGAGTCTCTTGTAACTGTCCTGCAATGCCATCGAAACCT
>CAYMYS010000151.1:0-4888 GCA_964394725.1 uncultured Syntrophaceae bacterium
ACCTCTCCCTGCCATTCAAGGGTGAGGCCTTTTCCGGGCACATAGGTGGTGACCGAAGTTTTTCCCGGCGCCATATCCTTGTCGAACCATGACGTGTATTTTTCTATATCGCCCTTATGGGCCTGCACCAGTTCAGGTGGATTGTTCTCCTCTATCAGTTCAATGAAACCATCCCGGAGTTTCTTGGCCTTTGCCATGTCCGTCAGGTAGTGGGTGTACATCTGTTTTACCTGCTCAGACTCAATAACCTCTTGCCCGTCTTTGGTAGGTTTCTCAAGATATAATCCTACTGCATATACCTTTATAAAAAACTTCTTCAGATACGCCACTCCATTCAGTGTGAGGGTTTTCCCATTGACAACCTTCTCTCCCGGAAATTTGACTCCCAGGACCTCCATATCCGACGCAAATCCAACTCCGGTAAAGACTACTAAAAAAAGTGCAGCTACAGAAACAATAATGATTTTCCTCATTTCCTTTACCCCCCTTCTAGAATTCATCTGATTTTTATATTACATTGACAGGCTATGTCAAGTGAATCGCTTTGCAATGCTCACACACAATTTACATCACTATAAGAAATGACCAGAATTCCGTCTGTGCCCGACATCTGTAAAAAGCGGAGTATGTATACGCCACAAAATAAGATCTTTACCTGTATGCCTTTGTCGGCGGGATCGGACCAGTACTTATTGATGCGTCTCAATCAGTTTTTTAATCCTGTTAACGGGGATGGCGAATCCGATATTCTGTGCACCCGCATAAACCGCCAGATTGATGCCCACCAGTTCGCCGTCAAGATTAAAAAGTGCGCCGCCGCTGTTTCCCGGATTGATGGAGGCGTCGGTCTGCAGCAGCCCCGAACAGCTGTAATCACATTGCTGATTTTTAAACGACCGGTCTATCCCGCTTATTACGCCAAGGGTAATGGAATTCTCAAATCCGAAAGGGTTCCCGATAGCAATGACAGTTTCTCCCGTCATGATATCTTTAGCGCATGCAAACGGTGCCGGCTGAACTTGTAATGGTTCCTCCGTTCTGACCAATGCCAGGTCATCTTCCTCGCTTTTTTCAATGACCTTTGCCTTCAGAACTGTGCCGTCATTCAAAACGACGTAGACATTATTTGCCTTCTCAACAACATGGGCATTCGTCACGATGAGTCCCTCATTACTGACAATAACGCCGGAACCGAGGCTCTTGAGTTTGAGCTTTCCCTCGGAGTAATCATCTCCGTAGTACTGTTTTAAAATAGAATCGAGCTGTTCGCCATATCTTCCCCAGTATGGGTGTTCCTTCAAATCGATCACATTCTCGGTCCGGATATTTACCACCGCTGACGCATGTCCTTGTATGACTTTCACGGCGGGCGTTTCGCGAAAGCTCTTCTCCGCACAACCCGGTGCCATTAATAGGGAGGCAACAATAAAAAGGGCTACAACGATTGTGCGTGCTTTCATGGCAATCCTTTCTATATCCTTGGATCGTAATGTGTAAAACCAATCATTGTCACGATCAGATAGGCGATCGTGGTACAGGAGGTGTCAGTAGCATTACTGATAACATGTTATTCCATGATCGTAAACTCGAATCTACATTCGCTTTCTCTTTTGCACCCCCTGGGCCATGACGAATCTTTCCATCTCCTCATAGGGGTGTGCGCCTACTAACGTTTTGCCATTCAAGACGAAAGTGGGAACGGCGCTGATCCCACGCTCTCGCGACAGTGACCAGTCCCTGTCCACAGCCCCCCTAAAAGATCGTTGCGACAGGACAGTTTCGGCCTCTTCGCGCGGGAGTCCCACCGACGTAGCCAAATCTGTCAGAACAGATACCTTATGTAATGTTCTTTCCCTCTACAAAGTATGCAGCAAAGGCCGCCTTGTGAAACTGTTCCCCTCTTCCCTTCGCTTCGACCCAAAGGCCTAATTCCTGGGCACTGCGGCTGTTATATGTTGTGGTCCGATCACCGAAGGGTAATCCCAATTCACGAGCCTTTGTCTTCAAACGGTTCAACATCTGTTGCACATCTATGGGAAAGTTTGCAAAGAGCTGTTCAAGAGAAATCCCATCCTCCAACGTATCGGGATGCAGAAGGAAGGCCCGCCATAAATACAATAAGAATGATTTTCTTCATAGTACTGTCGTCAATCTTCATGCCCCCCCCTTTCCTGTTGAGATGTGACCTTCCGGCATGAAATGCATGGATCAGTAAAAAAAGGAAACCTTTTCTGAACCATGCAATCGACTCATATTGTTGTATCCACTTTCCATTCACTGTGAGGTGCCAGGTGGGAACAGGTCAGCCTTTATTCGGACCGCTGCGAGTGCACGTTATCATTCACGCGAAGAAACAATAGCTTCCTCTCGCTGAGAAACATCGTTTTTAAGATAACAAGAGGAGCTTCCGGTTGGAGTGAATACGCGTTCCTCATTGTTAATGATGATAATACGCTTTCGGGAATAATTGTCAAGGATTATGAATGTTTCGGCCAAGATGCATGGCAGACATTACCATCCTCTTTTGTTTGAGTTTGCTTGCGATAACGATACACCGACACCGAGGATGAAATTTTATTATCATTTTATGCTTGACAATGAGATGGCCTTATGTTTGTATTATGCCAATGTTTTCGGAGAAGGATTTTTTGATGGGTAGAGAAAGCCATAACAAAAATTATTTTAGCTATTTTTGGTACTTTTATGGCATACAGGTCTGCCCGCCGCTTAGGAAAAAGTAACAAGCTATAATACATAGCAAATAAGCAAGGCCATGGGCAGATCGAGATGATCTGCACCATGGCCTTTTTTGTTTTTGGGCCATGGTTGCCGAAACACAATCATGGCCTTTTTTTTGAAGGAGGATAGGAAAGGTGATTATCGTAATGAAAAAGAGCGCAACAGAAGAGGAGACAACACGGGTGATTAACTGGATCGAGTCGGCCGGTTACACGGTCCATCCATCGCACGGGGTGGAACGAAAAATAATCGGCGCCGTGGGAGACAACCGGGGAAAAGAAAACCTTGAATTCGTATCATCCCTTCCCGGTGTTGAAAAAACGATCCCCATTTTAAAGCCCTATAAATTGGCAAGTCGGGAGATAAAAGAGGGTAATACGGTGGTAAGCGTGGGCAACGTAAAGATAGGCGGCCCCGATTTTGTCGTCATGGCGGGACCCTGTTCCGTTGAAAGCGAGGAACAGATGATGGAAAGTGCATTCATCGTCAAAAAGGGGGGTGGCCATGTGATACGGGGCGGCGCCTTCAAGCCGAGGACATCGCCCTACAGTTTCCAGGGTCTCGAAGAGGAGGGATTGAAGATTCTGAGAAAGGCAGGGGATAAGACAGGTCTCCCTATTATCACGGAAGTGATGAACACCTGCGATGTGGATCTGGTGGAAGAATATACCGATATCCTTCAGGTAGGCGCCCGTAATGTCCAGAATTTTTCCCTTCTGAAAAAGGTGGGAAAGGCGAGAAAACCGGTGCTCCTCAAACGGGGGATGATGACAACCATCGAAGAACTCCTCATGTCGGCCGAATATATATTGTCCGAGGGGAATGAAAATGTCATACTCTGCGAGCGGGGCATCCGTACCTTTGAAACGGCGACGCGCAATACATTGGATATTAGCGCCGTTCCCGTATTGAAGGATCTTTCCCATTTGCCCGTTATCATCGACCCCAGTCATGCATCGGGTCACTGGAAGTATGTTGAGCCACTGACAAAGTGCGCCCTGGCAGCGGGCGCCGACGGTATTATCGTCGAGGTTCACCCCGAGCCGGCAAAGGCCATGTCCGATGGATTGCAGTCTCTGAAACCGGAAAAATTCTACCTGCTCATGGATGAAATCAGGAGGCTTGAAAAACACCTGAGAAGGGACGCATCGGCATTACAATGAACAGTATCCGTGTAACTATCGGCCAACAGGCCGGCTTTTCATACGATATATGTATCGGCACCAATATTCTTGATCGCATGGGACTTCTGATCCGGAAGAGCAATTGTGCCGATCGATATATAATTATTTCAGACTCTACGGTGTCCGCCCTGTATGGTGACGTCTTCCTGACGATACTGAGAGAGATGAACCTGACCTGCGATCTCATCGAATTCCCGGCAGGCGAAAGATCGAAAGACCTCAGCCAGGTACTGTCAATTGCGCAGCAGCTTATCGCACTCGGTGCCGACAGAAACTCGGCATTGATAGCACTGGGGGGCGGTGTTACCGGTGATATCGCCGGCTTTATTGCCTCAATCTATATGAGATCCATTCCCTGTATTCAGGTTCCGACAACACTGCTGGCCCAGGTTGACAGCAGCATAGGCGGCAAGACGGGGATCGACCTCCCCGAGGGGAAGAATCTCCTGGGCACCTTTTCCCAGCCACGGATGGTCCTGACGGACCTCTATTTCCTGGCCACACTGCCGGGAAGGGAATTCAATAATGGCCTGGCGGAGATTATCAAGTACGGCATCGTCGATGACCTGGAACTATTTCAATTACTGGAGAATGGTGTGGCAGATATAAAAAAGCGCACCCCTGAACTCCTGGCAACGATTGTTGGTAGATCGTGCAGGATAAAGAAGGAGGTCGTGGAGATGGATGAACATGATAGAGGGTTACGCCGCATTTTGAACTTTGGTCACACAATCGGCCACGCCCTCGAGTCGGCATCGGACTACAGGATTTCCCACGGAAACGGTGTTTCCGTCGGCATGATCGGTGCTGTTCGTATATCGGAGAAATTGAATTATCTCGCCACCAGTGACCGGGTGAGAATTGAAACATTGATATCGCAACTGGGTCTTCTCGATCATATTCCCGAATCCGTAGAAACATCGGCTATTCTCTCGCGGATGAAGATGGATAAAAAGAAGAAGGGA
>CAYMYS010000152.1:0-4834 GCA_964394725.1 uncultured Syntrophaceae bacterium
ATGGCGTGGTACTGATGCATCAGGGGAGGATAAGTGAGGCTATTGCCAGCTTTCGAGAGGCCTTGAAACTCAATCCGGACTATGCTGCAGCCGACAAAAACTTAAGGATTGCCCTTTCTATGCAAAGTAAAAAGGAAGGGGGAGAACATGTCCGAAAAAGACTGGAACAGTAGAACTGCAACGTTTTTCTTATATGTGACGATCCTCGGATTTGTGATCACTGAAATTCTCCTTAACCTGACACCGCCTGTATCGAGAGATGCCCTCATTCATCATCTGGCCCTTCCCAAACTCTGGCTCCTGAATGGGGGATTCTACGAAACACCCTGGTCGGAATTCTCCTACTATCCCATGAACATTGATCTCCTCTATCTGGTGTTTCTCTACTTCCACAATGATATTGCACCAAAGTTTATCCATTTTCTATTCGGTCTTGGAACTGGATTACTGGTGTATACCTATCTCAAAAACAGATTCGGTAAAAACTGGGGACTTCTGGGATTTCTCATCTTTTTCAGCACACCCGTTGTCGTCAATCTTTCGACGACGGCCTATGTAGACCTTGGAATGACTTTTTTCACGACGGCGAGCATCCTTGCATGTGTCAGATGGCGTGATGGGGGTTACAGCAATGCAAAATGGCTCGTCCTGTCAGCCGTCTGTATGGGACTGGCGGCGGGATCCAAGTACAATGCCGTGATAGCATGGTTCTTTTTAAATCTGATGGTTATTTTCTATTATTCGAGGGATAGGGGAAGGGGATTGCCTGCATTGAAATCCGGTGTGGTGTTTTTCGTCATTGCCCTTTTTGTTGTTTCTCCCTGGTATATTAAAAACTATATCCTCACGGCGTACCCGGTATATCCGTTGTTTGATGCCTTTTTTCAAGCACTCCACCACACCGGTGACAGCCTCGTCGGCGCTGTCGGCAACAACGAGCCTTCCGGTATTTTCCGGAGAAGGGAGATGCTCTTCGGAGAAGGTTTCCTGGAAACAATCCTGGTTCCAATACGGATATTTTTTCAGGGTAAGGATGGTTCCGCCCAATACTTTGACGGCGTCTTGAACCCCATTCTTGTAGTTATGCTCCCCTTTGCTTTTCTGAAAAAAGATTTCAGCCGTGATAGAGCACTTTTCTTTTCATTCTCGGTATTCTTTCTTTTAATGGCCTCTTTTCTTACCGTCATACGTGTACGGTATATCCTGCCGATAATCCCGCCCCTGGCCATTTTAAGCGTAATGGGGATAAAAAATTGTATCGAATTGACAGGCAAGAAGACGGGCGTGGCTCGTATCGGTCGGATCGGTATATGTGCAGTTGTGATAATTCTTGTTACATGCAATATCTTCTATCTGAAGGATTATTTTAATGCCATTCAGCCTGTGAAGTACATCCTTCATCAGGAAACGAGGGATGACTTTTTGAGTCGTCGCATAGGAAGTTACCCCGCGGTGCGGTATATCAACGAAAACCTGCCCGACGATGCCGGGATTTATCTCATCTTTCTCGGCAGGCGGGGCTACTATCTCGATCGGCCCTACCGGCACGAAAAATCTTTCGGGATGAATACTATAAGCGCTATGGTCGAGGCCTCAGGAGACAGAGAAGAATTTCAGGCATATCTGCAATCAATGAAGTGCACCCATATCCTGATGCGGATAGATCTCTTTAATAAATATTTGCATGACAATTATCGGGAAAAGACGATTAGAGAGTTTCTACATCGTGTGAGCGAGTATTGGAAACCCCTTCATGCATCAAAGGGGTATGCAGTATATGAACTGGTTTTAAAATAAATGCATTGCAACCTTGACGGTTTCGTAAAAAGTCGTCACACTGGTGAAAACCGGTGTCCAGATTTTATGTAAATATATGAAATATCTGGATTCCGTCTTTCGCCTGTCTGACAAATCTGAAGGTTTTTCGACTTTTTACGAGTTTATCAACCTTATGTACGAAAATATGAGATCAAAGAAATTTATAAGTGCGTTGTCAGTAGTGTGTCCCCCTGTGGGCACAGTTTTATGAAAGGATAAAAAAATGTACAGGGATAAAAAAGTGATTGTCGTAATGCCGGCCTATAACGCGGCAGGGACACTTAAGAAGACATATGAAGAGATCATGGATCAGGAACTTGTGGATCTTATAATTCTCGTTGACGATGCAAGTATAGACGATACTGCACGTATAGCGCAGAACCTTTCAAAAACGAAAGTACGAATTCATCCACGGAATCTGGGGTATGGGGCCAATCAGAAGACATGCTACAAAATGGCCATGGAAGAAGAAGGAGACATTATAATCATGGTCCATCCCGATTATCAATATACACCCAGTCTCATCCCGGCCATGGTGTCTATGATCGGAAACGGCCTTTACCACTGCGTTCTCGGTTCTAGAATACTGGGTGGATATGCCCTGAAGGGGGGAATGCCGATCTGGAAATACATATCCAACAGATTTCTCACATTTTTCGAAAATCTATTCATAGGCGCAAAACTCTCTGAATATCACACAGGCTACCGGGCCTTTTCCCGGGAGCTTCTCGAACGATTACCCCTCCATCATAATTCCGATGATTTTGTCTTCGATAATCAGATGCTCGCTGAAATCGTATGGATGGATTATCTTATTGCCGAAGTAAGCTGTCCAACAAAATACTTCCCCGAAGCCTCATCTATCAATTTCAGGAGAAGCATGAAGTATGGTTTCGGTTGTCTGTGGACGGCATTGACATTTCGTTTGGCAAAGATGAGACTGATCAAATCGAGGCTATTTGCTCTGACACGTGATGAGAATGCCTGATCGATTGCTCCATGTCATCTTGGGTCCAATCGCCCAATTTCACAGGTGCTGAAACTGAGTGATTTCAGTAATCAGGAGTATCGTACCGTAAACCCGTCAAATTCACCTGACACAGGTTCTTCATCTATCTCTATGGTTTGAACGGAGGCGGAATCGGGGCCCACGTTACACCAGGCGATCATCTTCTCCACATCCCCTTCTTCTCCCTCAAAAACCGTTTCGACTCGTCCGTCTTGAAGATTTCTGACCCAGCCCGAGAGATTATAAAAGCGGGCCTTACTGTTCGTTTCCGCCCTAAAAAAGACGCCCTGTACCCTGCCTGATACAAATATATGAATCCTTTTCTGCATATTATCGGATGACCTCTGAAAATTCTTCTTCATCAAGGACAGCAACGCTACCCACAAATTTCTATACCAGTTTTGAGCGTATTTTCGATTTGCTTTCTGAGTTTTTTCTCTTTTTGTTGAGCTTTCTCAATTTCTTTTTTAAGGTGCTGATAGGAGGATATGATTTCTGCATAGTTGCTTTTTTTAACCATGTTATGAACTTGCTGAAGTTTGCTTAAGTCTGTCTTGTCGAAAAGCATGGATGGATCTCCATCAAGGAGCCTACTCTTATGTTTGCAGAGTTTTCCATAAATCCCCGCTGGGCAGTTGCAGAAAACGACTAGTTTTTTGTCAGAAAACTTGAAATGAACATCGTAAGATTCTCCAGAGCTGCTAATGGCCTTCAACATTATTTCTGTTTCCATTTTTTAACCTTTCTTCATCTTCTCTGGCCAACAATTCTATGAACTTTTCCTCATTCAAAACCTCAATACCCAATTCTATAGCCCTGTTCAACTTGATACCTGGATTCTCTCCCGCTATTACAAAATCTGTTTTTGGTGACACGCTTCCTGACACTCTGCCGCCAAGTGCTTCGATTTTGATCTTGGCTTCATCTCTCTTTAAATGTGCTAATGTTCCTGTAAGAACAAAGATTTTGCCGTCAATTGGTGAAGAAGGTAAAGGTACTTCAGACGCTTTCTCATCCCAACGTACGCCGCATTCTCTGAGCTGTTTGATGACTTCTAAGTGATCGGGTTTTTTAAAGAAATGTACTATTTCTTTCGCTAAAGTCGGATTGATACCTTCAATCTGCTGCAGAATGTTTTCATCTGCTTCCATTAATCTTTCTAAACCACCTAATCTGTTTGCAAGAATCCTCGCCCTTTTTCTAGCAAGACCGACAATAGCAAGCCAGTTGATAGATTTATCTTTAGCGAATAACCACTCTGAGAACTCGGTGAAGGTTTTTTTGATAGTGGCTTTACTGTTGTTCCACTCGTCCCATGATACGCTGGATTCTCTCAGTCTTGCAATCACTTCTCGGTTATGTGGTTCTGCAAAAAAATAATAAATCGATATTGCCACTTCAGTGCCGATGCCGGGGATGTATTGCAGGGTTTTGGGGTATGCTTGCATGAGTCTGTCAAGGTTAGTGAAAAAATTTGCAAGGTCTTTTGCAATTGTTTCACCCACCTTGGGAATCCCTAATGCGTAAATAAAACGCCCCAAATTAGTATGTTTACTATTTTCAATGGCAGCAATGATATTTGATGCTGATATGTCAGCCATTCGTTCCAGATTTGCCAATGAAGAAGCATTCAGATTAAATAAATCTGCCGGAGTCCGAACAATATGATTATCTACTAATTGATCTACCAATTTTTCCCCGAAACCCTCAATATCCATTGCCTGGCGGCTGGAAAAATGTACTATTGCTCTCTTGCGTTGAGCGGGACAATCCAACCCACCGATACAAAAATGCGTAGCTTTATCTTTATCTTCGCTATCTTTGAGGCGGACAACCTTGGATCCGCATACCGGACAGGTGTCGGGGATCCGGAAGGGTGGTTCATGCTTATGCGTCGAAGTACCAACCGTTTTTACTATCTCCGGTATTACGTCGCCAGCCCTTTGCACTATGACAGTATCCCCGATGTGGATATTTTTCTTGTCTATCTCATCCTGATTATGGAGG
>CAYMYS010000153.1:0-4704 GCA_964394725.1 uncultured Syntrophaceae bacterium
TCATGGTGGAGGGACCGACGAACGAAGAGACGGAACAACATTGCAGCCATATAGCGGCGGTAATTACTGAACAGCTCACTTAAGATAGCATAAAAAATCAGATTTTCTTAACGCCAATCACCGCTATCATCTGTTTCCGGAAATGCTCAAATCCACTCGGAAATGACTTTTTACCGAGTCGTCAGATTTATAGCGTTGCATTTAAGACTTACGAAGAAGGAGGGAGTTCTTGTATGTCTTTCAAAGTTATAATTACACATGATTTTGACCACATGAGTGACGTTGCGGCCCATATCGTAATCAGTGATATCCAGGAAACCCTGAAGAAAAATCATCATTACAAAATCGGACTGGCCACGGGAAGGACACCGACGAAACTGTACAAACACCTCGCCAAGGCGGCCAATGAAGGGCGCTTCGATGCAACCCGGATAGAGAGCTTTAATCTCGACGAGTATGTGGGGCTCCCCGGCGAAAATGCGCAGCAGAGAACCCTTCACCGGGAAAGTTACAGCTTTTTTATGATCCAGGAGTTCTTCGGGCTTCTGGAAAAGAAATTCAAAGAGAATAGTGTCCCCTGGGGAACATTGATCGATCAAGACCGTCTTGAAGAAGAACTCGCATCCAATCCCGAAGACTGGAAAAAGCAGGGACAGGACCGGGGAAAGGCCATCGTCATAAAAAAAGACGCCCAATCCCCTTATCTCCGATGGATCAGAGACGAAATCCTCGATGCCTATACCAGGAGAATAGAGGAACGGGGGGGCATAGACCTCCATATTGTTGGTGTCGGTGGAAAGGGCCATGTGGCATTTCATGAATCGGGCATACCCTTTGAGGGCAATAAAATGCTCCTCGTCAGGCTCGATGACAACACCATATCGAACGCCATCGAAGACAATCATTTCACATGCAGAAAAGAAAGCCCCTGCTACGCCGTTTCCATGGGGAGTGAACTCGTCTATGGGGCAAAAAAGGTCCTCCTCCTTGCACAGGGAAAACGAAAATCCGAACCCGTTGTCGCCTCTCTCATAAATGACCCCACTCCGATAATACCCATATCCTACGGACAGATCTTCTCAAAAAATGGCGGTGAAATGACATACGTCATCGACAGGGAAGCTGCTGAGCATATCTTCGATCACATTCCCGAAATAGAGAAACGGGGCATCACCATCGAGGATATCAGTTCCTGACAGGCAGAGGGCATCACGGATTGAGATTCCCCGCGACGAGTTGCGGCGAATGCCCTCGATCTTCAGTCTATTCTGTGAGCCCATCGCTTTTAATAGATGAAGGCCTTGGAATTTCCCCCCCGACACTACCCATACATTCAGAGAGTCTCACTCATGAGGGAGTGAGATGCATGGCACAGGCCGTCTGTATTTATCTATGTCGATAGGAATGTAATCCTTGACTATAGGGGGAAAGTATTGCATTTGTAGGCCAGACAAAATAACTTTTTCAACCGTTTCTGCTGCCTTTTCAGCAAAACCTCGGTGAACAACGGATAGGACATGGAAACCTTCGCACTGGCTGTCATCAGTCTTGCAATAGCAATTCCTTTAATAACGAGAAAAAAAAAGAATCCCACCTTTATCTCCTGTGCAGTACTCTGCCTGGCCATATTTCTCTCGAAGAGCGGCTTATTCTTCTCCGGGATTTTTGATAACGAATTCTGGAAGATACTATATCGGATGGGAGCCCTCGCCATACCACCTGCGCTGATAACCTTCTTGAGATATGCAGTATACCATAAGACATTGCTCTCGAACCGTATTGCAAATCTCTCGGGAATGATAAGCATCGTAGTTCTTATCGCATTTTTTACCCCCCTCTACGGATGGCGCCATCTGGATAACATCTTATCTCTCTATCTCGGTTGTACCCTTATATATTGTTTTGCGACGATCATGCTCTCCATCAGGGAAAGATCAGCAGGGTCTGAAAAAACAAAACTGATTAATATTGCAATTGCCTCCATAATCACGGCTATCCTCAGCATTTTCGACATCCTTAATCACTATGCCCCCGGCATTCCACCCCTTTCAGATATAGCCATAGCAGCCCTGCTCTATTTTATTTTTCTCGTCATAACCCATCCCGAGCTGCCCGAACTGTATGAAATCATGCTCAGGTCACTCATGCTCTTCTCTCTCATGTTATTCGCGACCCTTGTATTTTATCTGGTTATGGGTCTCTTTGAGGGGGGTCTGTACATGCCATTCAACAGTGTCATTATGTCGGCCTTTATCATCGTCATCTTTATCGATCCCGTAAAGCAGCTGCTGAAACGGATATTCAAATATATCTTCTCAAAATACAGGGAAATAGATCTACTCGATGAAGAGGTGGAACGGGGCAAATCGGCATTACTTGAAGAGATGGCCACCGGTCTCGCCCACGAGATACGGAACCCCCTCGGTTCCATAAAGGGTGCCGCTCAGTATCTG
Organism: uncultured Syntrophaceae bacterium; assembly: GCA_964394725.1. Taxonomy (GTDB): domain Bacteria; phylum Desulfobacterota; class Syntrophia; order Syntrophales; family UBA2210; genus JAFGPZ01. Next base: position 2,454 of record CAYMYS010000153.1, read on the forward strand.
AAATCGGAAGAGGATGGCGATCGTAATAACAAACTCCTCGATGTCATCATTGAAGAGACAGACAGGCTGGATGGCGTCATGTCGCGGTTTCTTAATTACGCCAACCCCTACTCCATGAATGTTGACATTCAGGATATAAACCGCATTGTAGAAAAGATCATCGCTCTCCTGAAAACGACACCCCTTGCCGATAATACGGTAATTGAAAAACACCTCGATTATGACATCCTCCGCATAAGGATGGATGGAGAGCAGATAATGCAGGTCCTGATGAATGTGGCCCTCAATGGCATAGAGGCTATGCCCGATGGCGGACAGTTGAGTTTTTCAACCTCAAAGATTATGGGTGACGGAGAACGATCCGTGGAAATCGCCATTCGTGATAGGGGATGCGGCGTCAGCAAGAAGGATATAAGCAATATATTCAAACCCTTTTTTACAACGAAAAAGAAAGGGACGGGCTTGGGCCTTTCCATATGTTCACGGATCATCAGGAATCACGGCGGTCGTATCGATGTGGAATCAGAGCCGGGCAAGGGAACAACTTTTTTTATAAGGGTTTAATCCGTTAATATCTTGACAGCAAGAGCCTTCTCATACTAAATAGCGGGGTTAAAATTTTACCCCTATAGGGATAGCGAAAACCGGGATTTTTCATGAACAGGATTTTAATAGTCGACGATGAATTGAATATGCTCCTCGTCCTTGAGACGATGCTGCAGAAGGAAGGCTACGAAGTGGTCACCGCCTCCGACGGCCTTGAAGCCCTGGAAATCCTGGAAAATGGCGATGTAGCCGTGGTCGTCACGGACCTGAAGATGCCCAAGCTGGACGGCCTGGGGTTGCTGGACAGGATTGTCACACACTATCCCCTCATACCGGTAATAATCATTACGGCCCACGGCACGATCACGACGGCCGTCAAGGCATTAAAACAGGGAGCCTTCGATTATATAACAAAACCCTTCGAACAGGATGACCTTAAAAATGTTATCAGCAAGGCCTTCAAAACGAGGACTCTCAATGAAGATGAACTGGTTCCATCTCCCGCGGACATAGACCGCTACGACATTATAGGCTCCAGCAAAGCGATGCTGGAGATATATGACCTCATCAAAAAAGTGGCCCCAACGACTACGACGGTGCTCATCACGGGAGAGACGGGAACGGGGAAGGAGCTTATAGCCTCTGCAATCCACAGAAACAGTCCCAAGAAAGACAACCCTTTTATCAAGATCAATTGTGCCGCCATTGCGGAAAATCTCCTTGAAAGCGAACTCTTCGGTTTCGAAAAGGGGGCCTTCACGGGTGCAGTAAACAAGAAACAGGGAAAATTTGAACTGGCCCACAAGGGGACCCTCTTCCTTGATGAAATCGGAGACCTGCCGAAAGATATGCAGGCAAAGATACTACACGTTATTCAGGAACAGAAATTCGAACGGGTGGGAGGACTACAGACGGTAACGGTCGACGTGAGGTTGGTAACGGCGACGAATAAAAATCTCCTGCAGGCTGTAAAGGAGGGTAATTTCAGAGAGGATCTGTACTACAGATTGAATGTTTTCCCCATACATCTGCCACCGTTGAGGGAGAGACGGGAAGATATAGATCCCCTGACGGACTACTTTCTCGATAAATTCAATAAAAAGTTAAAGAGGGAGATCACAGGCATCGATCCCGATGTGAGAGAATTCTTCAATAACTACAACTGGCCGGGAAATATCAGGGAACTGGAAAATATTATCGAACGGCTTGTGCTCCTGGCAGGAAGTGACACCATAACCATTGAAGACATCCCTCAGGAAATCAGGTATACCGCCACAGGGGACACTGCAGGCGACCTCTCCCAATCGGGGAAATCCTTCAAGGAACTTATAAAAAGCAGGACGGAAACGATAGAAAAGGACATAATAAAAAGGGTTTTGGAAGAGTGTGACGGCAATGTGAGCAAGGCGGCTTTACAACTGGGAATAAGCCGGAAGGGGCTTCAACTGAAGATGATCAAATATGATCTTCGTAAAGGGAACGGCAATTAATCCAGCATCCTTTGTAAAAGGCACACTCCGACCCCCTCGTTTGATAACCATTTTGTTAATTGGCGAAAAATCTAAAATCGTGGTACAAATCTAAAACCCTTAGATTTCCTCAATGCCGGTGGAATCTGCGGAGAAATGACTTTTCATGAAAGGTCAACGTTGATGGTTCGGCAAAAAGTCATATTTTCTCGCTGGAAGACCATTTCGGGGATGAT
>CAYMYS010000154.1:0-4607 GCA_964394725.1 uncultured Syntrophaceae bacterium
AGAAAGGCGAGATCATCAGTCAAGCCAGGGTAAGAAGTGAAGAACTGGAACAATCTCTCGCAATAGCATATGCGCGATGGGAGGAGCTGGAAGCCATCAATCAAAATGGCAAAAAGTAATTTTTATTGAAACGTTCCTCTGTTAAATTTCAAGATGGCAACGTACATGTTGTCGATTATGAGGATTATCACTAATGGGTATGTACAATCCACCTCATCCCGGAGAGTTTATCCGGGAGGTATATTTGGAGCCACTAAGCATAAGCTATCGCAGCGTTGCCCTTAAACTGAAGGTATCGCCTTCCACATTTTTACGTTTGATTAAATGCCAGAGTAACGTGAGTCCTGAAATGGCCTTGCGGCTTTCTAAGGGGCTGGGGCGTTCTCCTGAAAGTTGGCTGGCGATGCAGAATAGTTACAACCTGTGGCATGTCAAGCAAACCGTAAATCTCGATGAGATAGAGCCACTGGCAATTACTGTATGAGTTGTCTACGGCGCTAACCTGTCGTTTTTGTGGGTCTGGTGAGGTCGTGCGGCTTTAGTATGTGCGTTATTTAGTAAGTTGAAATTTTACTCGTTCCCACGCTCCAGCGTGGGAATGTATACTCCTTTGACCTGAACAACGAGCGTATTCCCCGCAACTTGTTGCGGGGAGCTTCAATTCGTAAAGCTTTATGCTTTAAACCGGTTATTTAAGCGGCCTTTCGGATCAGGGCCTCCCGGGTTTCAGCAACTTCCTTGCTTTCAATATACTCGTCGAAAGTCATGAGGCGATCGATGACGCCGCCGGGAGTGATCTCGATAATCCGGTTTACTACGGTATTCAAGAACTCGTGGTCATGGGAGGTGAAAAGAATCACTTCCTGAAAATTGAGCAGGCTGTTATTCAAGGCGGTAATCGATTCCAGGTCGAGGTGGTTGGTTGGTTCATCCAGCATCAGGACATTGGATTCGGAAAGCATCATCCGTGAGAGCATGCAGCGGACCCTTTCACCACCGGAGAGCACGTCGATCCTTTTAAGTGCTTCATCGCCGGAAAAGAGCATACGTCCCAGGAAGGTTCGGGCAAAGCCCTCGCCTTCTTTTGGGGGTGCGAACTGCAGGAGCCATTCGATAAGGGTCCTCTCGCCTTTGAAATAGGCGCTGTGTTCCTTGGGAAAATAGGAGTGGGTAATGGTAATTCCCCAATGGAAGGTACCGCTGTCCGGTTCAATTTCCCCGGCCAGGATCTGGAGGAGGGTGGTCCGGGCAAGGCTGTTGCCGCCCATGAAGGCGATCTTATCGCCGCTGTTTACCGTAAAGCTCACGTTGTTCAATACCGTTTCACCATCAATGGTCTTGGAGAGGTCCTCCACTTCCAGGATCACGTTACCACAGGGTCGTTCCGGCTTGAAGGAGATAAAGGGGTATTTTCTTGACGATACGGGCATGTCTTCAATGGTCAGTTTCTCCAGGAGCTTTTTTCGGGAGGTGGCCTGCTTCGATTTTGACGCGTTGGAGCTGAAACGCTGGATAAAAGACTTCAGTTCATTGGCACGGTCAGTGATCTTCTTGTTCTCCGCTCGTTTCTGATTGAGGTTCAACTGGCTGGCCTGGTACCAGAATTCGTAGTTCCCCACGTACACCGAGATCTTACCAAAATCGATGTCTGCAATGTGGGTACACACCTGATTCATGAAATGACGATCATGCGATACAACGATTACCGTGTTCTGGAACCGGTAGAGAAAGGACTCCAGCCAGGCAATGGATTTGATGTCCAGATTGTTGGTGGGTTCGTCCAGGAGCAGGACATCGGGGTTACCGAAGAGGGCCTGTGCAAGGAGCACGCGCACCTTTTCCCCGCCCTCGAGTTTTTTCATCTCTTTTGCGTGCATCTCTTCAAAAATTCCCAGACTGTTTAAGAGAACCCCCGCTTCAGACTCTGCCTCATAGCCGTTCATCTCGGCGAAGGCTATCTCAAGCTCACCCGCCCTGATCCCATCCTTTTCGGAAAAGTCGGGCTTGGCATAGAGGGCCTCCCTCTCTATCATGTTTTTGTACAGCTCTTCATGGCCCATGATCACGGTGTTTAAAACAGTCTCTTCGTCAAAGGCAAAATGGTCCTGCCGTAAAACCGCGATTCGTTCTCTCGATCCCACGGATACCGTACCCGAGTCTGCTTCGATATCCCCTGCAAGAATTTTCAGGAATGTGGACTTTCCTGAACCGTTGGCTCCGATGAGTCCGTAACAGTTGCCCGGTGTAAACTTTATATTGACATTTTTAAATAAAACCCTTTTGCCATAGGCGAGGGTGACATTGGTTGCACAAATCATTTTTTATATTGTTTCCTTTTCTTTAAATAAAAAAAACCACAGGAACTGGTCCTGCGGCGTTAAATGACCGTTAAGTTGTGGCGCACATTATCATTTTTCGAGGCAAAAGGGAATCTATTTTTTCAGGTACTACGACCACGGTGACGTTACCTCCGGCAAGATCGTCCCTTCTCCGCCCGGGAGGAATGCCGGCCGTCTGGTCTGCAGCGGCAGACGAGGCTTTTACCGCTCGTAAAAGAAACAAGGAAATTGCCAGACGAGGGGGTATGAGGCTCCTAGTCAGCCTGCGTCATGACGAATGATATAACGAAAGAATAGAAAGATATTGACGAATATAGGCGAAACGAGTAGAAAGTAAAAGACAGTTCACAAGGCAAGAAATCTGAGAGGCCTTGGGATTTCAGCGAGCAAGAAAGGCATGAAAAGGCGCGATTAAGAAGAAAAACTTCACGGATGTGCCAAAGAAATTCCTGGACGATTTATTCTGACAGCCGATGCTATTGATCGCATGATACCACTCTCCGAAAGTCAAAGGGTTCTGACGTAACTTTCACATTGTGGCACTCCAGAAACGAAGGTGCGAGACAAGGACGTGAAAGGGTGAGGTTACCTTGGGGAACGTGCTTGTCTTAAGTTTTTTCTGCTCTATCACGGTAGACGGCTTCGGTGAGGGCGGGTTCAGGCCTGCTGGCACAAAAGTGTGCCCCATAGCCAGTCATTGTCAATTTAAAGAATAAAAATGGAGAGCATAATGACTCTTTCACCTTCGCTCATATGGTTTCTTGCAGGAGTTGCATTTTTAATTGCAGAGTTATTGATCCCCGGGTTCATCTTAATATTTTTTACCGCCGGATGCTGGATAGCCGCAGTGACTGTCTTGCTGGCAGATATTGATATAACAACCCAAATAGTGGTTTTCACCATTTCCTCACTGGTTTTGCTCTTTACTCTGCGTAAATACAGCATGAAAATATTTAAGGGAGACACCAGTGATAATGTTGATGACTATTATGCAGACTCTAAAATTGGTAAAACGGCAATAGTAACAAAAGCAATAGCTCCCGGTCTGCCTGGAGAAATAAAAGCCATGGGGAGCTTTTGGAGGGCTGTCGCTGATATTAACATTGAAGAAGGCCAATCAGTTGTCATTGAGAATCAGAAATCGGATGATGGTCTTACTCTTAAAGTAAAACTTCTATAGGGAGAGAAAAATGAATGAATCATTAGTTGTAGTTGCTGTCATAGCCGTAATTGTTATCCTTTTGCTCATAAAAACCGCAGTTATTGTGCCGCAAAGGTCTGAGTACATTGTCGAGCGTCTTGGCAAGTTCAACAAAGCGATGGGTGCAGGGTTTCACATCCTGATCCCTTTCCTCGACAGGGTTGCATACAAGCGATCCCTTAAAGAAGAAGTTCTGGACATCGCATCACAGGATTGCATAACGACGGATAATGTATCTGTCTCGGTTGATGGTGTTTTGTATCTTCAGGTGATGGACAGCAAACTTTCCGCTTACGGTATTGACAACTACAGGCTTGCGGCGGGTCAACTTGCTCAGACTTCTCTCAGATCAGTAATTGGTAAAATTGAATTAGACAGGACCTTTGAAGAACGTGACAGCTTGAACCGGCAAGTAGTCGCTGCAATCGATGAGGCAGCGCAAAACTGGGGCGTCAAGGTACTGCGATATGAAATAAAAGACATCACACCGCCCCAAACTGTTATGGACGCAATGGAAAAGCAGATGAAAGCGGAGCGGGAAAAACGTGCATCTATAGCAACATCCGAAGGGGACAGGCAGTCTCGAATAAACCGTGCGGAAGGGTTAAAGAAAGAGGCAATTGAAGTGTCTGAAGGTGAGAAACAAAGACGTATAAATGAGGCCGAAGGTCAGGCAAAAGAGATTGAATTAATTGCACAGGCCACTGCTGAAGGGATCAAGAAAATTGCTGAATCCTTAAGTATGTCGGGAGGAGAAACGGCCGCAAACTTAAGAGTGGCAGAGAAGTATATCGCAGAATTTGGAAAATTGGCCAAAGAGAATAACACGATGATTATCCCTGCTAACATGGGAGATATTTCATCGATGGTTGCAACTGTTATGTCTGTCTTGGGACACACCAAACAGACACCCCAAGTCACGGCTCCTGATATAAGGGATTAATGGAAGGACCAATCCGGCGGAACGCATGGGGTCAGGAGTATTGACCCCCCCTTTTTCAAAGGATATGTTTAAAATGAGAGACAAAACAAAAGGACATATGTATGACCAATAACGATATCTTGCG
>CAYMYS010000155.1:0-4480 GCA_964394725.1 uncultured Syntrophaceae bacterium
AAAATCTGTCCATGTGCGAGGATCATTCACCCGCGCTTTTTTCCCCGATCTAGCATCGTAGGGTACCTGTGTTTGTTTGCCACCCCTTTCTTCTGCTTTCCAGCAAACCCATTGAGGTAGTGCTTTCAATGCTTGTGGAATGTTGTCTGGATTTGGTTGCAAGATGTGTTTCGTTACATCCATCTTCACCATCTCCTCAGTTGAAGATTTCGTCATCGCGGTATCCCAATGCTTCGGAAATTTTCCTTTTATCTTCATCAGATGGAACAACATAACCCCGTTCGATCAACGAAATCTTGGCTTGACTTATCCCGGTTCTCAAGGCCAGGTCCCACTGAGTCATACGCGATTTAAATCTCGCTTCGATCATATCCATTGTGCACCTCCACGCTGTGTTTTTGTATCGTGTAGGCTTTATATAATAAATTTTTATGGGATTATCTAAGTACAAAAGTAGAAAAAAAAAGAAGGGGGTTTTGTCCTCGCGATTATTACTGTGATTCTTGACGGTTAGAGGCTAAGGCTCTCTGGATGGCCTTTCCGAAAGATTCATTGCTAAAAACAAAATCTTCAATGTTTATCTCGATTTCTTTATTACTCTTATTCAAATATTTGCCACGAGCAGTAAGTAACATGCTGATAAATGAATATACAAAATCATAAAAAGGGCTTGTGTAGACTCTATTGACATCGTTCCATGTAATGCCTGCTTTTTTATTGGTTATAGACTCATAAACAAGTGCGAGTTCAGGAACTGACCAATAAATGGGAAGTCGGGAACTCGGGCGTCCCGTTGATTTGAGGCTGTTGTGATCGATTATTTCCTTAGAGGCTCTGCGCAAGGCTCGAATGTCTGCCTTTAATCGCTTAATAATTTTGAGATAAGGCTTGTCATGAAATTCAAGACTCATTGCGAAGTAATCAGTCAGTGGGTCAATTTCATGTATTAGTTTAATGAAAGAAAGCGCCTCTTTGCGAAACACCTTCAAGAATCTTTCCATTTCTGCAAGATTCAACTTTACTTCATTATGTATTTTATAACTAAAGAAAAAATCTTTCGCTGTACCGAATAGTATTTCTTGTGTTTCTTTATTAAAATTATTAAGCCCCAACGTTATGGCAAGACTTTTAAAATCATATTCATAAAATTGGGGCTTTTCATTAAAGTTTTTTTCGTTGATTGTAAATGTAGTCTTTTTGGGCAAAAGCAATATCCTTGATAGCAGTATTTACAAATCTATTTCGGAACAGTGCACCCGTAGTCTTCTGGTAGTTCGTCTTGGCCGAACTGAATTATGGATTACCACATCAATGTTAAAACGAAAAGATTTTTATCTAGTACAGCATCGATACCAGCAGAAGATACATGGCCTTATATGAGTATCGTAACAAAACGGCCAATTTGTCCGATTTGCAGGAAGCCTACCACCAGATTGAAACCCTTGAAAAGCAGGAACGCATGTCAACCGAGGAACGCAACCGCTCAATGATTGCGCAGTTTCGGCTTAAGTATCCGGCTTCCGCCGCTGTGAGGATCTTTTTCTCTTCGGTATGATACTGTTCAGTGCTTTTTTGTACAAGTCGAAGAACTCTTTCGTTGATATCAGCCTCTTCGGCTCTGATTTCTTGCGCTGTGCCCTGCACGCAGGCCACTGTAGGGGGTAAAGGAGTAAAGGCGCAAGGGGTAAAACTACTGAGCCCGGACAATGCGAAAACCGTGGTAGAGGCTCCTGAGGGCAGGACCGCACCTGAGGCGATACGCAGACCGTACGTGCCCCGCGTCAGGGCCGAAGGAACCGCCGCGAAGGACACGCCCCGATCCTGAAGACGGTCCTTTCGGATCGGTTACTGCGCCCGCAATATAATTGCCGTACCAGTCTTCACACCACTCCCAGACATTGCCGTGCATGTCGTACAAGCCCCAAGCGTTGGGTGCAAAACTGCCGACTTCTACGGTTTTCTCCCTGTCCACACCCTTTGAACACGCGCTTCCGGGATAGTTACCATCATAGTTTGCCTGATCCGTGGATATGCAGTCGCCCGTATAAAATGGCGTCGTCGTTTCCGCACGGCAGGCATACTCCCACTCCGCCTCCGTGGGTAATCTGTATTTGTTTGTCCCTTCCTTTCGGCTGAGCTTTCGGATAAACTCCTGCGCATCATTCCAGGAAACCCCTTCTACAGGGTTATTATCTCCGTTGAATCTCATCGGAGTGTTACCCATAATCGCCTTCCACTGGCCCTGCGTTACCTCTGTCGTTTGCATGTAAAAGGGCTTTGATATCGTCACATGGTGTTGCGGATGTTCTTTTCCGTAATAACTTTCTTTACCTCCATATTTTCCGGCAACTTCTGAGGCACTCAGCTTGCTCCCCATCATAAAAGTACCATTGGGAATGGGCACAAACCTCATCCCAATGGAATTGGTAAAGGTCTTTCCCTCGAGCTGCGGTCCCGGCGGGGGTGTGATTTCGGCCAGGCGCATGTCCACATATTTATCCTCACCTGCATCCAGATTGATCCACTGTCTCTTTGTCTCGTTGGTTGATGCTGATACTTCTATGTGATAACGGCCCGCCTGAAGTTCCATGCCACGGTGATAACTGGGCGTGATATTGAGAATACGTATCCGCGCATTATCGGGCCGCGTGTCCACATAGAGACGGCCTGTGCGGGGTGCCACCCGGATTGGGGTCAGTGATGCATAGAGGCTTGATGTACGATCCTCATCAATATGAACGTCCTTCTCGTACGGTTTGTATCCCTCCTTTACCACACGTATCTGGTGATTCCCTTCCGACAGTGCAAAATCGACAAGGGGAGTCTGCCCCATCTCAATGCCGTCCACATAGACCCGTGCGCCGGAAACACTGGCATTGACGGACAGGGTCGTCATGGCACCGGAGTCGGCGAGTTTGATGATAAAGTCGCCCCGGTCCAGATCGGGATTGTTGATCTTGCCGTACTGCGGGTGCTGTGCCCTTCTGGTATATTGTACTACCTTGTCGGAAAGATACATGCCCAGTTCTGAACCGGTGATATATCCATCTCTGGTTAAATCCGCATCTCCTTCCAGTCCCAGAAGGAGACATCTCTTGAACATGCTCCTGTCGGGCACGGGTTCATCTTCATTGCCTGCGGTAATGTACTGCCGCACGGGAAGGGCGCTCTTCTCACTGATATCTTCGGGCACGGCGCGACCAAGCGAGAAGAGTGAGCCGGAAAAACAGGAATCAAAAAGGGCCAGCACATGTTTTGATTGTATCCGCAATGAGTAGGTCTCAATATCCTTCATGCTGATTGCTAGATTTATAAAACCACCAGGATCATCTTTAATCAAAGGACAGTCTTTGGGAATGATGTATCCGAATTTTGTGCCGTCTGCCAGGGTTTCCGTTTCGCCGTTACCGGCAAAGTAAAAAAGGATTGCCCGGTTTTTCTCGCGACCATCTTTGTAGGTCATATCATTGAGGGCCTTTGTCAGTTCACGGGACGTGGGATTATAGGCCTCTTTGACGGCAAATCCCAGGCGTTTCAAGGCCGCAGAAACCTCTTTCGCGTCTTCAACGGCATTGGGAAGATCGGGCCACCTGTCGTAGTCGCCGACACCCACCACCAGAGCGTGATAGTCCTTATAAAGGTACACCTCCGCACCCTGTTTGGATACGACGCGGACACCCCTGGTTACAGCAGAAAGGTTGTCTGATATGAAAAAGATGATAAATAAGATGATTACAAGGCGGATTATCGTGTGGCGCAAGATCATGACGAGTTCCTCTTTGTAAAACAAAAAGTGAGACGATTTGTAATAGACATCCCTGAACTAACGGTGTTACGTGACATGAATATAAAGACTTGTCAAGATTCAATTGCGCTTCTTGCGCTTCTCCGGCGTGGAGTCAATCATAACAAATGTTTCTAAATCAAAAATTACAAGCAGATTTATTCGACCTTGAATTAATAATCTAAGCTCTGCATTGATGACAACTGCCATATATGATCTATCGAAGATTACCATCTGTAATTTATTATAGATAGTCGATCTTGGATAATCACTCTCTAAGGAAGGAAAAGAGCATAGGGTACGCTGAAGTTAAAGAACGTCCCCCTCTTTTCGAAGATAAGTAGAAGGTTAGGATCTCCCCCGTACTCGCTCATATGATCTTTTCTCCCGGCGGTGACCCGGATTTCTTGCTAGAGCATCTTACTTTCAATAAATCAATATATTGTGTTATAGATACTCATCTTTACCAATCAACTGGAAGGCAAACCGTGACCGCTATATCCGACTATATAAAAAAGATTGAAAAAGCATACAGCGTCGGCAATGCCACCGAACATACACACCGCCCGGCTCTGAAAGAACTGATTGAAAGCTTTGCCACTGGAATCACGGCCACAAATGAGCCGCGTCGGGTCAAGTGCGGCGCTCCTGATTTTATCATTACCAAAAGACAATCGCCGCTTGGTTATGTCGAGT
>CAYMYS010000156.1:0-4443 GCA_964394725.1 uncultured Syntrophaceae bacterium
TACTAATAACCAAGATTCTTAACTGTTTATGCAAGTTCCTAACCGGACATTACTGGGTATTTAATAGTATTAGAAAGTTCACCTAACCTCAAACCACTTCACCTGCCCGCCTACAGCGGCAGGTGAGCGTTTCGTTAAATGTCTCAATACATGAAGACTTCAAACTGTAATCATTAAAACTTAACTGCAATAAATATAAGCACTTGTAGGTGAAGTCAATAACCGCCGCAGTTCATTTTTTCTTCGATCACTCCTGCACATTATCAAAAGAAATCTGCTATACAAACGCATTTCACCAAAACCTCGACTCCAATAAATAATCGATAATCTCTCGTTACAGTCGACAGCATTAATAAGTAGATGTAGTGTGCACCCCTTACCTTTCAAAGCAGTATTTTTAAAGCTTTCACGCACATACTGTTTCATTACGATCTTTTTGCGATGAGGAGGGTCCTTCCAACTGTTCCGAGGATTCGTCTGTCCCGCATTTTCTGCACCTCGTTTCCCGTCAGGCGTTCCGTGGAGAGGGGGCATTCTATACGATGGGTTGTCTCCCATCCCGTCTGTGACAAAAGCCGGTGGTAATCAAATATGGTGATCGATCTGTCGGGTTTTTCTTTTGAGGCGGCTGTGGATTGAAAATCCCGCCAGTCGGCATTCAGGAAGGCCATTCTCGTCGTTGCTTTTGAGTTGCTTTGGGCCAGCAGGAAGAAGTCTGTAAGAAAGCTTTCATAGTCCTTCCTTGTATATGATGACAGGGAAGGGGTTTGATCAGTAGCCATTCTCGCGTATTCCTTCTCTTTTTTGTGAAGTAGGGTGGGTCAAAGAAGATCAGATCCGGCCTTTTTGTTATGGGCCACTGCCAATCCCGGGGGTTCCAGTAGTGATATTGTATCTCAGATCTATTGTCACTCGTTATCATATCAAAGGCCCGGCACTTCCGCTCAAAGATCATGCACACATCGGGAACCACGCCGCTGCCGGCCATGGGGTCGAGGACGAAATCACCGATTTTCGTAAAATAGAAGAGTGTGTGGGCTATCAGTTGGGCGGGTATCCGTCGTCCGGGCCAGTCGTCCCCGAATCGTTCATCGCATTCGTTGAAATTCCACTGATCCCAGGTGCGCAGTCCCCAGCCGAGTTCTCTGAATTTTTCCTGATCTGTCTTTCCTTCTAATCGTAATGCCCAGGCAAGGGCAAGATCCATGTTGTAGTGTCTGGCGATATAGTCCATGTCATGGCCCAAGAAGAGCAAATTACCAATATTACCAAAATTTGTATTATTGGTAATTTGTGATACTCTGTTTCGGCTTACACCAACTATGTCCGCGATCTGTTCCTGTTTCCATCCCAGATGGCTCAGTCGAAGGATGACTGTGTCACGGCCTGCGTTCTGCCTGCTGTATAATACCCAGTTTTCTGCAAGGGCCGCTTCCGTCCATCTGTATTCACGATCTACTGTATTGATCTTGGTATGGTACCATGGCCTCCATTGTCCAATACCAAAAGATGGATATGGTTTGACGTCACGGTATAATCAGCACCATCAATAGAACTGGTGGTATGAGGAAGGCTCCTAAAAGGGGCCGCTACGCAAAGTCAACTCCTGCTTGATTCTGCTCTTGGTGGGATTGTGTATTCTATTTTCTTCATAACTATGAATTGAATTGTAAAAAATAATATTAAATATTATGTTCCCAAGAGTTGGAATATCAGGCCTTCCACTTTATATTTTTACAATTCAAATAACAATTGCTCACGATTCAATTTAAATAACCACAAAAGATGGGAATAATCATGAGTCACTAACAGGTATAAATATTTGCATGAAATTCAAAGTGGGAACAACAATGATATATGCCGTTTACCTTCGTTCTGAGCAAAAATCCGGGAATTCGATATAATCAAGACCTGAACGCTGCATATGTAATGGGCTTTCCGACATATCTACTCAAGCAAGTTTGCCGCGTCAAAATAATACCGCGCTTTCAATTCAATTCTGTAATCATTCTGCTTTTCGCCGAATTCGGAGTTGGCACCTCCTTCAAGAAAAGCCGCCTTGATACGCAATTCCAGGTTGGTGATTCCCGTATATACGATCTCGGGAGAAAGAGACAAGCTTCCATCATTAATATTATAAGTGGATGTGATCGATGGTGTAAGGTAGAGAATATCGAAAGGCTCTTTCTGAGATATGCGCAGATATAGATAATCCCTCATGGGATTGGGTCTTCCGTAACCGGCTTGGGCCATTGTAGTTGCCTTTCCCAGTTGTGTTTCATTTCCTGTCGACAGATACGCATCGTAACCTTTGTCTACGAATCCGAAGAAACCATCCATCTCTTCCCCCGTATATCCCGTTGCGTTCCGGTAATATTCGCCAATAATAGTCGTGTCGGATGCACTAAGATACCTTATTCCGAAAAGATAACTTTGGGCATCATAGAGGGACTCTGTTTTGTTTCCGCTGCTGTCAATTGTCTTACGGGTAATATTATCAATGTATGCCAATTCACCGTGGACCTCGAAATTCGACGTTACATTTCGTGAGAAATCGGCTCCAAAGCGCGCCGGTTTGCTGTTTCCCCTTAAGAGCATGAAATCTATGTCCGTATCATAGAAAAGAAAATAGACCTTGCCTCCATAATTGATGTTGCCTTTCTCACCGAATTCACTATTTACATGGTCATAGACGGGAATGACAACGGGAGTTACAGATATGGATTGCAACGGTCCTGAGAAGGTCTTTATATAATCTGCAGACGCCAGTACATATCCCTCAAGTGCCAGATCGGGGTCATCGGGATTTTTAGACCGTCCTACAAATGCAACGGGGTTCCACGCGTATCCCTTTCCCCACTTCAATGCCTTTTTGCCGATATTGATATTTACCATGGGAGATGGATTGATGGTAAGGTATCCCTCCTCGATGTCCAGATCCGTCTCGGGATCGATATCCGATTCAGTTTTTGTGATCTTCGAGCGGATATAGACCTCTGAAATCCCCTTACTGTATCCGCCGTTTACTGACAGCGCGACATTATATTCATCAAGATAATTTTTCTCAGGCCGATTGTAAAAGTTGAGTTTATATAAGGCGGCATCATGGTCGAGGGCAAAAATCTTCGGCAGTAGTTCGAAGTAACCTCCCAGTGTGTAAGGTTTTTTTTCAATTTCCTTTTCAATTTCCGATATATCAAAGGAATAGTCGTCCTGTGCAAAGGCAAAGAGTGGAAAGAGAATTAGGATGAATGTTATGCATTTTATTGATTTCATGGATTAGCCACGGGTCTGTTCCGGCGACATTCACGAGGGATAAGACATAGCCGGGATTATCTCATATCAAACTTCCCCATCTCTGTTCCCTCGATAAACGACGCAGTTGTGTCCTCAGCGGAGCGATTCGAGCTTGGACATAAAGGTCATCGTAAAGATTTCGTCTTTCAGCTCTCGTTCCTTCAGCTTGGCAAATATTATGACGGACTTATATCCCTTGTAGAGGGGACTGTCGGTCTCGATTACGGCAGGCCGTACAATACCGCCGCCAAAATCCTTGACTTCCTTGAAATATATGGTTTTCACAAGCATGGAAGCTTCGGTAAGGCACTCAATCCTGGTTGGAACAAGTGTTTCCTTCGTAGCCCACATTTTCAATTTATCATAGGCAACACTCTTGGTCTTTGCCTTCAGATTAAGGATGTATTCGCCGCCGAGGTCCTCCATCGTTTCAACGTTGTACTCGGACGAATAATCGAGTCGCAGTATGTCGGAGTTGTTGAACACGCCGCCGACTACCGACTGGAGACTGGTGATACGGATTGGTCTTCCCACATTCGGGATATAGAGCCACATATTGTCACCCAGACGGAGAGTACTCCTCCCCTTTTCACTTGCTGGTGAAAGAAATGTGGCAGCCACCTTGTCTTTTCCCTTCTTTACAGAGAAAAGAATAAATTCCTTTTTTTTGCCGTCCGGTTCGATATTAATCAATTTCTTATACGATTCATATGAATCGGGGTTCAGATTTCTGTCAATCTGAAGGAGAAGATTGTTCCCGTCTACTGCCAATACCGGAGAGACCGGAAACAAGAGCAATAGGGCTATTATGATTTTACGCATGGTGAAAACTCCTTTCTAAACATGGCGCAGCGCATAAATAGGCTCCATCCGTGATGCCTTGAAGGCAGGCTGGAAGCTTGCCGCTACGGATACTATAATGACTGTTACTGAAACCATGAGAATATCGGTTGCGCCGACGTGGGGTGCCAGCAACAGACCGGTATTTCTACCAAAATCAAAGGTGATATGGGAAATGTTCAATATGTATATTATTATGCAACCTACCACGTCACCTATAAACGCCCCAAAGATTCCGATGGAAAGCCCCTCAAGAACAAACATGGAAAGGATCTTGCCCGGCATCGTTCCTATCGCTGAAATTGT
>CAYMYS010000157.1:0-4413 GCA_964394725.1 uncultured Syntrophaceae bacterium
GAGAGAGTTATAAGAACCCAACAAGTGCATTCAGGCGGCAACGGTGTGTCCGCTATCCCCCCCCCCCTTTTTTTTTGGTGCTGAATGAGGAAAGAGGGTCACATCTTAAATATTAAGTATAGAGGAATCAAGTATACTGACCCCGTAATTTAAAGACGTCTCACGAAACAATTGGAATGAGTATGCTGTCTTCTGGCAAAGTGCTTGTTATGCGTGTTGGCAAACGAAAGTCATGGACGCGCGATGAATTGATTCTTGCTATAAATCTTTACTGCAAGACACCCTTTAGCCGAATCCACATGAGAAATCCGGATATAATTGAGTTATCTGATAGCCTTGGGAGGACTCCCGGATCTGTCAGCTATAGATTAGCCAATTTTGCAAGCATTGATCCTACCATTGACCGAAGGGGCGCTGTAAATGTCAGTAAGCTTGATCGTGAAGTATGGAGTTCAAACCGGATAACGGCTATCTGAAGGATATGGAAGAATTGGTGGAACTGTCCATATCCGATAACGGAACAGGCATGGTAAGAGAGGACATGGAAAAGCTCTTCTGAATCGATGTGAAGCACTCCATACCCGGTACTGCCGGGGAGCATGGCACCGGTCTGGGACTGGTTGTCTGTGAGGAATTTGTCAAAAAACATGGCGGCAAAATCAGGGTAGAGAGCGAGGTAGGGAAGGGGAGCACCTTTATATTCACTTTACCCAAAAGTGGAATGTAAAATTGTCACGGGGAAAACTAAGATTGAATGGTGACATGCCGCTGTGACAAGGTCAGGATTGTTTCATTGTCCCTCTTCATCCTTGCCTTAGATGGCCGCTTTTGTTAGGATGACCATGCTTTTGATGCCCCATGAGGATGATGGAATCAGCCATGAATATTGAAGAAAAAGAGAAGAAGGAATCGATGAACAAACTGGAAATAGAATATCCCTGCGAGTGGTCTTACAAGGTGATCGGAACTGATGAAGATGCACTCCGTGAGGCAATATCGAAGTGTGCAGAAGGGGCGGATCACCGGATTTCTCATTCGAAGAGCAGCAGCGCCGGCAGATATGTGTCCCTCAATCTCGAGGCTGTGGTTGACAGTGAAGAGATTCGTATCAAAATATACCATTCTCTATCAGGCCATGCATCCGTAAAGATAGTGCTCTAGGAGGCTGTCCGAGAATACTTTAAAAGCGTTTCTGCTATTCTGAGTAAAGCGAATAATCTAATAAATACAATTAGTTAAAATTTGATATTCTTCGGTTAACGCCTCAGAATGACATTCGTGGACAGCCTTCTGGTGGCGTCGCCTTTAAACGATTGTTCGCAGGCAAAGACTGTGCTATCGCTCACATATCGAGAAAGAAGCTCTCTCCATAACATCTGTCTAACCAACCAGAAGCAGTCATAGACTATGAAGAAAAGTGCCTGTCATTGAGATCAACGCGATGACACAAGCGTCATTACGCAAATCTTATTCAGCCTTCTCCGGCATTCTCACCACTAATACGGGCACCGTACTTCCTCGCAGTACTTTATCAGTGACACTGCCGAAAGCCAATCGGGAAAGACCATGCCGTCCATGTGTCGACATGGCAACCAAGTCAGCTCCGACTTCGCTTTCAGCCTTAATAATTTCTTTAGCCGAGGATTTACCGAGGGCAACTTTGCATTCCACGGCAGCACCATTACTTTTCAGGTTTTTACCGGCTTCGCTGAGGTAGTCCATTGCCATCTTCTTCATTTGTTCCAGTTCACCCTCAGTATAGGGAATCTTGATACTTGACTCTCCGCTGGCAATAGTATGAGTCAATGATGTAATCGTCTGGAAGAGAACAACTGCCGTCTTCTCTCCCAGCGCCAGTTTAGACATCCGTTCCTCAACGTAGCGCAGGGCCGCCTCACCGACTGTAGACCCATCGAGTGGAATCAATATTTTTTCGGACATAATGCACCTCCCTATGCCGTAGTGTCTCCCATCTGTATGGGTTGATTTTTCCCACATTAGGAAGACCGATAGTAGCAGCGGACGCCGCCATAGTCAGCGGTTCCAGTGTGATCACTCATTCTATTTTTTACCCTGAGCCAATGATCTGCCTTCTAAAGTCGTAACATATCGGCTACTATTAAAGCACAATGTGTGTAATTGTCAATACCCTGGAACCTTCAGGTAAAAAATAGGGACAACAGCGTCATTAAATGGCGAGAATGTGGTCTTTACTGTCATAAGATGAATGGTACCATTATTGCCGCAGGGATGCTGTAACTCCTTGACAAAAAGAGAAAAAAGATTATATTATTCAGACCATTAAGGCCCTACCATGGTGGGACCTTAATGGTTTGCTGAAGATTGAAAAGAACAGCGAATCCCAATCCCGATATGTTGCGTGGGCGAAAATAGGCGCTGTCATTATGAAAATGCGAATGTTAATTTTTCTTGGCATCTATCTCTCCATATACGGAGGGATGCATGTCTACATATTCAGAAAGATAATGCCGCTTCTTCCAACGGGACGGTGGCTGGTGATACTCCTTTTCTGTCTCCTCGTTGTTGCTCCCGTTCTGATAGTCAGCCTAACCCATAGCGGGCTGACGACTGTTGCCCTCCCCATGGCCTGGATCGTCTATCTGTGGATGGGGTTCGCCTTCATCGTTTTTTCCGCCTTTATCGTACTCGATTTGTATCATTTCGTTGTAAAGATTGCGGGCAGGATTGGGGGATTCGATGGTTCCGGGATTATCTCCCAGTCTCCCCTTCAATCGGTTCTGGTAGTAACTCTCCTGTCGGTTGTGATCACCATCTATGGTTTCTTTGCCGCTCGTCAGATAAATGTGACATCCGTAACCATTCCCACGCAAAAGATGAGTACTCCAGATCGATTTCTCCGTATCGTCCAGATCTCCGACGTTCATCTCGGTCTGATTACCAGGGAGGGATGGGTGGATCGTCTCGTAGAGACTATCAAGGATCTGAATCCAGATATCATTGTTTCAACGGGAGACCTCGTTGACATGCAGCTCGACCACATTGGGCGTTTTGCCGACAGGCTTCACACTCTCAACCCACGGCTCGGAAAATTTGCCGTCAAGGGAAACCATGAAGTCTATGCCGGATTCCATCAGGATGTATCATTTTTTGAAAGGGCAGGCTTCAGGATGCTTTCCAATGAAGGGGTAAAAATCGGCGATGGCATCACTATTGCCGGTATCGATGATCCCGCCGTATTGCAGCGACTGAATAGAGAAGGGCCCGATGAAAAATCCATACTGGATCGTCTCTCTCAAGAGGAGTTCGTCCTCTTTCTGAAACATCAGCCCGTTATTGAAGAGGCGTCGATTCCCTTTTTTGATCTGCAACTTTCGGGTCACAGCCATGGAGGGCAGATATTTCCCTTTAATTTCGTGACCCGACTGTTCTATCCTGTCAGCCTCGGCTTATCGAAGGTTGGTCGAGGGACCTGGTTTTACCACAGTCGCGGTACGGGGACGTGGGGACCACCCATACGCGTCCTTGCTCCACCCGAGGTGACAGTTATAGATCTCAAGCCGTCCGCAGATTTTCAAGAGAAGTGAGAAAACAGTTTACTGTTTACCCCATATTACGGAAACTATACTGTAACTTCTCGGAACAAATAACGATATCATTTTGAATTTATGGACTACGCTATTTTGTCATAGAGTTTCAACCTTAATCTTCAATTCCCCTAATAAATATTTCTGTTTCGCTGTCAATTCAACAATTCTTCTCATTTTGCTGCCGGAGGCCTTATCTTTCACTGTTACGCAATCACCGTTGCGAAAGGGTTCATAAAGGTTTTTTGAATTCAGGTAATCAATACTGTTTATCCTCTTTCTGCTATCGGCAAGATCCTTGTTGAGAAAATAGGTCAGTACACAGGTGTTATAAACAGCCTTTACATGTTCGTTGAGGTTCACATAAAACGGCCTGATTTTTAAGAAGGACTTAATATGCTTGAAGACGTCTTCTATCTTGGTCTTATCCCTGTTGTGCCTTTATAATATCTTTTCCGGAAAAGATAAATTGCTTGCCTGAAAATTGTACATGATTTGAGATAAATACACAGAGACCATCTAACTTTTCTCTATCTGTTATCGTGGCCAGCTTTTTATCTGCCGTCACCTGAAACGATTTTACAGATGTTGTTTTGCCACGTTTGTTCTTTCTCTCGATTGTTATTTCTGTAAGGACGGGATCATGAAAGTACTTTTTAATCTTAAGCCGCTTTAACTCATTAATGATGGCTTGTCTGGTCTTGTCGTAATCTCTGGAATGTGTGGCATTTTTTAGTTCTTTGTTTGTCTTGATGAGGAAACCCTCAAAGGATTCAAACTTCTCATTCCGACATTTCCTCTCGTCATCAAACAACTCAGGGTTGAAACCAAGAACATATCTTTGATT
>CAYMYS010000158.1:0-4331 GCA_964394725.1 uncultured Syntrophaceae bacterium
ATATGGTCGGGGCGAGAGGATTCGAACCTCCGACCTCTTGCACCCCATGCAAGCGCGCTAAACCGGACTGCGCCACGCCCCGAGAACGACGGTGATTATACCATCAAGTACGAAAAACTAATCCGTATCCTGGATCAGGACGCGTCCATACGCGTAAAAAATGGGTACGAACCAGATTGCGTCTCCTTTGGATGCGATGGCTTCAGCGCGAGACAGGAGTACTTCCAGTTCATTTGCTGGCATGACACCTGAAAGGTCACGCGTAAGCATTTGCCAATCATCCCTGAAAGAGTCAATTTTAGCGTTTGGTTTCCACTGTGCGCTGATGATGCCTGCGTTAATATCATCTAAGCCGCAATCGCTGAATAGCGTCAGCAGATGGCGTCCCATGTGCACATCAGCTCCCTGGAAGTGCAGGGCCTGAGTCTGCATCTTTCCTAAACGTTCCAAAGCTTCGGGATGATCAATACGACCGCCATAATCCGGTTCAGCCAGTGCAAGTACATAACCGCCGGGCGCGGTGACGCGTGCCATCTCACGCAGTGCGATGAGCGGATCAGATACCCACATGAGGTAGAAGTGGCACAGACTATGGTCAAAGGACGCGTCCTGAAAAGGCAACTGCAGTCCGTCTGCGCATGCGAATGGGTACGGGATTTCTGTAGATATAAGTGTCTTGAAGTCGAGATCGATACCGGTGAGATGCCCGTAGCCCTCTCCTTCCAACTTTTCAAGGACAGCTCCGTTTCCGAAGCCGGTTTCTAAAAGGTGGTCGCTGCGGGATATGCCTGATTGCTTAAAGATGTATTTACGTGCAGCATCTGTCCAGCCGGCTTGCTGGCGGTAACGCGCGTGCCAAAAGGGTTGGTCACTATCCACGAGATTTTAGTGATGTTTCCAGATATTCTTCCAGGGGTCGGTCAGCATATTGCCCAGCACATTATTGATACCTTGTGCTGGGAGTACATCCCCGTCTGGTTCAACATACAGCCACGCTTTACCGGCGCCCTTGGGTGTGGATTCTTCGCCTGATTCCAATTCTGCTGCTACAGGGTGGAATGTGGAATACGGTACGGGCAGGTCCCACACCTGATGCAGGTTTAGATCGGAAGCTTTCTGGCTTGCAGCTGCTAGTGCGTCTGCTAAATCATGGGATTCTGCGCTCAATGAAACACTGGTGACATCTTGATGGGCGAGTTTCTCCAGCAGCGCATGAATATCTTTCTGATTGCTCTTGTTGAGTGTGATGTGAACAGTAATAGCAATATCTTCCGGCATGAGGTTCTTGAGCGCATTCCAAAAAACTTTATTGTCTGGCTGGAAGAGCAGCATGATATGGTCTAATCCATTTTGGAGGAGACGGTTCATGTACTTTTTGTCGCTGAATTTAAGACCATCGGTCAACAAACCACAAACAATTCCGAGCTCTTCTGCTGACGCGATTAAATCCGGGAGGTCATCGCGCAAGGTGGGTTCTCCGCCTGTGAAAATCACATGGGGGATGCCAATTTCCAACGCGCTGTTCAGGATTTGCATCCATTCATCCGTACTGAGTTCACGATCGACACGTTCAGTAGGTGCTGCTTTTACGTCCATACCTGCTGAGACTCGATAGGTAAGCGCGCAATCCAACCGATAGGGCGCGGAGATTTTCTGCGAGTATGGGGCAACGCGCTCCATTTCCAGATAGGTGACTGGATCAAGGTCCTCGGTGTGGATGAGCGTATCAACTTTAGATAGGAATTCCTTCATATCTTTTTTTGCCTGGATAACAGAGACATCATAACGGGCAGCAATCAATGGCGGGATGTCTTCTTCTTTCATGCCGTGAATAAAATAGTACGCATATTCCACAGCCGTCCGGTTGAGATGCAAAACGGTGCTTGCATTAATGATTAAAATACCGGTGCCGTCTGTTTCAACTCTCAGGTGAAGTTTATAAGGAATTGCTGCATCCTCAGATGCCTGGTACCTGAATACACCGGTGGGAATTGGTTCAATTTCGTTGAATAAGCCATCAAAAAAACCCTCAATTTTTGCGAACATAACTCCTCCTTAACTATTTTTAAAACGGCAGCGAGTTTACTGGATAAGGACGCATTTCCGGATTATTCTCGAGATGCAGAGGGCAGCCTGCACCGCATGTTTCCATCAGTTCACAGAAGCGGCACGCTTCCGGAGCATAGGCATGGTCACGGATTGAACAGGCAAGTTCATGGTTCCAGATAGAATCCCAGGTATCGGTCAGAAAATTACCCAGCGAATGATAATAGGATTGGCAGGGCAGAACACTGGCGTCAGGTTCGATACACATGCTATACTGCGCAGCCGTACAGCCCTTGACACCTAAATTGCTTTCTATTGGGTTAAAGTGACAGTACATGGTGGGTGTGTACCAGATTAACCGCTGTCCGCTGTCTTCCACATGTGTTTTTGCTATTTCGAGAAGTGCTGGCAGCTCATCTTCGGAAATAGATTCATCTACCTTTACCTTGGCACCTCTTCCGGAATAGATAAGTCCGTTTAATCCTACAGTTGGTACGCCCAATGCAGATAGGAATTGCAGTGTGTCGGCGAGAGAAGAGCTGTTGGATCGCAAGAGAGTGGTGTTGGTCATTACGTATAAGCGTGATTTCAAGGCGTTTGCTATTCCCGCAGTGGTTTGTTCCCATGCGCCATTGGCAGCGGCAATGCGGTCATGGATCTTTTGATCATGTGATTCCAGCGTGATCTGCACATGATCAAGCCCGGAAGAAACGAGCGATTCTATATAATTTGGATCGATTAATTTCCGACCATTGGTATTCAGTCCTGTGATCATCCCTAATTTTTCAGCATGTGTGATCAATTCGGGTAAGAAATCAATTAAAGTAGGTTCTCCGCCGGTAAAAACAACGTGTGGAATTCCAATATCCCATATGTGATCAAGTACTTTTTTCCACTGCACAAAATCTAACTCGTTTTTAGCTCGATTGGCTTCGTTGTAACAGTGCACACAGTGGTTGTTGCAGCGGTAGGTTAATGCAATGTCCATACGATACGGTGCGGAAGGATGCTTCGAGAAGGGAGCTAAAGTGTCTAGATTAAGATCACAGATTGGGCAGATGTCATCTATAGGGGAAATAATGCGATCAAAATCTTTTTTAAATTGAATGAAATCTTCCAGCGCCTGTTTTCTCTTGACGTTAAAGGTTGATTGTAAGTGTTTAATAATCACATTTTCATTTGCTTCTTCTAAAATATGGAATGCCATCAATGCCGCAGAGGGATTGAAGTGGAACAATTGATTAGCATTGATGAGAAGAACACCATACCCATCCTCTTCCAGGCGCAAATGGATGCGGTTCTTAAACTCACCAATAGTCCGCTTATATTCATATATACCGGGATTAATCCCTAACGGCCTATTTTTCACAAGTTGGTTGTCTCCTCTTGAAAGAAGAAAGCGCCCATTAGCGTCCGCCGCCGGCACATGCACAGGCGCATCCAGCACAAGCGCAGGCACAAGCGCAACCGCCGCTTCTTCCGCTTCGGCTGCTGCTTGATCCAAATGTACCGGAAGAGGTTCTTAGCACCGGATTGGTTTTGTTGGTTACACCGGTGGTGAATGCAGCCATGTTACCGACTACACCCGCAGAAAATGCGGTGACCGTATTCGTTACTGAGGCAGCAGCATCTGAACCGGGCAGGCGGGGCAGGGTGATAGTTCTCGATTTTCCGCCGGTTGGCAGTGAAGGTGTAGTACCTCGGGCGATAGAACCGCCAACTGAGCGGCTGGTGGACGAGGCACGGACCGTGGGTGAGCGGTTGATGCTTGGGATTACCCGCCACCACCAATAGGGCATATACGTTGGCCCGCTGCCAAAAACGCGCCGCGTGCGCTGGTCATAATCCTTATCTAACATGGTCCAATCGACAGCATCGGAATACTTTTCGGCACGTACTTCAGGCGTTTCAGCTTTTTCTACTTGCTCCCATGCTTTGTTAATGATCTCTTCATAATAGTCTATGGTCTCTTTTCGGCTGAAACCTTTCATTTTGGTGCCGATGCTCTTAACCAGAGCAACCATCATGTTCTGAAGTTGCTTACGTCGGGCAGCAGGTTTTGTTCCCTTGAATGAGTTTAAAAAACTAACTTCGTAATCCCTCAATCCGTCAGGTAATTTATCCTCAACTTTTAATTTCAGGGGATCACGGCTGATCACCTCGCCAGCACCTTTCTTAAGCACGCTGAACAGGATCATCGTGAGAATTTTATCCATTGGTTGTTCAAGTAGAATGGCTGCTTCTACAGATGTTAAACCGCGTTTTATTCCATGTCCTTCAATGGC
>CAYMYS010000159.1:0-4277 GCA_964394725.1 uncultured Syntrophaceae bacterium
CTGATGAAGGCGCAACCATCGTTGTTGGATTTCAGAATATCAAGGATTAGATTTAATTTACAGGAAATTACTGGCAGCTAACATTGGCATTAAGGGTGACGGCTAAAAGCCGCCGCACCTTATGCCGGGCGTTAGACTTATCAGATTTAATAATAGGATTATTAAATGGAACTCTGGCAGAATGAGACAGCCAAATACAATGCTCGCCTGAAAAGTATTAAAAATTGGAATGTAGACCTGCCCAATTTTATGCGCAAATTACCAGATTCACCATTCAAAGGAGAGCCACCTGTTGAAAAAGCGGTCGCTGTGACCATCGTCTGGTTTACTGCAGGAGGTTGTGTACGATATGCAGATCAGTGTGTGAAAGCATTTATGAAGCTTTGGGAATCTGGATTGTTTTCTACAATTACACTTCCCGCAAGGCTAATATATGAGCTGTGGGCCAGTACTCATTATGCACTTAGAGTCTTAGATGATGTCAAAGACTCTAAGAATCTTGAACGGGCTCATAAAAGAACTCAACAGTTATTTTTGGGCGCAAGATCCGATCTAACTTTACCTTGGGGAGATATTCCAGCACCTAAATGTATTCATATAATGGACTTTGTACGTTCCTTATCGAATGTTTATCCTGAAACCCAGGATACTTATTCCTTTTTATGTGAGTCATGCCACCCAAGCTATGTTCAGCTAATGAATTGGTCACTTGCCGGTCCCCCTAATGACAACTGGTCTAACCCGAACCTTCAAAGAATCGCTCATAATTTAATTGATCGGACATTAACTGCGATGGAAATGTCACTGTCAGGAATATGTGAAGATACTACAAATGCTTTTAACACCGCATCCATTTATTTTGAAATGTGAAGTCACATAATGAGTATCAATGAGTATCATGCGCCTGGACGCAGACGGGCTAAAAATCGTGCCCGCTGGTCAGGCGCGGTGTTATACTCCCCTTCCAATGGTAATTCTCGACTTCAATAAATAATCGGTAATCTCTCGGTACGCTCGTGGGTGAAGATAAGTAGGTGTAATGAGCATTTCTAACCTTTTTAAAAGGTATTGCTTCGTGGTATTGATATTCGCTAGTTATCAGCAGTACGTAACAAAGGGTAATTGACTGTACATTGAGAAGAGTGACAGGGCCTTATTTTGCTCTATAACTCCTGTGGAACATCATCTGATTCGCATGACAAAATCCACAGTCACTGCATGTGAAAGGGGGTATTTTTTATAGTCTGTTCTTACATCCCTCTTCTTTTCAGCGTTACTGTCGCAAGACGATCACATACCGGTTGCTTACTCCCAGTATTTTCTTCTTCTGCATTTCGGCTACAACTTCCGCACTAAAGCGGTCCGGCGACAGGGGGACCAGGAGGGTATGCGTGTGCTGTCACCCCGTCTTATTCAAAATCCTGAGATAATCATCTATCAGGATCTCACTTTCTTTCTTGGCGTTGTTATCGACAAACTTTCGTCGACTATTTATTTATGATACAATGCACGCGTTTATTTTTAGATGTTGACATATGATTATCAATTAAAATGACATAAACTATGTTACTGAGGCATGTCAAATTTACCTGTCAACTCGGGGTATTATGTTTGAAACATCCTATATGGGAATACTGCTAAGATTTGAAAGGAGGAGCTAAGAATGACAGCTAACCTGCGTGCTCTCCCGATAGGTGAAAGAATCGGGCTCGTTGAGGATATATGGGACAGCATCGCTGCTGATCATGCGGCTTTGCCGATGAAGGACGAACAAAGGGCCGAGCTTGATCGGCGTTTGGATGCTTACGAGTCAGACGGAATCATAGGTCGCGAAGCTGGTACAGTGATAGCAGATATCAGGAAGCGGTTGTGAGTCTGACTGTCTATCTTCGGCCGGAAGCGGACATTGAAAAGCTGCAACGTGGTATGAGAAGCAACGTGAAGGTCTCGGATATGAGTTCCTTGATGAAGCTTCAAAAGTTTTCGAAACAATCTCATGTGATCCCGGAATGTATCCTGTAGTGCACAGGCATACCCACCGCGCTTTGATTCACCGATTTCCTTTTGGCATCTATTATCGAATCGAGAGAAAAAGAATTGTTGTCGTTGCTGTCATGCATGGCAGTCGCCATCCAAAGAGGTGGCAAAAAAGAACATAACAGGAACGAAAAAGGGTCAGACCCTGACTATTGACTAACCAATCGAGTTCCAAGTTCCATGCCCCACGTTATCCGTACCTGTCAATGGTTAAGATTTGCCTCCCACTCTCTTGCCCGTTACTGTCTCAAGACGATCACATACCGGTTGGTTACTCCCAGTATTTTCTTCTTCTGCATTCTTGCGATATCTTCCACACTGAAGCGGTCCGGCGACAGGGGGGCATAGATGGTATGCGTGTGCTGCCATCCGCTATTGTTTAATATGCCGATGTAATCCTCTAATAGTATCGATCCCTCACCTGTTTCTTCCGCGGCGGGTGTATCCTCGAAATCGCGCCAGTCTCTTGCGATACATGCAAGTCTCGTCGTCTTCTTGCTGTGCTCCTTCATGAAGGCAAATAAGCCCTCAAGGAAGTCGAGATATTCCTCTCTTGGCAGTATGGATATGCTCTTTTCGGCGGAGTCAGCCCGCTTTTTGTCAAAGGAGGGGGGATCACAGATGATGATGTCGGGTTTCTGCTTCGCATTGAAAAGTCGGGCAGTCTCGCCGTCCATTTTGAAATCGCCCTCTATATCCCAGAAATAGGGCTCTATCTCAGGCCTCGTTGCGGGTCGATCTATCATATCTAGGGTCCAGCATCTGCGGTTGAATGTCAGGCAGACATCGGGTGTCACACCGTCGCCGCCCATGGGATCGAAGACGAGGTCCTTCTGTCTCGAAAAAAAGTAGAGGATGTGGGATATTATTTGGCCGGGGATACGACCCGGCCATTCATCGCCGAATCTTTTGTCACACGTGTTCCACTCCCAGACGTCCCATACACGAAGATACCAGTCAAGTTCCTCAAATCGCTGGAAATCGTCTTTCCCTTCCAAGGCAAGCGACCATACCATCGGCTCCGTCCAGCCATGCTTTTCGGCTACCTGAGAGACGGTGAAACCTCTCGATAAATCGCTATTTACCCAAAATGCCAATGATGGCATTTTGGGTAAATGGTTGGATATTGTCTGTTGTGGAAGGCACAATCTCTCTGCGATCCGATTTTGGGGGATGCCGAGGCGGTTCATACGGAATATCTTGAGTCCCAGTTCCATCTGCGTTGCCGCCCTGAGATCGGCGATAAAGGAATCTACTGCCTGACGTGAACGGCCGATGACTGTCCCAATCTCGAAAGAGGTCAAACGGGGGTTGTTCTGAAATGCCCGTCTCGCAGTTTTTCTTGTCTCTTTTTCCGTAAGCTGCCGGGGACCGATGGCCTTTTAGGCCGCATAGAGAAGCGGATCGAAGCCGGCCAGGTCCTTTATGATAACATTCGCCTCTGTCACACCTGTCGCCTTGTAGGCGCTCCACCGGTGGGCCCCATCGAGGATGCGGTATATGCCGGGCCTGTCGGGAGCGGGTTCTATTTCAAGGGGATCAAAGGTGAAGCCGTCCCTGATATTTGCCGCAAATATGCCGACACGCTTCTGATCGATCCGGTCTCGCGGGTATATTGCTTCATCGAGTATGATGTCTGAGATGGCTATTTTCGTTGTTGCTTTTGTCATGGCCTTTGTGCCGTAGTCATCTGATAATTTCAAACTCAGCAGCAGTCAGGGAAACAAGGAAATTTAGTTTGGAACGGCCCCCATCCTGGCTGTCTGCTGAAGTGACAGATTAATCCTCTATTGCGATGCTATTCCCCCTGCACCATTCTTTAAGAGCACTCTTCTGTCGCTCATTTTCAAATCTGTACCATTAACAATGAGACCCTTTCCAACTCTTCAGGTAAATATTCCGATGTAAATTCCATTACAAGAGCTTTGCCAAGTTCAAGGTCGTTTTTATGAGGGATGGTTACATACCTATCCAGATCGTCTATATCTTCTGGGAGTTCATCCGAATCGTCTATTTCCGAAGTATAGAATATTTGACCCGTTTCTTTGCATAGGTAGCGAGGAAAGGGGGACGTCCGTAAATAAGTAAATAACTTAAGATGAGAAAAGATTAATGTTAGAGTCAAGCATTAGGGTGGGGATTGGGGACATCCTTAAATAATACAATAACGACTCCAGGAGTCAAGTTACTTGTGCGGCCGGGCAAGGTCGTGTAATCAAATGGGTGTGAATCCCATTCCG
>CAYMYS010000160.1:0-4118 GCA_964394725.1 uncultured Syntrophaceae bacterium
GCTATGGGTCACCAGCCAGTCATTAGATCCGATATCGGCCTCATGGGTGCTCACAAATGATGGATCTGAAGGATCGTTTTTTGTGGGATCGGAACTGCCGCTGTCATAGCTCAGCATCGATCCGCCACTCTTTGTGTCTGATTTACTGTCGGCGAATATCGCGTAATTGATGGCGGAGCCTCCTCCCACTGTGGCCTCTATGGCGGCCTGTGCGTTATTCGGGCCATTTCCCGTGCTGGTGAAGGTGTAGGTACTTGAACCTGCATCCTTCGATATGGTTGAAAGGGTGAAGAAAAAACCCGCAGGTGTTGTATATGTAAGTGCAGCGGGACTCCCGTCGGAAGGAAGAGTAAAGGTCGGGGGATCGCTTTTAAGACCTGTTTCGATGGTGGCAAGGGCGAACTGAACACCGGCATCGGCGTCATAAAAGGCCTGCCTGCTCGTCTTGTAATTTCCGCTTATCTTGATATCCGTCGATATCTGCTTAACGGCAGCGGTTCCTATCATAAGGAGAACAGAGAGTATGAGGAGAGAGGTGACCAGGACCATCCCTCCTTCGTTACCTGAAATCTTACGGACAATTTTTTTCATTGCACTCAATCCTTTGTTTCCCCTTTTGTAAACCCACTGCATTATATGATAAATATCCTGGCCGGGAAAAGCTTACTGCCCAATTAACAGTTACGTAATTCTCTAGCAGTTCCCTGATCCCTGTCCCCTCACGATCAGGATATGGTCATGGAATCCGTATCCGACGTGCACCCGGTCTTCTCGGCTGTAACGGAAACAGTTCCACTTTTATGCTTGGACGATGATTTTTGACTGCTGCTGAGACACCCGGAGGAGGTACCGCCATAATAGCCGCTTCCCGACTGGTAGGGAAGCGCAACGGCCGATTCTCCCGGAAAGGTGCACATGACCGTTGCATCTTCCACATTATCGCCATTACTGTCAACAACAGTGGCCCTGGCATAGAAAAACTTGTTTGACGAGCCGTCTTTGCAGGCCTCCAGTATAACGGTCAGCACACAGGGGGCTGGCGCTTCGACGGTCGTCGTCGGTTCTGCTGTCGTCGTTGGTTCTGCTGTCGTCGTTGGTTCTGTTGTCGTCGTCGGTTCTGTTGTCGTCGTCGGTTCTGCTGTCGTCGGTTCTGTCGTCGTCGTCGGTTCTGTTGTCGTCGTCGGAAGCGCAGTAGTCGTCGTGGGAATAGTGGTCGCGGCGATGGTGGTGGTGGCGGCAACTGGAAGATTCCGTGGACTTACCGTCGACGCCAGCGTATATCTCCTGTAATGGTCACTGTAGGTGGGATCGGTATAGTCGGGATCGATATCGGCCGTTCGTCCTACCAGCGTGATGGTTACCGTATTGTTGGCGTTGTGTAGAAAGGTAAGGGCCTCGATATTTTCTGCAACGGGCACATGATAGGGGGCCACGTCGGGGTCGTTGACAGTTACCGATGTTCCAGACGTCCGCCCCAGCGTGTTGTCATAGATATCATAGACCAGATGTTCGTCGCTGTCGTCCAGGACCCCATCGCCGTTCAAATCCATGGTTATATAGATCTTGTCTGTGGAAACACTCACTATCCCGGCACCCGCCGACCCTGTAGGATCGTATCCGGCCATTTGGATATCCAGTATCATCATGTCTATACCGGCACGCACATTCTGCTGCATCTCGGCCACCTGCTCCTGGGCCTTTATTGATTTGTTCTGCATGACAAAGACGCTGTACATGCCGCTCAGAATAATCAGGCCCACGGCCAGCGCAATCATCAACTCGACGAGTGTGAAACCCCTGCCGCCTGCTTTCGCCATCTCTCTATTGCAAGAAAGATGTTTCATATATCGGCCACAATGGTTTTGAGTGTCACTGTCCGGACAACCCCCTTCCAGGAAAAGTTCACCGTCACTTCGATCGTTTTCATACCCGTGGCGGGAGTATCTGCCGCGGAAACGGTCCACGATCTCGTGTATAGTGACTCCACCGTTTCGGGACTCGTCGACGAGGCGAGGCTGGCATAGGCGGTGCCCTTGAGCTCTTCCATCTTATACTGCGCAAGGGTCGAGGCAGTGGTCGTCCCTTTACTGAACATATTTCCACCCATAACGGTGGTGGTCACGGTAATAGTCCCCAGTATCCCCACAACAAGGAGAAAGAGGGCAACCATAACCTCTACCAATGTAAAGCCTCTATTCCCTGTAAAATTACGCATTATCCCCCCTTTAATTGATTTTCACCCTTCCCGCCGTGGAAACGGTAACCTCTCGTGTTCCGCTCGCGTTGGTAAGGGTTATCGTACCGGCCGACGCGGTGCCGTTGGTCTGGAAGACCGGGTTGGCGCTGGCACTGAAGGTGACATCATAATAGTCGGGGTATATGTCCCTCTCGATATCGTCGCCTTCATTGTCGGCAACGATTCCATTGCTGTCGGCATCGTTCCACATCTCGTATTCATGATCACTTTCGAAGGAAACCTTTACCCTCTGGTTAATACTGACGGCCTTCATCCTTGCTTCCATCAAACTGCTCATGACCTCCCGGGCGGCCCCGTTCAACCGTCTCTGCGTCATAAATGCCTTATAATTGGGCACGGCTATGGCGGAGATGATGGCCATGATGGCCATCACAATTATCAGTTCCACAAGGGTAAAACCTTTTTCCGCAGAATTCTTCATCCCGATATCAGGTACCTCATAAAGCTGTCGCCCCAAAACAGATATGATATGGCGGCAATCGAAAGAAAGGGGCCGAAGGGAATCGCATATTTCATGTCACCCTTTTTGTATAGTATAACAGAAATACCGATAATCGCACCCAGAAAAGAACTGACAAGGAGTATGAATATCAGTGACTTCCAACCCAGGAAGCCGCCTATCATGGCAAAGAGTTTGATATCACCGCCGCCCATCCCTTCCCTCTTTTTTATGAGTTCATATCCCCAGCCGACGAGATAGAGGACTCCCCCTCCTATTAAAATACCCAGGAGCGACTCCAGGTAGGAAAGCTTCAAGAGGAAGATTGCCGCCAGGGCAAAAACGGGAATGCCGGGCAGCGTAATGACATCGGGGATGATCTGATGATCAAGATCGATAAAGGTGATGACGATGAGAGCGGCGGTAAAGACAAAGGTACAGAGATAGAGCCACGACATACCATATCTCAGGAACAAGATGAGTGACGCCAGGGCACCCAAAAGCTCGACGATGGGGTAGCGTATGGAAATGGCTGCCCTGCAATGCCTGCACCTGCCGCCCAGGATGAGATAACTAAGAATCGGGATATTGTCGTAGAATCCTATGGAATGTTTGCAGCTGGGGCAATGAGATGAGGGGAGAACAATAGATGCACCCGTCGGTATCCTGTATATGCACACATTCAAGAAACTCCCCACCACGGCCCCGAATACTGTAAATAGTATGGTGAAATATATATCCATAACTGTTATCTTACACCATTTCTCTGCCGGGAAAGGAGAGAACGTGCCCACATATCATATTGAGTGACGTGATAATTCTTATACTATCGAGGCGATACGACTTAGGATTTCCCCGACGGACTCCTGTCCCGATTGAGTATTATAGATCGTCGAAACATAACATAATACTGTTTAAAGTTTCATATCACTATAATCAATACTGAAGAGTAAGTCAAAGCATCTTAGCGAGGTACCCCCGTGAAACACATCACTATTCATTCACGCTAGAAAGAACGATATTACTAATCCCGATAAAGGGATAATTCCCGACGTACCGACCAATGGAGTTGTCTTTAGTATTCGGCATTTTGATCAAAATACTTTAGGTCAAACATGTAAGACAGACGGCGTGCTTGCTCATTAAAGGAGCGGCACGGCCTGGTTCGTTCGCTCCGCTTACCGGTAACTCCTTGATATGCAGCCCTTCTTGTTTAGTATTTACTGTCACCATAATCCATATCGCGGCCCTGGAAGAGCAAAGTATCGATTTTACAAAAATTTGTATTATTGATGGTTCGGCAAAAAGTCGGAATTACCCCCTCTCCCTTGATGGGCAAGGTGCCCTTCAGGGTGAGAGGGTTGGGGTGAGGGTTTCGAATTGATCGCCGGGGAACGGCGGTGTCGGGCGATTCGGGACTAT
>CAYMYS010000161.1:0-4109 GCA_964394725.1 uncultured Syntrophaceae bacterium
TGATCGTCAAATGTTATTATCTTCGCGTTTTTGATAAACATATTTTCCTCAGATTTAATATTAATTTTATTTTAACATAATGAGGTTTTTTCTGGTTGTGAATGGATTACAATAATCCATCAAAGGAGAGCACATGGAAAATAGAATTCAACTGGCTAAAAATTATATTGAGGAAAATAAACAAAATATTCTTGATTCTCTATTCGAAATCTTAGAGATTCAATCTATTTCTTCAGATCCAAAATTCAAGCATCAGCTTATAAAAGGGGCTGAATGGATTGAAAATCATTTGAAAAAGATCGGTATTCCCGAAACTAAGATTTTAAAAACTCAACAGCACCCTGTTGTGTTTGGGAAATTTAACAAATATGGGAAAGACAAGCCCACCATTCTTATATATGGGCACTATGATGTTCAACCACCTGATCCGATTGATTTATGGGAAAACGATCCTTTTAAACCAACAATAAAAGGTAATCTTATCTTTGCACGTGGTGCATCAGACATGAAAGGTCAATTGTTAGTAATTCTCAGTGCTATTCAAGCGATAAATGCAACCAGCGAGTTACCAATAAATATCAAATTCATGATCGAGGGGGAAGAAGAGATAGGTTCCCCCAGTATCAAAGAATTCCTAAAAACAAATCGCGAACTATTCGCCAGCGATTTCGTATTAAATTTAGATGCCGGGATGATTTCAAAAACGCAGCCAACTATCGTGTATGGCCTACGCGGCTTGGCATATTTCGAGATTCACGTTACCGGCCCTGGGCATGACCTTCACTCCGGTTTATTTGGTGGAGTCGTTATGAATCCAATCCAAGCTCTATCATCAATTATTTCTGGAATGGTTAATGATAAAGGCGTCATCCAACTGCCTGGTTTTTACGACGATGTTTTGTCCTTATCTGAAGAAGAGAGGGAGGAGCTCGGAAAATTGAATCTTGATGACAATTATTACCTTGAGCAAACTGAAGCAACTGCACTTTTTGGTGAGTCGGGTTACACGCCTACTGAACGCATCGGAGCCAGGCCCACATTAGATGTCAATGGTATTTTTGGGGGTTACACAGGTGAAGGACCAAAAACCGTCATACCCTCTAAAGCTATCGCAAAATTATCAATGCGTCTGATTCCTAACCAAACTCCTGATAAGGTCAAAGATCAGCTTCATGAATATATGAGGCAGCATGCACCCAAACAGATCACATGGGAAGTGAGGCAATTGTCCAGTGACCCAGCTTGTATCACAAACCCTGATTTTTATGCCACTCGATGTTTCGCTGAGACTTTACAAAAAGTATGGGGCAAGAAACCCGTATATAAACGTGAAGGCGGCAGCATTCCGATTGTCTCCCACATGCAAAACATTCTTGGTGTCGAAAGTATCCTGAGTGGTTTTGGTTTGCCTGAAGACAAAATCCACAGTCCGAACGAGAGAATGGACTTGGACGTTTTCTGGAAAGGAATTGAAACTGTCATACAATATTTCTTCAACATAGCGGAGAATTGTAAATGAACGCAAGTAAAAATGAAGTTAAACTCGCCAGTTACGGAGGACAGGCACTCATTGAAGGAATACTCATGCGCGGGAGGAAATACGTGGTTGCCGCTTTCCGAGCACCTGACGGAACTATTCATATAGAAGAAGAGAAACTCAGCGGCATATATAAAACCAAGCTAGCAAAACTACCCTTTTTTCGCGGTTTAGTGGTTCTATGGGACTCAATGTCATTAGGGATGAAATACCTCACTATTTCAGCTAATATTCAATCTGAGGAAGAAGAACAAATCGAAGGGGCTTCTCTTTATTTAACACTGCTAATATCTATTTCTTTTTCAATAGCATTGTTTTTCGTGCTGCCAACATTATTGATCGATCTTTTGTCAAGGTTTTTAAATCTATCACCAACTTTTATAAATACTGGTGAGGGGATAACTCGCCTTCTGATACTAATTATCTACTTATGGATGATAGGGAAAGCCCCCGATATTTCACGCGTATTTTCATATCACGGGGCTGAACATAAAACAATAAATGCATATGAAAATAATGTTGAAATCAATGTCGAAAATGTGAAACCATTTCCACTTGCGCACGCACGCTGCGGTACGTCTTTCTTGTTGACCTTGGTGGTAATTTCGATCTTCATTTTCTCACTTCTTGGCCCAATGCCATTGTGGAAAAGAATAATTTCTCGTATCCTGATGGTACCGATCATTTCTATGTTTTCATACGAACTGATCAAATGGATGGGAGATCATTCTACAAACATTTTGGTTAAATCGATTTCTTATCCGAATTTGTGGTTACAGAAACTTACTACACGAGAACCAAGCGAAGATATGCTCGAAATCGCAATTACCGCTTTTAATAAATTATTAAAACTTGAAAATGAATAATTCTGCATATAATAAAATAGAAAGATAAGTAAATATGGGTGTTAAAGAAGATCTAATAAACTCATTGCACTCTGCAATGAAAGAAAAAAACAAAACGCGAAAAGACGCGATACGCATGGCGCTTTCTGCCATTAAATTGGCTGAGACAGAAAAAGGCGTTGAAAAAGATACGGAACTTGATCAAGTAAAAATATTCAGCATACTTCAAAAAGAAATAAAAATCAGGGAAGAGACCATCGCTGAAGCGGTCAAAGCGGATCGGGAAGAAATGATTGAGCCATTAAATAATGAAATTGATGTGATTAAAGAATTCTTGCCTTCAGAACTTACAGAAATTGAGTTGACCGAAGTAATTAATAAAGTAATCTCAGAATTAAATGCGACAACGATAAAACAAATGGGGTTGGTTATGAAAACTGTTATCGAAAATGTCCAGGGACGCGCATCAAATGACAGAATCAGTAAAATTGTTCGAAATTTGTTGTCACCTAAATAAATGCCAAACTCTTTTATTAGTCGCCTGAATAAGAAATTTTTGCAAAGCCGATTTGCGAATGTTATTCTATTAATATTAATAGCTGGTTTAATATTTTTAATTGTTGTTTTACCAATCTCATTACGCCCTCCCCCCTCATTATTAAATATAGGAGATGTGGCGTTTCAAGATATTCGTGCACCCAGATCTTTTTCTTATGTGAGTGATCACTTAACTGGGATAGCACAGGATGATGCAGAAAAAACTGTCGCTCCTATTTATTTACCTGCTGATCCAGCTATCAGTCGAAAACAAATTGAGACACTAAAAAACCTGCTTAGTTATATTTCCACAAGCCGAATTGATACTTTCGCGGATCAGCAGCAAATAATTGAAGATATTCAGGCAATTGAAATTATCACAATATCAGAAGACACAGCAACAGTACTTGTAAATCTTAGTGATGAAAGATGGGATTTAATTCAAGCAGAGTCTCTTTATATACTTGAAGAAGTTATGCGCAATTCCATTCGCGAAGAACAGGTTTCGGGAATTCAAAGAAATCTATCCCCTCAAATTGGTTTTGAATTTAATGAACAGGAAACTTTGATTATTAGCGAAATGGTTTCACAACTAATCATAACAAACAGCTTATATAGCAATGAAAAGTCTGCTGAAGCTATTAGTTTAGCCAGGGAATTAATTAATCCTATTAGTAACAGTTATGCCGCTGGAGAGATCATTATAAACAGCGGGGAAGTAATTGACGCCCTCAAACGGGAAGCACTTCAAGAACTTGGCTATACTGAGCCTAAGAATAAAATATATGATTATATGTCCGCAGGCCTTATTATCATTGTTCTTGTGAGTATGAATTATTTTTATGTGCGCCGAGTAAAACAAACCAGGGGGCACGTCATTGATGGGCTTCCAATTATCACAATTTTATTTTTCTTGTTTCTATTTACAGCCCGGATTTTGATCCCTAATCACACAATTCTGCCATACCTTTTCCCTATCGCAGCATTTGGTTTGACAATATCAAGTGTATTTGATTATGAGACAGGGTTAATATCCGTCTTATCGCTGAGCATATTAGCTGCGTATAACCAGCCAAATTCTGTAGATTTAGCAGTTTACTATTTTATTCCTTCAGCTATTTCAATTTTCATTTTAGGACGCGGTAGGCGCATTAATATATTTTTCATTTCTGGGCTGGCTCTATCAATAA
>CAYMYS010000162.1:0-4100 GCA_964394725.1 uncultured Syntrophaceae bacterium
AAGTGGTAAAGTTATTTCAGGAACAGGTGGCAGTTTTCGCAGGAATACGCAGTTAAAAAGAAATATGTTTTGTGGCGTCGCTGATGCGGATTCTGTCGTTGATAATATTATGCGAGAACTCGGAGATCACTCTGTAAGCCTTGCACATAATCGGCACTTGTCCTCTGAGAAGTGCAAAGAAATAGGTCTAAAGGTATTCCATTTGGAGTCAGATCAACAACTCCAAAACAAGGTCTTATCCGTCTATCATATTTATTTTCACACACTTTCCAGTACGCCCGCCTTTAAAATCATCGAAAATCAAAACGGTATGGCGTTCATACTGCAATCGCAGCAAATATTTATGGCTGGGTCTCCACAGCATCAGCAGATTGGATTTCCGCCAAACCAGTTGCAACCGCCTTTAATAGGAAATGGCTAACCCGGCGCTAAAGCCGATCGCAGCGCCTGGGGCGCTGCTCCGGCTTAGCTTTTCGTTATACTGCCTAACTAACTCGGCATCAGCGGAACCTTTGGATACTGTGCATAAAGTAGCGTCTTCTGGCATGAACAATTAATAAGGAGCACGATCATGGATATCAGTTCAGCAAGATTGATCTTTTTTTCACCCACTGAAACTACAGCAAAAATCCTACACGGGATTGCTCAAGGGATTCAGCCTGACATAGTCAACAGCATTGACTTAACGCCACCTGCAGCCAAAAGTCGGGACTTTGGAGAAATGAGCGACGAATTGGTCATTATCGGATCCCCCGTACATGGCGGGCGGATTCCCTCAGAGGCGGCATGCCGATTGCGACAGATCAGGGGAAACAACACGCCAGCAGTAATAGTAGTTGTATATGGAAACAGAGAGTACGAAGATGCCCTTCTGGAGCTAAGAGACATTGTCACAGATTTGGGGTTTGTACCGATCGCGGGTGGCGCTTTTATCGGAGAGCACTCGTATGACAGCGAGAATACCCCAATTGCTACCGGACGACCCGACGCTCAGGATATCGAAAAAGCGAAGCGATTTGGCAGGTCTATTCAGGAGAAAATAAACAGGATTAGCACTCTTGATGACATACCTTCCCTATATGTGCCCGGAGACTTTCCATACAAGGAACGGGGCATACTACCAGACATGGCCCCGATCACCGTTGAAACCCTATGCGTATTGTGTGGAGAATGTGCTGCCGTTTGTCCGACCGCAGCGATTACTGTGGGAGAAGCAGTAGTGACCGACCAAAAGGAGTGCATTCACTGCAGCGCATGTGTCAAGAAATGCCCAACCGGAGCAAGAGTGTGGGATAGTCCGTTGATAGATCAGGCCGCCAAGCGGCTGAGTGCTAATTATCATGAGCCAAAAGAGCCCCAAATCTACTTGTAGTGTTGCATTGTGACGATTGGTCGCCGTATAACAATTCATTGGAACCAACCGCTGGGGGCGTCCATTTTTGAGCCGGGTTTTGCTTTCGGAGGCCGATTCTCCAACAGGGTTGTCCGGCATATTATTCCGGCGGCGGCTCAATTCGAGCGTTATGCTTTTGAAAATTTATAGGAAGACGAAATAATCATGTTTTTTGTAGATAAACCATATATCTCAGATTTTTTTAGAAAAACTGTCAGAGACAATGCTATCCCCGTAGTCAGCACAGATATAGCGAAAAAATTAGGTCTTTGTATCGGGACAAAAGTAGTTAGTGAAGAGAAAGTTATCGAAATGGTCCGAGAATTGGATTTTCCTGCTATTTATACTACATCCGAAAATTCAATAGGTTGGATATCAAAGCACTTAGCTTTTAGTAATCTTCCTGAAAAAATAGAATTATTTAAAGATAAATTGAAATTTCGTGAACTAACAAAATCAATCTTTCCGAACTTCTACTTCAAAGAAGTTACTGTTGAAAACTTAAAAAAACTCCAG
Source organism: uncultured Syntrophaceae bacterium (assembly GCA_964394725.1). GTDB lineage: Bacteria > Desulfobacterota > Syntrophia > Syntrophales > UBA2210 > JAFGPZ01. Next base: position 1,910 of record CAYMYS010000162.1, read on the forward strand.
TGTAATAAATTGCCACTACCATTTATCATCAAGCCAACTGTTGGATTTTTTAGTATGGGAGTTTATAAGGTTTCAAATATTGAAGAATGGAATGGTACAATCGATTTAATAACTTCTGAAATTGATCAAATCAAAGATACATATCCTAGGGAGGTATTGAACACGAGTTCATTTATTATTGAACAATGTATTAATGGTGAGGAGTTTGCTATTGATGCATATTATAACTCGGCTGGTGAGCCAGTTATTCTAGGCATCTTTAGGCACATGTTTTCTTCAGATGCTGATGTTAGTGATAGGGTTTATATATCATCCAAAGATATTATAGAAAGTAATCTTGAAGAATTTACAGATTTTGCAGAAAAAATCGGTACGTTAGCTGGAGTAAAAAACTTTCCTGTCCATATTGAACTAAGACGAGACAACGATGGAACTTTGTTGCCCATAGAAGTAAATCCGATGCGGTTTGGTGGTTGGTGTACTACCGCAGATACAACTTTTATGGCGTATGGATTTAACCCGTATACTTATTATTACTCACAAAAAAAGCCAAATTGGCCTGAGATTCTCAAAGGAAAAGAAGGGAAAATTTTTAGTATTATCGTATTGGATAATTCAACTGGCTTAGATGCCGATAAAATAATATCATTTGATTATGATAAATTGCTTTCAAATTTTGAAAACCCGTTAGAGCTAAGAAAAATTGATTATAAGGAATATCCTGTCTTTGGTTTTCTGTTCACAGAAACCAGAGAAGACAATTTTCTTGAGCTTGAAAACATATTGAATTCAGATTTGAGTGAATTTATATCAACCAATATTACAATAGCATAACAACGCATTTCCAGTCGGACATTTTGCTCTGCTGCGCGCCGCAAAATTCCGCTGAAACGCGACGTTATATGGCCTAACTCGGCATCAGCGGAACTTTTGGGTGCTGTGCATAGAGTAGCGTCTTCTGGCATGAACAACTAATAAGGAGCACGATCATGGATATCAGTTCAGCAAGATTGATCTTTTTTTCACCCACTGAAACTACAGCAAAAATCCTACACGGGATTGCTCAAGGGATTCAGCCTGACATAGTCAACAGCATTGACTTAACGCCACCTGCAGCCAAAAGTCGGGACTTTGGAGAAATGAGCGACGAATTGGTCATTATCGGATCCCCCGTACATGGCGGGCGGATTCCCTCAGAGGCGGCATGCCGATTGCGACAGATCAGGGGAAACAACACGCCAGCAGTAATAGTAGTTGTATATGGAAACAGAGAGTACGAAGATGCCCTTCTGGAGCTAAGAGACATTGTCACAGATTTGGGGTTTGTACCGATCGCGGGTGGCGCTTTTATCGGAGAGCACTCGTATGACAGCGAGAATACCCCAATTGCTACCGGACGACCCGACGCTCAGGATATCGAAAAAGCGAAGCGATTTGGCAGGTCTATTCAGGAGAAAATAAACAGGATTAGCACTCTTGATGACATACCTTCCCTATATGTGCCCGGAGACTTTCCATACAAGGAACGGGGCATACTACCAGACATGGCCCCGATCACCGTTGAAACCCTATGCGTATTGTGTGGAGAATGTGCTGCCGTTTGTCCGACCGCAGCGATTACTGTGGGAGAAGCAGTAGTGACCGACCAAAAGGAGTGCATTCACTGCAGCGCATGTGTCAAGAAATGCCCAACCGGAGCAAGAGTGTGGGATAGTCCGTTGATAGATCAGGCCGCCAAGCGGCTGAGTGCTAATTATCATGAGCCAAAAGAGCCCCAAATCTACTTGTAGTGTTGCATTGTGACGATTGGTGTAGCCGTATAACAACTCATTGGAACCGACCGCCGGGGGCGTCCATTTTTGAGCCGGGTTTTGCTTTCGGAGGCCGGTTCTCCAACAGGGTTGTCCAGCATATTATTCCGGCGGTGGCTCAATTCGAGCGTTATTCCCATTATGACGAATATAACAAGGAAAAGTAATTGTCATGAAAGTAATAACAGTATTAGGTAGTCCCAGAAGGAACGGAAATACCGCAAAAGTTTTAGAAAATGTTGAAAGCTTGCTAAGAAAAACACATGAGGTTGAGAGAATTGATATAATTTCACAAGATGTCAGAGGATGTTTAGGTTGCACCAAAGTAAGCGTACGACCAACTCATATAGCACGAGTTACTCATAAGCAGTAAGATGTTT
>CAYMYS010000163.1:0-4047 GCA_964394725.1 uncultured Syntrophaceae bacterium
CGCAGCCGAAGGTGCGATAGGTGTCTAAGAGCAGTCGACGCTCGGCTTCGCGCGGATCGCGGGTGGAGGGGTTAGTGCTGTCAAAGCGTTTGAGGTAGTCGCGGGGCGTGGCGGTGAGGCCGAGCTTATAGCCGATGAAGTAGTCGAAGACAGCGCGGGCATTGCCGCCTATGGATCGGTGTGCCTCGTCGGAAATGACCAAGTCAAAATCGGTCGGCGAGAAGAGTCGCTGGTACTTGTTGTTGAAAAGGAGCGACTGTACCGTGGTAACCACGATTTCCGCATGCCTCCAATTGTCACGGTTTTCTTTGTAGATCACAATCTGAAAATCGGTGGACAGGAGCGCCTTGAAAGCTTTCTTAGCTTGGTCCTCCAGTTCGAGGCGATCTACCAGAAATAGTACTCGCCGGGCATTTCCGGAACGGAGAAAGAGCTTGATGATGGCGGCGGCAGTAAGTGTCTTGCCGGTGCCGGTGGCCATCTCGAATAGGAAGCGGTCTTTTCCATCCTTCACTGCTCGTTGCAGGGCGTGAATGGCCTTTAACTGATAGGGGCGCAGGAAGCGTAGCTTGTTTGCCTGGATGTAGCCTGGGCGCTCGGTTTCGTTTTTCCACGCAGCTTCGGATTGATAGTTTGGGCGCTGGGTCAGTACTATGTAGTCGTCACTAACCTGGTCTTCGATGAGGCGCTCCGGGTTGGGTGTGACCTTCTTGTAGCCGATTACCGAGTCAGGGGTAGGGAAGGATGTAATGATGTAGGGGTTGCCGCGCTCCAGATCCCAGAAGTAGTGCAGGTTGCCGTTTGATAGGATCACGAAGCGGCAATTCTGGGACTTGGCATACTTGCGAGCCTGCTCCTTTCCCACAAGCGGGTTTTTGCTTTCCGATTTGGCCTCCAGGACGATGAGTGGAAAACCTTTGGTGTCTAGCAGCAGGAAGTCGATGAAGCCCTTGGTCGTTTTTTCGAAGTTGTTGCCTAGCGCGTCGAGATCAATGGTTTTGATCGTGACGCTGGGTTCAAGGCGAATGTTGGCGGGTTCGCTCCCCTCTGCGAAGAAACGCCAGCCAGCCGTTTCGAGCAGTTTGTTGATCTTGATACGGGCTGTGGCTTCTTTGTCGGACATTCAAATTCCTATCTCACTGGCTCTTGTTGAACGTCATAACGTTTGAATACACCGGCCTTCATGGTTTTTTGCGCAGACCCGGTAGAATGAATAATTAGATAATATATTCAAAAGCAAACACAACACATACAATATCAATATAATAGGCTAACTAACTAACTCCATTATGATATCATGTCAAGGAATATTACGGTGAGACTTTCAAGTGGTAATAGTTATTTTTCACATTCAATAAGTCTGCTGCTTTGTAGGTGTAATCTGAACCCATTACTTTCAAAAGTATTTTCAAGTGTTCATACAGTATATTGCAAGCATACCCCCGCTCAAAGATTTTCCTGCATCATCACGCTCTCTGTGCGATGAGGAGGGTTCTGCCCACTGTTCCCAGGATGCGTCTGTCCTGCATTTTCTGCACCTCGTTTCCCGTCAGGCGTTCCGTAGACAGGGGGCATTCTATCCGATGGGTTGTGTCCCATCCTGTCTCTGATAGAAGCCGGTGGTAGTCGAATATGGTGATCGATCTGTCGGGTTTTTCTTTTGAGGCAGGTGTTGACTGAAAATCACGCCAGTCGGCATTGAGGAAGGCCATTCTTGTCGTTTCTTTTGACTGCTCATGGGCCAGCAGGAAGAAGCCTTTCAGAAACTGCACATAGTCTTCCTTTGTATATGATGACAGAGGGGTTTCCTCGCCTGCCTTTTCTCTGTACTCCTTCTCTTTTTTTGTGAAATAGGGCGGGTCAAAGAAGATCAGATCCGGTTTTCTTGCCATGGGCCACTGCAAATCACCGGGGTCCCAGTAGTGATAACTTATCTCCGGTCGATTCTCCCTCGTGGCCATATCAAAGGCCCGGCACTTCCGCTCAAAGATCATGCACACATCGGAGACTACGCCACCTCCGGTCATGGGGTCGAGGACCAGATCGCCGGGATGTGTGAAATAAAAGAGTGTATGGGCCACCAGTTGCGCCGGTATCCGTCCTGGCCAGTCGTCTCCGAATCGTTCATCACATTCGTTGAAATTCCACTGATCCCAGGTGCGCAGTCCCCAGCCGAGTTCTTTAAACTTATCTTGATCCGTCTTTCCCTCTAATCGTAATGCCCAGGCAAGGGGAAGATCCATGTTGTAATGCCGGGCGATATAGTCCATGTCATGGCCCAGGGAGAGCAAATTGTTAATTTTGCAAAAATTTGCATTATTAACAATTTGTGTAATTCTACCTCGGCTCATCCCCACTATCTTACTAATCTCATCTTGCGTCCACCCAAGGCGGCTCAGGCGAAGGATAATGGTGTCTCTATTTGCTTTCTGACGTGCACGAATATCGGAGATCCAGATATTGACAGTCTGATGTGTAATACCTAGTTTTTCTGCAAGGGCCGTTTCCGTCCATCTGCATTCCCCGTCTTGTGACGCGATATCACGAGCGACGCGTTTTTTGTCGGTGGCGCTCAGGCGATCGCCGTGGCTTGTGTTGCATCGGGCCGATTCGAGGAGAAGTGCTACCTTATTCTTTTCGTAATCGAGGGGTTTGTCTTTCCATGCAACTGCTGGAATTTCTTTGATTCCTCGTTCCCTGAAGGCATGCCAGCGGTTGATGCCGTCGACGATGATGGTCGCTTCTATTGTTGCATCGCCACAGGGATAGTTGAAGACCCGTTGAATCGTGATTGGTGGAAAGTCGGCGCCCGCGGTAAGGGATTCAACATAGGCGCTGATGGTCCTGTCGCTTTTACTTCCTCTTGGATAGATAAAATGGTCCCACGTCAGATCGGAAACAGGGAAAAGCAATGGTGAATTTTCAATGTTTCGTTTTGAATCCATGGATTGTGCCCCCCTCCAGCCCGTTGTGTCTGTGATCTTCACCTTCGGCGTGACAGGGAATCCAGTTCATTCAAATACCTATGGACTCCCGTCTTCGCGTGAGTGACAGTGTGTCTGAATATTACAATACCCTTTATACGCATAAATTACCGCTTGTGGTTAGATCGAGGACAGACCTTGCGTGCGTGTAACACCACGACAGTAGGGGACAAGTCGAAGAACCAGTTACAGTGTATATGATAACACAGGTCAACGAAGTATCGTTAAATAAATGGTACAATCATATTATTGCGTCTGGCATCGAAGAGAAATAGAGTATGGGAATTGCCTGATAGAACACGTCAGGTATGAATGGGACATTGTTTTTGGATGGGACAGATCAAGTAAATCGACTTGACTGGTATGGAACCATCAGATAATGTCGACTAAAGGCAAGGGGGTAAAAGGGGACAGAGCCAATTCTCTACTCTACCTAAAATGCCCTAACATCAGAAAGGAGGAACTTATGAAAAGATTTTTGATACTGCTCATAACTCTCATTTTTATCCCTGCCGCAACAGCGCTGGCGAGCGAGCCTGTGCGCCCAATCCAACCAGATTTGGTACTTGCAAGACTCACGATGTCTCCATACAATCCTAAACTTGGTGATGCTGTTACCTTTAGAGTATTAGTAATCAATGAAAGCGCAACAACAGCTCCGTCATCAGATCTTTAAATTGAATTGACTAGAGAAGAACCTCATTATTATAGTATCCCTCAACTAGCACCAGGAGCGTCTTTTTCACAAACCATCACAATTACCATAACAAATTCTGGCTCCTTCACAATCTATGCTATGGTAGATCCCAATTATGATGTAGAGGAAGTGAACGAATCGAATAATTATGATTATATACATTTTGAAGTTAGGTAACTATGCAGCATAATTATTTTGTGTTCTTTGGAAAAAGGTTCTTGACACTGTATTTTGGTAAATTATCAAAAATCCGTTGAACTGTAACACATTGCCCATATTAGTACGTTGAAAGCGCTACGTGAAAATAGAGAAAAATAGAGAAAAATAGAGAAAAATAGAGAAAAATAGAGAAAAATAGAGAAAAAT
>CAYMYS010000164.1:0-4044 GCA_964394725.1 uncultured Syntrophaceae bacterium
CACTGGAATCATCCTTTCTCAGGGCCCACGAAAGAGGATGGTCTTCGCTTTCCTTTCCGGGGATAAGTTCGGGAATCTTTGCCGTGCCCCATGAAATCTGCGCGCGTGCATACATCCGTTCCGTAAGGGAATTTTATGAGCGATACCCCGAATCAACGCTGAAGAATATTCGACTCTGCCTCTTTGAAGGTCCACTTCTGGATGTGGTGAAGAAAGAGTTGGAGATCTTTTGATCCACAGATTACGCAGATTATATGTATTATTCTAATAACTTAAAGCGCGATGCGAAATCTGCAGGGGTTGATTCCCCCAGCTTACTGCGATCGGAAAGATAAAACACAGGGTTTGATATCCAACTGCATGGGTTGGGGTTAGCGAATGAATTTTGAGAGGAACGCGCCGAGTCCCTGAGACAGGGACATTTTTATGTGCACTTTCAGATAGAGATCACCAGCCTCGGACCCGGTGTTTCCCACTTCACCCTGCCCGGCAATCCTGATCTTCTGTCCCTCACGAATGCCTGGGGGTACCTTGACGATTATTTTCTTGTCACGCCTCCAGTGTGTATATTCATGAGGGCCACCCCTATGGGCCATTTCGGGAGTAAGGCGAATGATATCGACGATATCTTTTCCCCTTTTAGGGAATTCAATAGCGCTCAATTTTTTAAAGGCGTAGTTTGTCAGCTTTCCCAGTATCCCCTTTTTTGGAAATTGCCGGAGGCCCTCCTGCCTTTTGTGACGATTTGCTCCACCGAATCCACCGGTAAAAACATATCCCCTGCCTGTCATGCCGTCGTTCTTAAATTGAAATGTGCGGGTGCTGTTACGGCTGGCCTCCTTGAATATCTCATCAAACCCCCTCAGGCCGAAGGAGCGTGAAAGTTCTTCGAAAATTTTGTTTATATCCGAGCCGCTGAAAATATCCTGTTCCGAATAGTTGTTTCTGAAATTTGTGTGGGCGGAAGAGCCGTACCGATCTTTCATTGCGTCATATTCCCGGCGTTTCAGGGGATTGGACAGGACTGCATATGCCTCGTTTATGGCCTTCATCTTTTCAGCCGCCTCGGCCTTGCCGCCGTTGCGATCGGGATGGAACTGCAGCGCCAGCTTTCGGTAGGAATCCTTGATGCGGTCAGGATCTGTGTTTTCATCTATGCCGAGAATTTCGTAGTAATCCCTGTTTTCCATTGAAGATATCCCTTTCAGTTGCACTGTGACGGTGTGACAGAATTATTCTTTACTCATTAATATAATCATGTTTATACTGGAGGCAACCATCTCGCAGGAAAAGAGGAAAGAGTAGTGTGATGGCCTATTCACGAAAGAGGGATTAAACATCTTTTTTAGAGAAGGGGGGTATTTCAATGGCGGAGCTTAAAAAGGGAGACAAGGCACCTGATTTTACACTTACCGATCAGGATGGCAAAGAAGTGAGCCTTTCATCCTACAGGGGGAAAAGGGTGCTGATCTTCTTTTATCCGAAGGCGAACACATCGGGGTGAAAGAATCATGCCATTTCACTGCGTGATGCCAGTGAAGAATTTACATCCTTCGGTGTTTTCATAGTGGGGATAAGTCCCGATATGCCCGATAAACAGAAGAAGTTTGACGACGCAAATAATCTGGCCTATCCGCTCCTTTCGGACGCCGATCATACGGTTTCCGGGGCCTATGGCGTATGGCGGGAAAAGTCCATGTATGGCAGGAAATATATGGGCATAGTCCGTTCTTCCTTTCTCATAGATGAAGAGGGGAAGATAACCCAGGCCTGGTATAAGATAAGTCCAAAAGAAAATGCACCGAAGGCGCTTGAGGTGCTGAGGGGATAATGTCCACGTGGGCGTGCATGGATGTCGCAGTTGCGACCCTATACTTCAAATGAGGAAAGGGTGAAACAATGGAAATTGTCGGTAAGGCGAACAGCATGGTCGATCAAGTTGCATATCAGGATGGGTCTGTGGTGAGCAAGACTCTTATTGATAAAGGGGTGGGGACGGTAACGCTCTTTGCCTTTGGCGAAGGCCAGGGTCTGAGTGAGCATACGGCTCCCTTTGATGCAATGGTCTGTATCCTCGATGGTAATGCCGAAATTACCATAGCGGGAGATCCTGTTGCCGTAAAAGCGGGAGAGATGATTATAATGCCCGCCGATAAACCGCATTCATTGAAGGCGGTCGAGAAATTCAAGATGATGCTCATCATGATCAGGGCATGAGAAGGGAACTATAGACATGTCTATATTATTTACGCCGGGAGCCTTCGGTGATGTGAAGGTTGAGAACAGATTCGTCCGTTCCGCCACATATGAGTGCATGGCCACAGGGGAAGGCGAAGTCACTGATGGTCTGATCAAGACCTACAAAAATCTTGCCCGGGGAGAGGTGGGACTCATCATTACGGGACATATGTATGTCCATCCACTGGGAAGGGCAGGGAAGCGGCAGATCGGCATTTACAGTGATGAAATGATTCCGGGACTGAAAAATCTGGTTGATTCCGTTCACAATGAAGGTGGTAAGATTGTATTTCAAATAGCTCATGCGGGAAGGCAGACGCGGCCGGGAGCAGTACCGGGAAGGCCTATGGGGCCATCAAAAGGGAGAAGGGACCCCGTATTTTTTGTAAAGCCAAGGGAAATGACGGAAGAAGATATTCATCAAACGATCGAATCCTTCAGAAGTGCGGCTCATCGTGCCGTCCAGGCCGGGGCCGATGGGATTCAGCTGCATGCAGCCCACGGATACCTGATCAGCCAGTTCCTCTCCCCCTTTTTTAACAAGAGGACCGATGCCTGGGGAGGTTCCGATGAAAAGCGTTTCAGGTTTCTCAGGGAAATAGTACTGACGATCAAAAAAGAATTTCCTCGCGACAGTGCCATTTTGATCAAGATGAATGGCCATGACTATACACCCACAGAGGGCGTGACTCCTCCCGTGGCGGCACAATATGCCCGATGGCTGGCCGATATGGGAATCGATGGTATTGAACTGAGTTGCGGGACTGGTTCATATTCCTTCCTGAGTATGAGCAGGGGTGATGTGCCCGTCGATGACTTTGTCTCCCCTCTCCCCTGGTGGATGAAATATCCAGCCCGGCGAATGCTGAAAAGACTTGCCGGCCAATATCCGCTGCAAGAGGCCTTTAATCTTGAAGCTGCACGATCGATCAAACCGGCCATGGGAGATGTCCCCTTGATACTGGTCGGCGGCTTGAGAGATATATCACGAATGGAAGAGGTATTGGAAAGGGGTGATGCAGATTTTGTCTCCATGAGTCGCCCCTTTATACGGCAACCCCATTTCGTCAAAGGTATCAGGGAAGGGAAAAGTGAAGGCCCATCCTGTGTCTCATGCAACAAGTGTCTTGCCGCCGTGGCACATAACAAACCCCTGCGCTGCTACCTGTGATTGGAAAAAATATTGGAAGCATCATTCCGGTGAGGAGTTAAGGTGAGAAAAATTGTGCTGATTACTGCGATTACCGTGCTTATTATTGGCGCCTTAAACTACCACATAATCAGAACGGATAGGGGTTTCAGAATACTCAAAAAGGCAAATATTTCAATTCTCTATACCTGCGTCGATGCGAGAGGCGCAAAGATACTGAAACTCTATCTCAATCCTGCTCTCGTGCGATCGGGAATAGAATCTCTCAATCCTTTCGAGTAAAGGATTGAGAGATTGACGAACATACATTCCTGTTATAGAGCCTGATAAAAATTCATGCATTTCTACGCCGGCATGGTGAAAGAGGCGCCTCTTGCCATCATGGTATGTGGAGATGTGCGTGTTGAAAAATTTTCCGATAGATGGTTCCTCGACTGCTCCGCCGCTACGCAAAATATCCTTCTGGCGGCTCATGCATTGGGACTCGGTGCAGTATGGGTGGGTATATATCCGGAAGAGGAACGTATAAAGGAATTTCAAAAATTAGCTTACGACCCGATACGGTCATCCCACTGCCACTCGTCCCTATGGGATATTCAGACAAAAAAGGCGGCGAAGCGGACAGGTTTCGACGGGATCGCATCCATTATGATCGC
>CAYMYS010000165.1:0-4026 GCA_964394725.1 uncultured Syntrophaceae bacterium
CATCATGGCCTTTGATAAGGCGGAAATAAAGAAGATAGAGGTATTCAAGGACAAGGAGTGGATAGAGCTGACACGCGTCGAAGAGAAGGATAAAAAGGAAGCGGCCTGGAAAGATAAGGCCGGCAAAGCGGCAGACACCAAAAAGATAGGGGAACTGCTCAATATCATTTCCGACATGAGCGGTGAAGAGTATATAGAGGACAGGAAAAAGGAAGACCTGAAAGATCCCATCTACATATATAAGATGACGGGAAAAAAGGAATACACTCTTTCCATCTTCGCGAAAGCAGATAAGGAATCCAAACAGTATCCCTCCATATCATCGGAAAACGACTATTCTTTCATACTGCATGAATATGATGTGGACAGGATGAAGGAAAAGCTGGAGTCGGAAGAGAAAGAGAAGAAGACCACGTCCTAGGGATCAAAGAAAAAGTCATATGCCTCCGCTCGCCGGAGGTATATGACTGAATATATAGACTATTAGATTGCTTCGTCAAGACTCGAATCCCATCCACTTTCGCCAATTTATTCATGAAATTAAATTTTTAGTGAACTGAACAGCGAGTGAATTCCCCACAACTTGTTGTGGGGGACCTCAATAAATTTCTTTAAACTGCCTTTAACATTTTTAAACTTGAGTCTTTCTACGTAATAATCTGTTAATGCAAAAGTGAAGAGTAGATATCAAACCGATTATTGTTTCCACCTACAAAGTACTTATATTTATTGCAGTTAAGTTTTAATGATTACAGCTTGAAGTCTTCAAGAACTAATATATTTGGATTGTACTACAAGGGCATTCCATACTTTGAGTCGTATTAGCGACTCAGTCATGTTCTACGCCGCAAAGCAACTGCGGCGGGAAGCATCTGTCTAATAGCTGAAAAAAAATGACTGCAAGAGCCAAGAGCAGACTTGACCCCCTTCTTTAATTAAATGATTATTAATCATTTAGGGAAATTGGCAACACCTTTTCTTGTCTTCGCTTTTGGCGCTGCTAATCAGCCGCGTGGTTTTTGCGTCGGCTGCATTAGCTTGGTTCGGCATAGTATATCCTAATGCTTGACTCTAACATTAATCTTTTCTCATTTTAAGTTATTTACTTATTTACGGACGTCCCCCCCCCCCTTTACCTCGGGGCTTTTCAAAGGCGTGTTTACCTATAAGAGCCATCTGGCGGCTTCCTACGCCCTTGAAGGATCCGTTGATGAATTTTTTGAATGGGATACGGCCGAGGGGTGGGATGCGGTGCTGGGGTTAAGCATCATGCTGGTGGCGGTAAAAGAACCGGATATCAGTAAGCAGATTTTATTGCAGAAATCCTAACGGGTTACCCGACGATTCAAGGCGGAACATCTCCGGGGGCTTGCGGAGACCATGAGCCTGGCCATGGGGGAAGTTTCGGAAAAAATCATTCGGGATGTTTATGCGGTCTTGAAAGATCATGAATCGAAAATTTGATCATAAATCCCGGCGCCTGAAAAACGGGCCTTGTCCCCCAGGTGCCGTTGGATGCGAAGCACCTCATTCCATTTTACCATCCGCTCGCTTCGCGCAAAGGACCCCACCTTAAGTTGTCCCGCGTTGGTTGCAACAACCAGATGGGAAATAAAGGCATCTTCCGTTTCACCGGATCGCGCTGAAACAACGGGAAGCCATCCGGCCTGTTGGGTGAGTTCAATGGCCGCAATGGTTTCGGAAACCGTTCCGATCTGATTCAATTTAATCAAAACCGAATTGGCAGCACCCTTTTCAATGCCCAGGGCAATGCGTCTGATGTTGGTGGTAAACAGGTCGTCGCCAATGATTTGAACTTTATGCCCCACGCTGCTGTGAATGCGCTCCCAACCGGCCCAATCCGTGTCGGCCATGGGGTCTTCCAGGGAAATGATGGGATATTTATCGCACCATTCGATCATCAAATCAGCAAATTCATTGGACGAGAAAGACCGGTTTTCCAGGGCCAGTCGGTAGATTTTTCCGTCAAACAAGTCACTAGCGGCAACATCCAGGGAAATGGCGGCTTCTTTGCCGGGAGTGTAACCGGCCCTTTTTATGGCCGCCATGACCACGTTAAAAATTTCGTCATGGGTTTCAAAGGCCGGCCAGTAGCCCCCTTCATCGGCGAGACCATAATATTGGCCCCTTTCTTTTAGTATGTCGCCGGCGGCATGGTACACATTGTGGGTGATTTCCAGGGTGTCCTGGTAGGTTTCGGCCCCCGTGGCAATGAGCAGGAAATCCTGCACGTCGGTTCGCCAGTTTGCATGGGCCCCGCCGCCGATGATCTGAATTTCCGGCAGGGGCAGCAGGTTCCCTTTTCCATGGCCCAGGTAATGATACAGCGGGACGTTTTGTGTATTGGCCGCCGCATTGGCCACGGCCATGGAAACCCCCAGAATGGCATTGGCTCCAAGTCTGCTTTTGTTTTCCGTACCGTCCAGTTCAATCATGGCATGATCAATGGCCTTCTGATCAAAAATCGATTGGTTTTTTAATCTCTCGAAAATGACTGTTTTGATATTGCGGATCGCCTCATATACGGATTTTCCCCGGTATCGCGCCGCATCCCCGTCTCTCAATTCCAATGCTTCATATTGTCCGGTGGATGCGCCTGATGGCACCGTTCCCATGCCGGTGACGCCGTTTTCCAGCGTAACAATGGTTTCCACCGTGGGATTTCCCCGTGAATCAAATATCTGATAGGCATCGATGGTTTTGAGTTTCATTTTATGCGTCCTCCAAAAGGGGCATTTCGGAAAAAAGGGTGGTTCGCCATTCGTTCACCAAATCGTTGATAGTGGCGGGCTTTTGAGGCACGATCCTTGTGGCAAATCGCCGAACCAGATCCTTTTTTCCATTCTCGACAATATAATCAACCGGGGATTTACCATCGATCCGTGCCAGGAAAAGCATGCTTAGAAGATGCGCGATCCGCCGTTCCAGAGCGTTTTCATCAAACCGCTGTGCAATGATTTTACGGTATTGATCCCGGAAAATGGCAATGAGATCGAGAAACGGTTCCGAATGGGGATATAAATGGAGTGATTTTAAAAGAAAATGATTCAGAAAAAACGCCACATCAAAAGTCGAATCGCCATACCAGGCCACTTCACAATCCAGTATGACCAACCGTTTTTCACCGATGAGCATATTTTTGGGGCTGTAGTCGCCATGAACCAGGCACTCCCTGGTTTCGCTGATCCGTTTTGACTCTGCTTCAAAATAACCCCTCAACAAGGGATGCCGCTTTCCCGTGGCCAATAGATAGGGCTCAAGGCGCAAATCAAAAAAATTCCGAGTTGTATCAAACAATTCCAGCGTCTTGTCATCACCCCAGGATGCTTTGTGAATGGCGCCGAGAATCCGGGCTGCTTCCAGGACTAAATTGGAATCGGTCTGTTTTTGAAGAAGAAGCGTTTTCCAGTTGCGGTATCCCTCTCCCAGGTACTCCATGACGAAAAGACCCTCTTCCTGGTCCGTGTGCAGGATTTCGGGGACTGCTTCGGGAAGAATTTTCCCCACATAGCGCAGGTACTTTTGTTCCACCTGGTTGCGGGAAACCGGTGCGTACCAGTCATCCTTGACGCGCAGTTTGGCCAATGCCTGTTTCACCACAAAACATTTTTCACCCTGTGTTACCCGATGGATATCCGATGATACGCCCCCTTTGAGGGGTTCTATGGCGACGTCTCCCGTTGAAATCAAACCTGCACCGCGTAGATACTCCGGCATGTTTTCTGGTTTCATATGCATGTCCTTTTTCAGAGGATTTTATGATCAGCATAAAGGTTTCGCCATAGGGTGTCAAATCCGCTTTTTAAACCGATAAGAGACAAGGCATGCCTTTGTCTCTACGGGTGTAAGGGCGCCGGCTGTGCGGGGGTAAGATTTTTTGATTGATAATTGATAAGGCATTCCTTTCTGACTGCCGAAGTATAAAACAAGATTTATTTGTATGTCAAGGGAAAACTTGCAACAAAATGCGGACAAATGTTGGATGCTGTACCGAAGATAACGGAA
>CAYMYS010000166.1:0-4012 GCA_964394725.1 uncultured Syntrophaceae bacterium
AGTAACAATGCTCCAGCGGATGTTTTTCATGCGAAAAAGTAGTTTCGCATCCAACGTCTGCTAAAAGAGCCTTCATTTTTGCTATTGACTCTTCCAGCGGGGCATTTTTGGATAAAGGGTTCATTTTGTTCGCTTTCTTTTTGTTTAATAGATAAGTATGACGAATCGGCAAAAAGTCGAATTTCCGTTGTCTGTCATTCCCGGCTTGATCGAGAATCCAGTCTTTACAGGTACTTATAGACTCCCACCTCCGCGGGAGTGACTCGATATTTTACTACCGGACCATCAAGTATAGCAAAACCATACTCAATCGGTGGTAATTTCTTCTATTGTATCTTCTGAAAATCCCCTCTGCTGACGCAGATCGGCGATCTGTCTCAATGGTCGTTCCAACTGGTTTCGGCGGGTTGATGTGAGATGATTATATTCTCTCTGTACTTCTTCGATCTTCTTTCCCATCTTATCAAAGGAATTGACAAAGAAACTCCACTGTTTGTTGAATGTTGCCAGGAGTGACATTATCTGCGAGGCCGTTTTTTCGAGATTGAAATTGTCCACGGCCTGCCTGATGACCGCCAGTATCGCATAGAGAGTTATGGGAGAACTGAGGATGACCTTATTCCTCAGGGCCTCATCGAGGATTGTGCTGTCGTGTTCATTGATAAAGGCATAGACCTGCTCGTTGGGAATGAAGACGATCACATAATCCACCGTGTTTTCTTCGGGATTTATATATTCCCTGGTTACGACCTCTTTTATTCTGTTTTTCACATCCCTCAGGAATTGGGCCTGGTAACGCTCTCTGTCTGCATTCCCCTCGGCTTCGAGATATCGCAGGTAGTTATCGAGAGGGAATTTTACATCCATGTTGACGATAAGATCCTGGGGCAGCAGGAAGGTGTAATCGGGACGGGAACCGACCGTTTCAAGTGTCCTTTGCCTACGGTAATTCACCCCCTCAATAAATCCGGCAAGACGCAACACATCCTCGGCCATTCTCTCTCCCCACTGTCCCCGTGCCTTCGTACTCGACAGGGCCATGTGGAGCTTTCCCGTTGTCTCCCTCAGTTTCATGGTCTGTTCCGTCGTTGACCGTAACTGATTTGTAAGCTCGCCGAATTTCTGTTCCCTGTCCTTTTCCAGATTGATGACGAGCGTTTCTATCCCTCCAAGATCTTCCTTCATCGCCTCCAGTGTCTGATCAATGAGCTTCTTCTTGCCCTCCAGTTCCTTTTCACCGGACTGCGTCTGTTTTGCCATGGTCTCGTTCGCAAGTTTCAGGAAATCCCCCGTATTTCGAGAGAGGGCCTCCAGTGAGAGGGCACCGAAGGATTCTTTAATGTTGCCGATAATCGCTTCCAGATCGTGAACCCTCTGTGATTCAGTCTGCGACAGTGCCTCCTGTGCTATCTTCTTCGCGTCCCGAGCACGAAGCAGGTTTATCAGAAGGATGATTGCCGCACCGAGCACCAGGCCGGCCGCAAAACTCGCTATATATTCCACAGTCAAAAGATGTTGCACCTATCGAAACTCCCATTGATTGCCATTATTGTAAAACTATTCAGCAGCCGCGAAAAATCCGATTAAAACAAGAATGATAATCAGAAGACCGAAGCCGAAATAGGCCACCGTATTAAATGTTGATCCTATCATGAATCCTTCGTTTGCCAGGAAGCCCCAGTAGAATGTAAAAACATAATTGATGAGAAGGGCCAGTTTCACCCTTCCGAAAAGCAGTGCCAGCGTGCTGATTAGTAACAGCAATGCAACCTGGAAAATCGGTATTGTGATCTCTACAGAATAAAATAGCTCCATCCCATACCTCCTCTTTTTTTATAAGATTAGTCGTTAACGGCTTCATCATAAGTCATACATCCCCTCCCCTTAATCCCATCCCGCAGTAGGGGAATACCACTTTTTCAGAATATTTAATAGCTGTCGGTTTCGTAAAAAGTCGAGTTTCGGTCGTCTTGTCATTCCCGGCTTGATCGGGAATCCAGTTCTTTCAAGTACTTGTGGACTCCCGCCTCCACTGGAGTGACTCATTTCTTTTGACTTTTTTAAAGTCCATTACACTTAGGACGCGGTCTTTTTCTCTTTCTCCTCGGGCTCCATTTTTTCCTTCATCTGCCTTCATGATATTTTCCCTAAATGATTTTATAGGCTATTATGAAAATATAAAAAAGTTTCTTGATATATTGTTTAGGATCAGGAGGGAACATTTAGACTTTTAATGTCGCCATCATCCACCTAAATCATAGCAACATAGAAAATTATCTTTGCCAACTGAAATATCTTAAACTCAATACATCATCATTTGACGAATTTGGCAATACTGTCATTTTCGTCAAATGCTTATAAATCAAATAATTAGCTCCTATGACGATCCATCAATAAATCGCCATTTAGCGGATTTGGCAATGCTGCCATTTCCACTAAATACATTTTTCAGAATTCCTGTTTAACACGACATGCAGTGGATTACTTCCTGCTATCCCATCACTGCTTCAAGACTATCACGTACCGGCTGGTCACACCCAGTATCCTCTTCTTCTGCATTGCCGATACAATGCCTGCGTTGAAGCGCTGTGTCAAAAGGGGGGCCTGGATGATATGAGTGCGTTGCCAGCCTGTCTTGTTCAGAATCCCGAGGTAATCATCTATCATGATCGATCCATCATGTGACTCTTCAGCGGCTGGGGTATGCTGAAAGTCTCGCCAATCGGCATTGATGAAGGCGAGCAGTGTCGTCTTCTTGCTCTGTTCTTTCATGAAGGCGAAAAGGCCCTCAAGGAATGCGAGATATTCCTGCCGGGGCAGTACGGATATACTGTTTTGGTCATAGTCCGCGGCCTTTTTGTCGAAGTAGGGGGGATCGAAGATGATGAGGTCGGGCTTCTGCTTGGCAGTGAAAAATCCGGGAGACTCACTGTCATTATTGAAATTGCCCTTTGTATCCCACAGATAGGGCTCTATCTCGGGCCTTGTCGCGGGCCGGTCTATCATATCCAGACTCCAGCACCGGCGGTTGAATGCCAGGCAGACATCTGACGTCACACCGCCGCCGCCCATGGGATCGAAGACCAGATCGTTCTGTTTTGAAAAGTAGTAGAGGATGTGCGCTATCATTTGCCCGGGGATGCGTCCCGGCCATTCATCACCGAAACGACGGTCGCAGTCATTCCAGTCCCACAGGTCCCATGTCCGCAGTCCCCAGTTAAGTGCTACAAATCGTTGGAGATCATCTTTCCCTTCTAGGGCCAGTGACCAAACCATCGGCTCTGTCCAGCCGTGTTTTTGGGCCACCTGGGCGACGGTGAAGCCCCTCGATAAATCGGCATTTGACGAAATAGGCAGTATTGCCATTTTCGTCAAATGCTTATAAATCAAATCAGAAGCTTCTATAATGATTCATAATACAGTGCCATTTGGCCGATTTGGCGACACTGCCATTTTGGCCCAATGCGTAATACTTTTTTCGCCGGCACACCTGATGTATTGCAATAATAACTATTTAGGGGTTTTGCTACTTCTGGCATTACCCCCAAATGTATTTGCAGGATTCTAATTTAACACGACATACAGTGAATTGCTTCCTGAAAGAGTTATTTTTCTTCATCGACAACCTATCGCAGAGTACAAACGGTAATCCTTTATGTTTATCTATTGTTTGCAATTTAAAAAATTGCACTGCTGTTATGAGATGCGATACATATATGGAGAGAGAAGGTGGTTACCTATTAGAGAATTATTTTATTTATTTATTTTTTTAAGGACGTCCCCCATCTCCCCACGGAAAGAGGTAGGAACGGACGATTTTATTCCCTGCATTCTCGAACCGCAGGGGAATTCAAAGACCTTCTGGAAAAGCTGGGCGCGATTGATACAAAAGATCGGAGCCTGTCCCGGCGTAGGCCGGGATAGTTAACCCCCTGGTCTGCCCAAGGTGTCTGGGAACCATGCGGATCATCAGTTTCATCGAAGATCCGTCGGTGATTCGGGCAATCCTCAG
>CAYMYS010000167.1:0-3946 GCA_964394725.1 uncultured Syntrophaceae bacterium
CATACCCTTTATTACGGGCCAGCGAATCCAAGTCTTGGAGAATATCAGGGGCATCTTCTAAGGAGTGAAAAAATACAGGGTGTCACGATAGCGGGAGACGCCTTCTTCAAACTGGCGCCGGAGGCAAACCACCAGGCGCGTCTTGATGCATATTCAAAGGAAGAATTAAAACAGTATGTGGGGCCGGGCGAAGTGGATCTGGAACATCTGAATTCCATACTGGGAAATGCCGCTGACAGGAGTGTAAGCGAGGTGTTTGTGCCGTCAGACTGCAGGCGGCTCGGTTCGAGAAGGTATGCGCGCGTACCGGTTGCACTTGTAGGAGTGGATGTTGTTCTTGTTGATCTGACCTATGGTCTTGCCCTGAAAAACGCGACACTGAAGGTATTTCTTGAATCGGATTACCGAAAAAGAATAACTGCTGTGAAGAAAAGAAATCTGGCCCGCGATCCCGATCAGGATTTTGACTTCATTCTGAAGGTTTTGGAGATAGAACATCAGATTATACAGGGATTGAGGGAGCAGGCTGATATTATTGTCACGAGTGATTACGAGGCAAGACTACGATAAATGACATCAAAGATATACAAGAACTCCCCAAAGGATCAGCTCGGGAATATGCAGACCATACTGGACACGGCAGTGCGCCATCATAAGGCCGGAAGGTTTAAAAAGGCGGAGCGGGGATACCGCCGGATCCTCGCGCTTACGCCGGATGCGGATGTGTACTGCAATCTGGGCGTTGTCCTGAAGTAACAGAACCGGCTTGACGAGGTCACCGCGTCACTGCGAAGCGCGATTGTCCTCAACCCGGAGCACGATGTGGCGCATTACAACCTCGGCAATGTGCTCAGGGATCGGAGGATAACAGATTAGACCATGGCATCGTACCGGCGCGCGATCGCCGTCAACCCGGGCTACGCAGCCGCGCACTTCAATCTCGGGAACCTACTGAGGAACCGGGGCATGGTGGATGACGCGGCTGCCTCCTACGAACAGACTATTGCAATCAATTCGGAGCATGCCGGGGCATACAACAACCTCGGCAAGATACTCAAGGGCCTGGGCATATTCGATGAGGCCATTGGGTGCTTCCGTCATGTTACAGCTATACATCCCGATTACGCCGATGCATACAACACGGGCGTGGCCCTCAAAAGCCGGGGTGATATGAAAGGGGCCGCAGAGTCCTACCGGCGAGCGATTTCCCTTGATTCGAACCATGCCCTCGCGTATTAACCTGGCCAATGCGCTTCGGGATCAGGGAATGTTTGAAGAGACCGTGGCATCCTATCGGCGCGCGATTGAGCTGGATGGAAACAATCTGTCCGTTTCCTCTACGAGGAAACGGGCCGCAATTTTTTTCAGGATCGGTTTAGCCTGATCTATAGAAATGACGATTACAAAAGATGCCATCAAAACACTGTTTAACGGAAGGATTGTATTTTTCCCGAACAGACTTGTGATAAGGTAAAAAATAATGGTCACAAACAACACAAGGGCAAAGACAATAAGGGCCCTGACCATAATCTTGTGAAGCTCCGGCAGGCGGGGATGGGTTATAATTATCAGAGTGAAGTAGATCAGAACGGCTATTGCGATATTGGACATGGAGGGAATCCTGTAGCCATAGCAGTGAAATATATCGGAAACGCTTAAAAATGCCGCCAGAGCGCAGGCAATGGCTACGTAAATCAGCCTCTCCTTTTCTACATCTGGTTTCTTCGTTTCAATGGAATCAGCAAGCGCCATGTAGCAGTAAGCGATGGCAGAACCGATATACAGGTAAAAGACGAGATTCAGGTAAGGCCACCCGTAGCACGGCGTGAGACAAATGGCCGCAAGCAGGAAACTGCCAAACGCTGTTGATATTATAATTTTCCTTGAAGGAAACTTTTGCCGGTTTAAAAAGGAACGGCAAAAGACAATCAGCAATGGCGGAATTGATAATGCCCCCAGATAACCGATGGATTTCCAGAAATCGGCGCCAAAAATCCCGTAAAAAAAAGTCCCGATCTTTTGAAAAAACAGGACAAGACATAAGAAAGCAAAAGAGAGCTGGACAGGAGCTCTCTTTTTCTTGATGAACAGAGAAATCTAAATCGTAAGACTGATTGCCGCTAAGGCGAAGGTTTCCATAAGTTTTGACCGGATATGATTTTAAGGTAGTGATAGTACTGGTAAACAGTTTGCAAGTCAAGGAGAGGAAGGTGATTTAACAAAATAATTGCGTGATGTTTCAATGTACAATAGAGTGCTGATTGATTTACGATACCTGAAGTATTTATTCCAGCCGCATAAAACTCCAGACTCCCGTCTGGAGATGGAGCGGTAGCCCGGAGGGCTCAAGCATGTTTACGCTTGTAGTTTAAGATGCCCCCGGCTCCTGCCGGGGGAGCATCACTTCCAGAATGAAACGACACCCTTTTTTACTTCACAGATTTTGCAGATTACTCTAATTTGAAAGACAATGCAAAATCTGCAGGGCTTAATTTCCCGTAGCTTGCTGCGATAGAAAAGACAAGACACTCATTTCGATATCACATGATTTGCTGCGAGGCAGTTTGATTTTTCCAATTTTTCGGTTGGGATCATCATAAGTAATGCCGACAAATCACGTTTCGGTACGATTACAGCCAAGACCCAGAAGACCTCCATAGGCAAATTTAGAATATATATCCACAATATCTTCAACACCAAGAGATTCTCCTTCTTTGTACCAATAAGAAACGCCCGTGCACATATGCAATATTGCGTACGTGGTACGCTTTGAGTCTTTGATATCAAATTGGCCAGTTTTTATTCCCTCGTCTAATATTTTAATAAAAAGATTTTCGTACTTTTTTCTTTTTTTGATAATATCTTTGTAGTTTTCATTCGTAAGACTTCTAATTTCGGAATCAGTTACGTAGGTCATGTTTAAGTTGCTTATATGATAAACGATATGAGTTTCAATGGCCTTCTGCAATTTTTTTACAGCATCCATTTCATTCTTTTCAACTTCTCTTAACCGAAAGGTGAGTTCGGTTAATGTATAATCCATAATATTATGTAGGATTTCCTGTTTTGAAGAAAAATGGTAGTAAATGCTCGCCCCCTTTATCCCAGATCGTTTTGCCAGTTCTCTCAAAGTAGCAGCCTCATATGACTTGGTTCGAAAGAGACGAGCCGCTTCGGCGAGGATTATCTTTTTTCTCGGGTGAATGTCCATAACAATTTTCTCCATCCGGCATGTAAATGATTAAGTAAATCTAACGTACGTTATGTCTATTTTATCAATTTGTCAAGAACTTTTCAGTATCAAAACTGTCAATTATGAATGATGACATCTTAATAGTTTGTGTTATTTTCTTAATTTATTTTACCTGCTTATATAGACAGATTATTATACTGGACAGATAAGATATTTACTTGAAGAGATCAAATAAAAATCAACCCCTATATTCATTGGCAATGCCTCAGATTTTTTAGATTTAAATAAAAACTTTTCCGATATTATCATAACTATCCGTATATACTATTAATAATTATTTTTCTTTGATTAAAGATTTTTCTTGACAAACCCTCGATAGTGGTTTACAAGTGAATCTACCGTTTGTTAGATTAATCTTGTTTACAAAACTCACTACAATAATTATGAACAAGGTATAATAAATTTTTTAGAATCACGAGATTATATGGAAAATGCCTGCGGGTTCAAAACATATGGAATATAATTCACTTAATTACGTCGACATTGCTGGTACCGAAATGGCTTCTATCCTTTCAACCAAGGATGGTGGTACTGTATACTTCTTCAGTATGGCAACAAGTTTTACCGCTGCCGCATTGGGTGCTGAGGGCGTTGGTAAAGATAGATGTACAAATGCTAATTGGAAATGGCTACACAAAAGGTCATGCCGGGATGGTGTTGGATATTGCCAGAGAGTTGGAATCTCTTTTCTAA
>CAYMYS010000168.1:0-3939 GCA_964394725.1 uncultured Syntrophaceae bacterium
TGCGGGCAACATATCGGCGGGGGACAGAGCCCCCGCGCTACACGGTTCATATGTAACGGCGCTCATTTCATGTGGGGCACAGAGGCCCCACGCTACGCTTTCATTGAACCCCGCAATACGGTATATCCTCGTAGCGTTGCCCCTCTGCGGGCAACATATCGGCGGGGGACAAAGCCCCCGCGCTACACTGTTCATATGTAACGGCGCTCATTTCATGTGGGGCGCAGAGGCCCCACGCTACGCTTGCAATCCCGGGCATCCTTCAACTCTCTACCGTGTAAAAAGCAGCCTGTCCCCTTTATCCCTCTGATTCTGAATGTTGTGCCGCCGTCTCTTTCAATCGCCAGGGTTCCATCAAGTTGACCGACGAGACCGGCAACCAACTGCAATCCGAAGGTCTTCGCTTCTTTGATGTTTATCTCTTCCGGAAGCCCTATGCCGTTGTCGCCGATGACCAGTGTCATTCCGTCATCACCGTCGGGGTAAAAATCGACATGGATCTCTCCCCCTTTACCATCGGGGAAGGCATGCTTCAGTGCGTTGGAGAGAAGTTCGTTTATGATGAGACCGCAGGGCACGGCCTCGTCGATGCCTAAAGATACATCAAAACAGTTGATGATCATTTTTACGACATCGGGATCAATGCTATAAACAGCTATAAGCTGCCGGGCCACTCTTTGCGTGTATTCGGCAAAGTCAATCCGTGTCAGGTCTTCGGATTGATACATTATTTCATGGACTGATGCCATGGATCGAATACGGCCCTCGCTTTCCATCAACGCTCCAACGGCATCTTTGTCCTGTATATGTTCTGACTGGAGACTGAGGAGGCTGGAGATTATCTGCATATTATTCTTTACCCTGTGGTGTATCTCCTTGAGGAGCATCTCTTTTTCTTTCAAGGATTCCCTGAGATTTGTAATGTCCATTAATGAACAAACGCTTCTCTCTGTTCCGGAAATCACAGCCACTCGTAATAATATATCCCTGATATCGCCCTGCCTGTCGACAAAGCGAAATTCATATTCCGTCGGCGCTGCTTCTTCCTTCTCCCTTCTCCCTTCTCCCTTCTCTTGTTGTGATACTCCTGCATCCTATCGAGATCTTCTTCGACTGCAAAGTCTGCCCACCTCATCTTGCCTTCCACTTCTTCTCTTGAATATCCGCTGAGTCTTTCAAATTTTGTATTGACCATGGAAATTATCGTATCATCTTCAATAATTATGGTGGCCGTACCAGTATTCTCAAAGACAGCGCGGTATTTCGCTTCGGACACTTTTAGTTTATCCTCCACCAACTTGCGTCCCGTGATGTCCCGGATGGATTCAACAGCACCAATTACGTTTCCTTTGTGATCACACATCGGACTCGCCTTGGCCCACAGAAATAGACCCGGAGTCTTTACAAAAAGAACATTCGCCTCAGCAATCAGGGCATCTCCCTCCCTGTGGACAAAGGAATAGTTTTTCTCTATTTCGCTTACAGGTTTAAAGACAAGATCAATCAAAATTGGTCTTCTGTCGCCATAGAAGGGCAGGCTATATTCATAGTTTCCTTTACCAAGCATATCCGCGGCCTTGACACCGGTCATCTCTTCAATTGCATGATTCCAGGCAATAACCTTGCCTTCGAGATTTATGGCAAAGGTAGCGTCGGGCAGGAAATCGATAACATCGGCAAGTCGCTGTTTCGATGCTATAAGCGTCTCCTCCATCTCCATCCCGTTAAGAGCGATCCCTATGTCGCCGGCAATCTCCTTCAATAGTTCCTTTTCATCCTCGTCGGCAGTGAAATCGGGCCCAAACAATATGGCAAGCAGTCCGTAAAATCGGTCGGCGTGCCCGACACGGATAATTGCAGTTTCTTTGCCGGCGCATGCACCCTTGAGAAAACAATCGCCGCACTCTCCCGCTTTGTCTACAATCACAAGCTTTTGTTTTTCAGCGATTATTCTTCCGATACAGGAAGAATAATCGCCATCAATCATACGTTCACTGAGAAGAGATACATCTTCTGACCTGAAACCTGCACCCTTGACAGTGGCAAAGGTTTTACCATCCAGCGTTAATGCGAGCCATGCGGCATCGTAGCCTCGTGCCTCTACCAGAATATCGCAGGCCTTCTGGAGCAGACTGTCTCTATCCGTTTCCACTACAAGCATCTGATTGATGCTTCTGATGGCCATGAGGATGCTGTTCAGGCGTTTGATACGTTCTTTCGAATGCTTTCGGTCGGTGATGTCTATCGATATTATGATAGCCCCTCCAGAGAATGGCGCTATCCTTATGTCAAGATATTTATCCTTATATTTTTGACCGGGGAACTCTTTTGAAATGCCTAATTCGATACATTCCATCATTTCCTCAAACATATTTGTTTTGTGTTTCCCTGCATAATCCTTATACAGCACATCATTGTTAATATCGGGCAAACTGCCGCCCGACTTTTCTTTTGCCAGGTTGTATTCTGTGATTACCCCTTTGTGATTTACGATTACAGTATCAATGGGATTGTTGTCGAATAATGCATGGTAACGATCCTTTCTTTTCAGTAACTCCTTCTCCGCCTCCATCCGCTCTTTCATAAGCTCGTCCATGTCGTTCTTGATGAGTGTAATGGCGTCAAAGACGTGACGAAAGGGGTGGAAAGGCCCTATTACCCTGTCGGGGTTAACCCCTTCGGAATCCAAGGGGATGCTCCCTATAAAATGGAGCAGTTCGTCGACGTATTGCTGAGTCTGTTCAGATGCGGTGGGTTCTGCGGTCGTGTCTTTTGCTGCCGGAAGGGGATCGGGGGGTTTTCTTTTGGTCTTTTCTCGGGCTATGAGTTCAAGCGACTCTTCCAGGGTACCGACCATACGGGCATCGAAGGAAAGAAAGGGCCTTGCCATATTGAATGCCGCGCGTATCATCCTGTTTGCCCCGTAAAAGATTATCATCCGGAAAGGGTGTTTATCATACCATTCCTTCTCGCTTTCAATGTAGAGCCTGCGCGCCTTCCAATCTGCCTTCTCGATACCCTCCAGGCCGATGACGGAATAATAGGAAACATGTGGCATAATTCCAGATTCGATTACCTTTTCGCGCAGCTTTCCAATCGAATCGATAAGATGTTCCTCAAAGATCCCGGCGCTGACGGAGTGAAGAATGTCACCGTCTATAATCTCAAAGTAAATAGAATGATTGTCGGTTTCCATAAACCAGTCATCTCTGGTAATGATCTCGCGGTGAGGCTTGCCGGGGTCGGTGACGGGTTTTGACATATCGCTAACTGCGGGAGAAGCGTCCCCTTCGATTTCTAAAACATCCAATATGTGAAGGGCACGTCTTACCGCTTCGGCATAATCTTTAACTACATGTATCTCGAAGGGCGCTATATTAAGTCTCGTAGCCAGGTTGATGCTCACATTTAAAAGCAGGGACGTTCCATAAAAAATCATTCCCCTGCGCACTGACTTACGGGCTCTCAACGTGGTCATAAAATATCTACGTGCATCAAGAGTGGCACCTTTAAGATTCGAATAGTCAAGTATATGTACATACGGGCGACCGTCGTCAATTGCCTCATTCAGTACCCTGTCTGTTAAGCCCACCGCATTCTCTACATCGGGTAGTGTCGCATATCCAAAATTCCTCGTGTGGAGTATGTTGTTTCCGATAACTTCGGCTGTTATCCTGTGACCCTCGCCGACACCGGAATATGTCCATTCGGTTTTATGCAGTATCGACAGCCCCGTCACAGGACAGATGTCCTTCGGTGCTGATTCTATGTTCCCGTTCTTTCCAAAATGCATTTAAAAACCTCCATCTTAGTGCTCTGCTCCTTAATTACGGTGACCTATTCCCGGGTTCACCCCTCCCCTTTTATGAAAGACTTTTTTATGCCCCCATGCTACGTTATATCCTCGTAGCGTTGCCCCTCTGCGGGCAACATATCGGC
>CAYMYS010000169.1:0-3845 GCA_964394725.1 uncultured Syntrophaceae bacterium
CACAAGAAATATATTTTCCCTGTTTCTTTAGGTATCATAGGGATATTAATTGGGATAATTCTAAACAATGCTACAGAATTGTGGATATATATTATAGCTTTTAGTGTTCTATTGCTTATATCGTGTTTTGCGTGTGCAAAAGATAAAAAGAAAAATGGCGAATGATAGGAAAAGTTGTAATCATTGTCAACCAGATTTTACGGGATTGTAACGAATTTCAGCCTAAAAATCCGCCTTTTTCATGCAGGCGATGTGTTGAGTTGCCTTAGACCTTGGGAGGGCGTGTATGTCGACACGCGAGCAACAGCTCAGCGGGAAAGTCGCTATTGTGACTGGAGCCGGGAGAATGCAATGGCAAGAGCAAATAGACAGTATATACTTGGCATATTACACACCGGTGTCCTGCACAGATAGCGGGACGCACTTTGATAGCGTGATAACGTGTCACTCTTTTAAAATTCAAATGAAAATGGGCTTGTAAGGAACGAAGGTATGATGTATTATCATACCAGGGGTGATAAAAATGGCAGCATCAAAAATTGCGATTACCATCGATGAAAACATGCTAAAAAGACTGGATATTCTGGTTCAATCCAAATTATTTCCAAATCGCAGCAGAGCCATTCAAGAGGCTGTCTCTGAAAAATTAATGCGTCTTGAAAAAAGCCGCCTTGCCCGGGAATGTGCAAAGCTTGATGTCGATTTTGAACAGACTTTAGCGGAAGAAGGTATGTCATCGGAGATGGAAGAATGGCCCGAATATTAAGAGGAGATATTTGCTGGGCGGATTTGAATCCAGTCATAGGAAGTGAACAGGGCGGATTACGCCCTATTCTTGTTTTGAGCCATAATGTCTTTAACGAGCGATCAGGAACGGTTATTGCCGTTGCATTAACCAGTCAGCCACAAAAAGCCGGTTATCCGTTGACTTTAGAACTGAACGACACAAAACTTCCCAAAAAATCCTGGGTTAAAATCAGTCAGATCCGAACTCTTTCAGTGAAGCGTATCGGCAAGAAAATAACAAAGGCATCTGAAGAAGAGCTTGTCCTCATAATAGACGGTTTAAATGAGATAATCAGCGGTTAACCGTCAGTTCACCGGATAGGAGTTACGCTGCACTTCATTCCTGCCGGTGGTTAAAGCGTTCACCTCAAAATAGTGGATGAACAATACGTTGCATAATGCAGCATATTGTTTTATGTTGTATATTATCTGTCGATTATTCAAGGAGAATTGAAAAATGACTAATGCTGTCAGGGTATCCGAAGACTTGGTGAAGGAGGCCAAGATATTCAGCAAAATCGAGAAGAGATCCATAACCGGCCAGATTGAGCACTGGGCACGTATAGGCAAATGCGCCGAAGAAAATCCTGATTTGACTTACAGTTTGATTAAGGAAATTTTAATAGGTCTTGTGGAATTGGAGGAAGGTAAATCTTCAGAATATGTCTTTGGATAATTGCTTATGAAAATATTACAATCTCGATCCTTTGAAAGAAAAGTAAAGAAATTTACGAAATCCCAAAAGAAGAAATTAGGCGTAGAAATACGTAAAATTGTGGATAATCGTTCAATTGGTTCCGAGAAAAAAGGTGACCTTCGCGGGGTCTTCGTTCACAAATTCGAAATCCCTGCACTTCAATATCTTCTTGCATATCGTTTTGATAAAGAAACTCTCGCACTTTTCATGATCGGACCTCATGAAAATTATTATAAGGATCTTAAAAGTTATCTCAAAGACAAATAAAAGGCGAACCTCTCACTGAGCTAGACGGGCTATTAAATCTCTCTATCATACATTCGGGTTTTGTGGCGTTTTATATGTTAAAAACCTCTTTGGATTTGTCCTACCCGCTAGTCAGTTCAGCGTTCGGCTGAAATCTCTATAAAAAACAATAAAGGAGCAACATGTATCCCTATCTAAGATTGGCAAAGGTTGTTGTCTGCGCATCAATGGGACGGCGTCTCGAACTTGGAGACGTCAGTACACTCAGGATGGTCGTGTGGCCGTCGGACATTGATTTCTACCCTGAGATGAACAATGGCCGGCACCTGACATTAATGGACCTCGGTAGAATCGATATCGCTGTGCGAACAGGATTGTTTGGCCTGGTGCATTCCAAAGGCTGGAGTTTGCTTGCGGCCGGCGCCAGCGTACGTTTCCGACATCCGCTCAAACCCTTTCGCGCCTTTGAACTCCGTTCAAAGACACTGGGACATGACGCCCGCTGGTTCTACTTTCTACAGGAGACAGTGCAGAGGGAGCAGATCTGTTCCTCAGTTCTCCTTCGGGGCGGCATCAGAGACAAAGATGGTCTGGTCCCGGCGGAGAAGATTCTGAAAGCCATGGACAAATCTCAGTGGAACCCCGAACTACCGACCTGGGTAGAGAAGTGGATCGACGCGGACAGCGTAAGGGAAACTGGTGGAACAATAGGCGACGCTGCCGCAGATTCTCAGTCCTCCGCAGTTTCCCTCTTGTAGTTCCAGCGCAGTTTTTCCCGGCATTGATGAATATGTAATAATCAGATATAATACCCGCGAAACCAATCAAAGGGAAAACAGAGGTAATACAATGAAATTAAAAGTTCTGTTAGAGCCAAGCGAAGAAGGTGGATTTACTGCATTGGTGCCGGCCTTACCTGGTTGTATAAGTGAAGGAGATTCGAAAGACGAGGCGTTAGCCAATATTCAAGAGGCAATTGAGCTGTATCTTGAGTCAGTCGAAGACGATTTTGATTTTCTCCCTAATGCGGAACTAATGGAAATTGCTCTATGACAAAAGTACCAAGCCTCCATTATGAAAAAGTTATCAAGGCGTTGCGTAGAGATGGATGGGTAGTTGTCAGGCAAAAGGGAAGTCATGTCCGATTGCAAAAGCATACATCTTCAGAAACCTTGAAGCTTGTGGTTCCCGCCCATCGCCCTATTAAGAGATCAACCCTTTCACATATTTTAAAGCAGGCGCAATTGCCATTAGACACTTTCATAGAACTTCTATAAAAATATCATACCCATTCGCTAAACTGATCGACAGGTCTATGTGCTTCGATTCGAGGCCCTTTGACAGAGCAGTTCATTCGTTAAGAATAAAAAGAATCCCACAATGAAAAATAAACACCATTTTTTAAAATTGTTGAATGGTCAGAAGAAGATCAGTGCTATGTTGGATCAATTCCCGGTTGGATTGGAAGATGTTGCCACGGGGAAAACGAAGAAAAAGTTTACCATGAATTATGCCAAATTCTCGAAGAGTGGATTGAGATTTATAAAGAAGATAACAGACCGCTTCGATCAAATATTTCTACAATGAAATTTTCAGGAAAATTTCAATTACGAATTGATAGTGACGTGCACAAGGCACGTGCCACCAAGGCAATGCAGGCAGATGAAAGTTTAAACAGCTTTTGCAGCAAGGCGTTGAAAAAGATAATTTCACAGCCTGATGTTGTGAGGGCTGACAATCCACTTGAGAGGGACCGGTAAAAGCGGGGCTTCACCCTCACGGATTTAAGGCGGTACTGTTAATGGCGGTATTCATCGATCTGTCATGTAAAAGCATGACTTAAAACGAGTCAATAGGGTAGTTTATGGCAAAAACAGGAAGAAATGAGTTGTGTCCGTGCGGTTCGGGAAAGAAGTATAAACATTGCTGTATGGGTAAGAACGAGTCGTCAGCGACGCAGGGCATGACGCAGGATATATTAGGTGAAATCAGGGGAGTGATGGAAGGTAGAAATTTTGATTCCGTAGACGAGGCCAACTCGTTTTTACAGGTCTTCATGGGAAGGAAGAATCGTGAACCGGTGCAGGGATTTCTCGGAATAAGCCCGGATCAGATG
>CAYMYS010000170.1:0-3845 GCA_964394725.1 uncultured Syntrophaceae bacterium
ATCGACGTATACATCTCCCCGTGTGCTCCGTTTTGAAGCAAAAAAGAGTGGTATGGACATTGAGATCCTCACGGCGTCGGCCACGCAGGCCCGAGGCGTATGCTCGGCTGAGAAGACCTCAGAAAAGGAAGTAGACAGGTTTGTGCCCATGAAATAGAGGGACTTGAACTTCCGCTTCTCCTTCATTGCCTCTATATCGGCGAAGGTGGACTCGCTGTTTCCCGTCTTCTCTCTGATCAACTTTCCGATCCAATCTCTGAAAAAGTCACCCTTGTACCACCCGAATTCTTCTATGAGGCGTTCCGTATTTCTAATCACTCCCCAGGACGCATCCATAAAAGACTTGAAATCGAGTGACCATAATATATCCCTGGTTTCTTTCGAGGTAAATCCCAGACCGAGAAGAATGGCGTTTATCGCACCGGCGGAGGTTCCGCCGATTCTCTCTATCCCTGAGATTATTTCCCTCTCCTTCAAGACATCAAGCACGCCCAGGTAGGCGATTCCCTTGACACCACCCCCTTCGAATACCAGATTGCGAAAATTGTATGACATAATATTCCCTCCTTTATTTCTATAATGGTTATTTTTCCTTTACCGCTGACGTAATGTATAAAAATCAATCACGGCAAATTTACAATACAAGACGCTTCGAAACATCTTTACATATAGAATAGTGGGTAATTGAGGTAATGGAGGTATTGATAAAGCGTGTGTCAAAAGGGGATGGTGTGCTGCTCTGGCTGAAACATTAGGAGGTTATCCGCTTCAGAAAACAAAAAAGCCCCGTCACTATGCGTGAAACGGGGTTGTTTTTATAGTCAGTCCATAAATCCCTCTTTTCTTCATGTTGCGGGATTAAGGCTCCGGATTGTGCTCCCTGGTTATTATCTGTAACGCTTACAAGATTAAGGGAATGATACGCCTTTGAAAATTATTGTCAAGCAATTTGTTGACAACAGATATTTGCGGGAAGGGGTTCAACGTCCATTGATCATTTGCAGGGCCTTAAATAGCAATCGGAAGGCATTCGATATTGAAGCTCCCCGCAACACGCAGCGGAAAATGCGCTCGCTCTTCAGTTCAAATTCATTACATGCTGACATCTGTGAGACAGGAGATGTCTTGGCACTTGTAAATTTGTGTGGATATGATAGAGAAAGGCTATGGATGAGGAAAGACGACGTTTCATAGCTGGAATGGCCGCGATAGCCGGGACTGCCGCGCTTGACGGATTCGGGATTCTCGGGGCATCGGCGGAGGCTCAGTCTGCTGCAAAGGTGATTGTTGATAAACCGAGCAGACAGATAGAGGACTATCCGCACATTATAGATGCGATCCCATCAAAAGACATGAAGTACTATTTCTCATTGATCGTCGATGCCTGCGCTGATCCACGGGCAGATTACCTTTCGAAAATTCCCTTCCTCATTGAACTGGAAGTCGCAAAAATCTGGAGCGAGTCGCGATTCGAGTGGGATGCCGTCTCTTTTGCCGGCGCTGCGGGTTTGCAGCAGTTGATGGAACCTGTAGCGCGCCAATACGGGCTGACTGTGGTTAAGAGTAGGGAGATTAAGAAACTGAATTCGTCCATATCCACATATGGAAAGCTGAGATCAGATACGATAGCAAAACAGCAGGAACTATACAAATTGGCTGAATCGGGAGCCGGCAATATCACCAGGGATCGCATCGATAAAATCAACACATCAAGGTCTGAACTGTTTGAACTGAGCAAGAAAAGGAGAATGGCATACCGGAACCTGAAGGCGGCCAAAAAGGCCTATGTGGATAAAATCCGCAGTATGAGTAAGGATCAGCGCATGAAGACGGACGCCAGATTTGTCCCGGAACTGCTCATCCCGATAGGAGTGAAGCACATCGTCAGAGATATAATGAAATGCAAGGATTTCTTCGGCGGGTCGGTTGAAATGAACGTATGGCGGGGGATTGCCTCGTATAACGCGGGACTGGCAAGAGTGAAGAAGTGGGGAGGACTGCCCTTTATCGAGGAGACTGTCAACTTTACCAGGAATGTTGTCTCAGATCTCACGCGGGCACTGGAAATGAAATACGCTTACTCCACCAAAGATCCTGCGCTGATTGCAAAAACAAGAATGCGAATCAGATTGAGTAAACCCTATTCTGTCTATTTAGTCAAACAAGATGACAACTTCAATAAAATCGTTCGCGACCAGATCATGGACAAATTCGAAATCTCATATCCCGAAGCTCTGGAATATATAAGAGATTCGAAGGGGCGCAGAATAAATCCAAAAAAGATGTCCATAATCCTGCCTGATCAGCAATTTAGAATATACATTCCAGAATAGGAATAAAAACCGTCGAGAGGCCTTTGATCCGGAAGGTCAGGGGAATCTCCATTTACCCTTTGACAAAGCTTATCATGGATGTTCCGTATTACCCGTGGCGTATCTTCACGATGATGATGTAGAGGGTAAAGGTCACCCCTATGGCATTCCCCGCTACGATGGGAATGGAGTGTATCAGCAGGCCGTAGACGAGCCACAGGGACAGGCCCGTTGCCAGTACGGAAAAGGCGACCAGTGACAGGTCTTCCGTCTTCTTTGTCCGGTATATCTTGATAACCTGGGGCGTCATGGATATGGAGCAAATTACCGCCGCCATGAACCCGATTAGATCAGCTATGTCCATAGTTTTCCTTCCTCGGGGTCAGGTCTCAACATTTGACATATCCATCTGCACAAAAAACCCCGTCACTGAATGTGAGACGGGGTATTGTTTAAGATGAATCAAGAGCAGATTTGATAACCTTTGCCTTGCCGTCCGGATCTCAGAGAACGCTTACAGGTTCGGAAATTACTTTACTGCTATTACGGGGCACGAGGCGTTCAGAATCACGTATTGCGCATTAGAGCCAAAGAGTAACTTGTCAACCTTTGACTTTTTTATGACCCCTATAACAATCTCATCGATACCATTTTCTTTGGCAAACTGGACAAGGGCCTCGCCGGGGTCGATGCCTCTGATATGCAAATGCTTTTCGCAGGGGATTCCATCTTTTTCGATAGATTTGATAGCTCGTTCCAAACCAGCCTTAGCCTCTTCAATATCTTCCTCAGGCTCCATGGGGCCTCCCACCATTGATGTAAGGACGTAAATTTTACCGCTAAAGGCACTCGCGTGTTTTTTGGCTACATCCAGGGCTACATTGGCCGCCTTGGATCCATCATAACCAACTAGAATATTCATTGTGATCTCCTTTCAGCATAATATTTTCTGGTCCATAAAGGTCAAAACAATTACTGCCGATGACATCTCTGTCTTACACGCATAAACGATTTGAAATACGAGTAAAATACACGTTTCTTTTACATTTATCAACTTTGATGAACAGTGTCAAGGGTAAGGAAATAATTGCAGCATTTCGGGAAGGCAGGAGGAATCAAGTATTTACTTTTCCCTGTTTTGCTGGTGGAATCGCACTTCATTTTTTTTACCCCAAATTTCTTTCAGTCGTTTATCACGACCGCAATTCCAGCGGTAGGCCTTGTAACGAATCGGGCTCTTCTTATAGAAATCCTGATGATAACTTTCGTCACCTTTGATGGGATAAAAGGTTGATGCATCCAATATGGGCGTAACGACTGTTTTGTCGGGAAAATGCGCTTCAACTCTCCTCTTGGATTGCTCGGCATTTTTCTTTTCTCTTTCGTTTGCCACGAAAATAGCGCTTAAATAACTGGGGCCTTTATCACAAAATTGTCCTTTCGCGGTAAGCGTACGACCAACACATCTTTCAATACAATCCTCTTTGGATTATATATTCCAACCATGAACCATTCCATAGTTGGGAGCGAAAG
>CAYMYS010000171.1:0-3822 GCA_964394725.1 uncultured Syntrophaceae bacterium
TCTTGGTCTTGGCATTTTATTCGGTTTCTCCCATGTTTGGATTTATCCAACCATAAAATTGTTTCATATTTGCTTCTCTATATTTTTGTTCGGGGCTTTTATTCGTCTCCGAATCATACGTAATTATTCTTCGGCTATAAACAACAACTTGCCCATCTTGTGTGGTGGTTTGATCCGAAATTAATTTTAATCTTTTCATTAGTTAATTTCTTTATTTTATTTAAAACCTTCTTCCCTGTCCTTTACCGCCGCCTTGTCCTCTACCGTCGCCGCCACGTCCCATTCCGCTTCCGTCTCTTAGACCTTGCCCCATACCTCTTCCTTGTCCTTGTTCCATACCTCTTCCCTGTCCTTGATTAAAATTATTATTGCTAGTGTTATTAGATTCTTCTGATTCGTTACCTTCAAGAATAATACATTTTCTTGGGCAAGAATTTGCAGCATCTTTTAAACAGTCTGTATTTTGATTTTTGATTTTTGCAATTCCATCTACCATTTCAATACCTTCAGGACATATATTTTCGCATATTCCACATCCAGTACATTGATTTTCGTTTATTTTTGCTTCCATTTTGTTTAAAGTTATGAATATATATTCATTTATAAATCTTTTGATATATATTTTTAGGTTAATATAATTGCGTTTCTTTCTTTCTTAGTTTTTTCATTCACTATTTCATTAATATTTTCTTTTATTATTTTAATTGCTTTTTCAATTTGAGGTTCTCTAATAATTCCACAAACAAATTGATTTTTTAATCTAACAATATTTGGACCCATTAATTTTCCTATTAAAATATCTACATCTTTTAATGCTGAAGCAGTTGCTTTTGCTTTTCCAGGGTCTCCATGAATTCTTGTTTCATCTTCTTTATATTTTGGATTTTCTCTCTTTTCTTTAAAAACTAATTCTCCATTTGAATATTCCCATATTTGGAAGTTTTTTGACATTCCTACATGGTCGTCAGCTTTTATTGTTTGGTTATCATCAGTTCCAATAGCAATAGTAAAAGTTTCAGTTATATTTTTTATTGCATTTTGGGGGCAAACATTGATTATAGTTTTCATACATTCTGCGTTTTCATTTTTAACTTTTGCAATTCCATTTTCTAGTTTTATTCCTTCTGGGCAGATAGTTGTGCAAATTCCACAACCAACACATTTATTTTTACTTATGTTCATCATTTTTATCTTCCTCCAAAAATTCTATTGTTAGTTTTACTTTTTTTGTCATACCTACCTCTGGAACAATTCCTTCGATCATATCTCCAAATTTATTAGCCGCATCTCTGAACCCAACATGAACATAGTTTCTATTTCCTAATTTCTCAATTTCATGAAAGAGTTCTCCTTCAATAGTTTTTGTTGTCATTTTAATCTTCTTTTATATAAGGACATTTATTTTCTTCTACTTCTTTATTTAAAACAGCTCGAATGAATTCATTACAAGACTTATATCCGCATTTACCACAATTTAAATTCGGTAGTTTTGTTTTTAATTCTTTTCCTTTTTCATATTGCTCTAAGGTTTTTTTAGGGTCAATAATTTTATTACCATAACAATATCCACAAATTGCGGTAGGCATCGAATGTTTTAGAGTTAAGGTTTCCTTTATCTCTTTAGTGTTCCCTATTTCCTCTGCGATATCTATTCCACCTTCTCCAGTCAATCCATTTGCATCAATGATTAAAGAATTTGGATTAACTTTTGAAACTTCTGCTCTAAAGATTTCTCTTTCTGCTTGAGAAATTAGGTCTCCTTTGGTTATAGCTACTAAGTCTGCTTCAGTTAATAGGGGACCATAGTTAGATGGTTTTCCAGATAGTATATTTAGAACATTTATTGCTAGCCCTTCTTTAATATATGGAGAACATCTTAAACATAATCCTGCTGTTTCTATAATAATTAAGTCCTTATCTTTGTGTTCTTCTATTATTTTAGGAATTTCTAATGCTGCATAATGGTCTGGACAAACATCTCCTGAAATCTTTTTTTCAGTGCTTATATTAAATTTTTCTTTTATTAAAGTATCGTCTTGAGTATCTAAAACATCAAACTTAACATAATGAATCTTTGATTCTTTCAATTCGCTAATTATTGATTTAATAATGCTTGTTTTTCCGCTTCCAGGAGTTCCGCCAACTATAACTATTTTCATTTTTTGTCTCCAATAGGTTTGCATTTTATTTTTAATTCTTTAATCTGATTTCCATTTCTAATATTTTCCCTTATATCTAGAAAGTGATTATTTATCCAAGATAAATCTTTTTCAATTTCTTTTTCTTCTTTAGAAGTATAAATAACTTTCTCTATTCCCCCATTTTTCATAACAAATCTTTTATCTGTGCCCAAAGCGAGAATTGGGTCGTGAGTTACTAGAAAAATAATTTTTCCTTCTTTTAATAAAAGATTTAGTGCTTGTTCTATTCTTATTCCTGCATTTTCTATTTCATCAATTAAGATTATAGGAGATTCGCTGATATATGCAAGGTCTGCAATCATCAAAGCCCTTGATTGCCCACCAGATAAAATTAATAAATTTGTATCTTCCTTAATTTTTTCTCCAGTAATTGTATTTGCATCATCTATCACTTCTTTTATTAATTTTTTTATTTCGGCTTCTGTATAGTTTTCATTTCTTGTTTTAATATGTTTTTTTAAAAAATTATAAACATTTATATCAGTCATAAAATTCATATGTTGTGTTAAAAATCCAATTATTTTTTTAGTAGCATCTATTTTAAGATTTTTATCAGGTCGTTCCTTATTTATTAAAATTTTTCTTTTAGTTTTAGTTTCGCCATAAGCAAGTTTTTCTATATCATATAGTAACTGGCTTTTACCAGAACCTGTTGGTCCTACAATCCCTATTTTTTGACCTTTTAAGATAGTTATTTCAGAATAACCCTCTTTCTCTTTATTCTTATTATTCCCTGCCTGTATTGTTATTTCTTTTATCTTCATTTTAAATCCGGTTATGATTTTTTTAATAACTACTGCCTTATAAACCTGCCTAAGTTGTGATTATTAAATGTTTAAAATTCACAAATTAGGCAGAATGAGATATTATTTACAATAAAAAATTAATGTATTTTTTTGGTATTTTTTCTAAAATTTCCTTAAATGTTTTTTCATATTTTGGATTATATTCAATAATTGGCTTTAGATTTACCTGAGCTTCTACGAATTCTTTATTGAATGGTAATTT
The DNA here is from genome assembly GCA_964394725.1 of uncultured Syntrophaceae bacterium. Lineage (GTDB taxonomy): Bacteria > Desulfobacterota > Syntrophia > Syntrophales > UBA2210 > JAFGPZ01. Next base: position 3,210 of record CAYMYS010000171.1, read on the forward strand.
TCCTAAGAGGGGAATATTATATTTTGTTGCAAATTCTTCAATTTTTTTACTAAATTCTGGATTAATATCATATTTATTTATAATGATCCCATAAGGGATTTTAAATTGCTCTACTGTTTTTAGTGCTCTTTTTAGGTCATTTAATCCAGAAGGGGTTGGTTCTGTTACAGCGATTACATAATCACTTCCTTGAACAGATGCTATAACTGGGCAGCCTACTCCTGCTGCAGAATCTAAAAGCATAATCTCTGTATTTTCTTTTTTACCTTCTTCAAATGCTTTTTGTTTTATTAATGAAACGACTTTTCCACTTCCTGTTGCCCCTATTTTAAGTTGCCCTGAGATTACTTTGAATCCATATTTAGAATCAATTGAGGCGATTTTTCCATTTTTAATTTTAACTAAATTAATTGCCTTAGAAGGACAAACTAATTGGCAAGCTCCACAGCCTTCACATAACATTGGATTAAAAATTGGTTTATTTTGTTTGTCATCCCATTTAATTGCACCGAATTGACAAGTTTCAAAACATTTTTTACAACTAATACATTTTTTAGGATTTAATTCTGCTTTTTCATTTGTTTCAACTTCTTCCCATGAAGAAAAATCTTTT
>CAYMYS010000172.1:0-3772 GCA_964394725.1 uncultured Syntrophaceae bacterium
AACTCAAGCATGGACAAACGGGATTTTAGGGGTATGGCTTTTTATAGCCGCTTTCTTACCATTTTCTGCAATGGGAAATTTGTGGAACAATCTGATAGTCGGCGTGATTGTCGGTATTGCCGGGTTTACGATGATTAAAGAGAAAGCCTGGCAGGGCTGGACAGCCGGCATTCTGGGCATCTGGCTGCTTATAGCCGCGTTTATCCCCCAACTTCAGACTCATGCAGGCAATATGTGGAACGGAAGTATAGTTGGCATACTGCTTATGGTTGCTGGTTTTAGTGTGCTCCAGGGTGGAGCAGCGGTGAAAAGTTCATAAAATAGCTTGCAAACAGACTATTGATTGAAAACGGGAGTGACATTGGAAGACCGGGCCTTCGGATCCGGTCTTCTTGTGACCCTACTAGCCTTCGTATGGAATCAGAACCACGGTAAATTGGCTGAAATTGTCTATGGCATCCGAGGTTAAAGCCATGTTGTTTAAAATCATTACGTGCTGAATTCTACACCTTTTGCAAAGATCTATCGGACGGCAATGCAACACAGCGAGAAGGTGTGTCACTTTTCCGTCTTATCTGGAGTGCGTGTTCATGATTAGGATGTACGAAATGGCACAAGACCGATGTCGTTTCCACCGCAATGGGAACTTCTTCGATGTTTCCCGCCAAGTATCCTGTTTCTGCAGTTGCCGTAATAGTTGGGACCAATCCTCTTACGTTATAATCTTGCGGCAAATGGTATACTAAGCAATGCAATACCCGCAGAAATCCTGAAGGTAACTTCCAGTCCGAATATATCCGCCAGTTGTCCGGTGAACATGATGGTAAGGGCACTGATCATAAAACTGATCGTAATATAGGTACCATTTACAAATGATGGATGATCGCTCTTTCTTTCATTGACGACAGCAAGTATGACAGGATCGGTAGAGAAAAGCGTTATTCCGAGTAAAATAAGAAGCGGCAAGGCAGACACTGTGTCTGCCATCATGAACAGCCACATGAAAACCGGTGATAATGACAGTGCGACAATCAGCACCGTTTTGCGTCCTACCCTGTCCGACATGGTGCCGGCGCCTAATGTTCCGACAGCTCCCGCGCACTGCAAAATGACCAGGGATATCCCGCCCAACCACAGAGAACCTCCCTTTATTGTAATGTATGTTGGAAGAAACATGATCAGAGCCCCCTTCATGACTGCCTGAAACAATATGATGCCGGAGAGTTTAGAAAAAAGAGGAACACATTCCATAAAAGTTCCCAAGATGCCGTTTTTCACTGAAAGACCCGGATTCGAATCGTCGTAGATACTGATATTACGTATTTTGAAAAACAATATGACGGATGATGCCAGTCCGAAGGGGATCAATTTCCACGTTCCTTCCAGTCCCCAGAGTGAAACGGCTCCCAGAATGACAAGCGGCCCGAGGGTTCTTGCGATCTCCCCTCCCAGCATGTAAAAGCTCATTCCCTTGCCGATTCTTTCTCCGGCAACCCTTCGGATCATGACGGGAGATGGCACGTGAAACATTACTGATCCCAGTCCCATAAACAGAAGAAGAATTACCAGCACCGTATAATTGGGAGCCACTCCCAGCAGGCACATGGAAATTGCAGTAACTGAAGGTGCCAAAACGATCAAATATCGTAGACTTACTTTGTCGGCAAGCACACCGATAAATGGATTTAGTAACGCAGGAATTCTCTGTGCGACCGACAGTAACCCTGCCATTGTGTACGTCATTCCCAGTTTTTCAATCAGCAGAGGCAGAATCGGTGCCAGAAAGGATGCAAATATATCGTGTACCATATGGGTTATGGAAATAAGAATGACATGAACGGGTTGAAATCTTTTATCGGCTTTCATATATACCAATCAATTTTGAACAGTGAAGTATGAAATCAGGGTCTCTTAAGCCGGTTGCCATTAATTCCTGCATTTAACATCTCCGGTTACCTTGAACTTGAGAAACTATCTGTTTCCTGATGAATGCTAGCGACTTGAAATTCATCTGAAGATAATGATAAAGCCGGTACCAGCCACAAAAAGCAGGCAGATACCGGCTTTATCAAAAAATAATATCAGTAATTACCCTTTCAGAAGGGATATTTTGTAGGTGCCAAACCCGCTTACAACCGACATTACTTACCTCGTTTGCAAAATATAGGGAATAAGCGAATTTATAGAAGAAGGCTTCCTTTTAACAGTCGGAGCTTCCCGCAACCTGTTGCGTGACGCGTCAGCGCTGTAACAGACAGTAGCACCTATGTTATTCTCTTTTGCCCATGCAGCCGGATCAGATACTGGGTGGTCACCCTTAAAACAGTAAAGACAGTAGATCCGATCGATGAATATTTTGATCTCGGTCACCTTGTGTGAGTGTTCATCAAGAATACCGGAATCAACCCACCATACCCGCTCAAAGGGGGGTTGCTCTATCTCGTCCTGACATATTTCGCACCCCCCTTCTTTTTATCTCATGCGATCATCTTCTGAAAAGGTTAAGAGGAACACACTTTTATCCTGTTTCCTTTGCACTACCTGTTTCGTCCTTGACCCCTACCGACTTTGCGTCCCATTCCACGTCCCTGTGCATTCCTGCCTACTCCAAGGCCTCTTCTCAATCTCTGAAAAAATCCCTCATTCTGAGTAGTATTTGACGTCGCTTGCTGTTGAGTGTTACACGGTCCGACACCTCGCCCTGTCTGTGGACCCTGACCTTGAGGGCCCGTTCCATCACCTTGTGGCATAATTGAGTTCTCCCATCTATTTGTTTATTAGATCTTCCGATCTTCGTCTTCGAGCATATGCAAACTCTGTTTTTGTACAAGCATAAATCGTTCCCAAAAAATTCAGCAACAGGCAACATTAGTCATATCAAGTTAAATTTATTAAACAAAAAAATAAAATTGGCGATGTCGACAACAACGATATATTAGTCAAAAGCGCCGCGTGATTGCATATATGATTCTTTGGAAATATAAAGGTTGCAATAATGGAACTGTCATCAATGCCTTATCAATAATTATCAATCGATGTAATCGTTATTATTAACGATTACAGTGGACTCGCCTCGTTTGAAGGTTTAATCGCAGCAACAACCCAAACAGGAAGGAAAAACAAAAAATACAATTATTTCAAGCGCAATTTCGTAATACGCTGGCATTTATCACTTTATTCAGACTTCTTCTTTTTCGGCGGCAGGTTTTTGACCGCATGGTAAAGGCTCATTCAGTGCCTTTCACCCATAATGCCAATACTGGCATTATGGGTGAATACCGTTAGGTTTCAAGAGGTAGGACGGATAAAGTACCATAATCGATGCTATTTAGCGGATTTGGCAATGCTGCCATTTCCGCTAAAAGATAAATATTTGCAGTACATCTGGCGTCACGGCCCACAGAGATTTCTTAATGAAAAAGATTCGCCCCCCAGTCGGCAGAAACAACAAAGGCCATGCATCGCTGGAAAATATCATAACTGAGATCCGGCGGGAGAGCGCCGCCGTTCACCCTGTCAGTATTTCCCCTCAGGAAAATTCTTTTATCCGAAATATAGGGCCGGTATGCCCTGATGAAATGGTCAAAGAGTTCCTCAGGCGGATTTCTCATCTCATCCGCACCTGATGTGCCGATGACAACCTCAATCCCCGTCACATTAAGAAAGCGTTCAATATATGAAACCAGTCTCACCAGGTTTTCTGGATTTGTGCTTGTTACCTAGATTCCCGAAGATCATAACGATAAATCTTTGTCATGCCATCGTAACCAAC
>CAYMYS010000173.1:0-3740 GCA_964394725.1 uncultured Syntrophaceae bacterium
AAGAAAAGCGTCAAAAGGGGCGGAGGTTATGACGCCCATCTGCACTTCGTCCGCCCGGATCTTCTTTAAAATGTCCGTCTCCGTACCCAGGGATGACCCCTGGTAGGGCCTGACTTTGTAGTTCGAACGGTTTTCCAGCAGTTTCCTGAATTCATCGGCGCAGATGTTCTGGGCCTTTCCAGGTATCGTCCCCACTGCCAGTTTTATGATCTCTTCAGCCCAGACGTGGCCCATCCCGAAGAAAAAAACAGTCAGGAAAACAAAAAACAGCAGTACTTGGCGTGTTTTCATCATATCTCTTCTTTTTGCTAATATTCCTCCTGTTTAGTAAACATTTTTAGTATCATACTCATCAATGGACATACAACCCCAAAGGGAAATTGTCGAAGATTTTTCAGGGGGAAAGTGTTTCTTCCTGTTATCGACAATCCAACAGTATCGATAAATAGTTATGATTTCAAATGTAAACAGTACCTGACGGCATACTTTCTATTTGACATTCCATTGATAATTCAGTAGCTTTTAATCGGTGACCAGATACGCCTTATGCCCGACAGTTTGTGCAGGGAATCATTGCAAAGGAACTTCAGATGAAAGATGCATCAAGGAATAATCCTGAACTGATTGAAGATATATCCACCTTAAAGCAGAGAATTCGTGAACTGGAACAATCAATAGCAGGGTCCAGGCAAACAGAAGAGTTGCTATGGGAGAGCGAAGCGAAATTCCGCTTTTTCATAGAAAACATGGCCGATGTAGCATTTATGGTCGATATGAATTTGCAAACAACATATGTCAGTCCTTCCATCGAAAGAATCTTGGGATTTACCCCCGGGGAGAGGAAAACTCAACAAGTGGAAGAACAACTAACCCCTCAATCCTTCCAATTTGTTTGTCAGACACTGGCCGAGGAACTTGGGCGAGAAAAAGAAGAAGATGCTGATCCAGACCGTTCTAATACCTTGGTAGTGGATTATTATCACAAGGACGGTTCTATAATAAGTCTTGAAACATGCACCCAAGGTATCCGTGACAGCAAGGGAGTCTTGAAGGGTTTTTATGGTTTATCGCGTGACATTACTAAGCGCAAACGGATGGAGGAGGAGCTGAAAGACAGCGAGCAGCGATATCGGCAACTCAGTATTATCGACGAGCTTACCCTGCTTTACAATGCCAGGCATTTTTATCATCAGCTTAAAATCGAAATCGAGAGATCGAACCGCTATACACAGCCTTTAACTCTCATCCTGCTGGATATCGACGATTTCAAGGTATTCAACGACACTTACGGTCATGTAGAAGGAAACCATATTTTGTTGCGGCTTGGTCAGGTGGTCAAAAGATGTCTGCGCCGGACGGATTCCGCCTACCGTTACGGTGGTGAGGAATTTACCATCATCCTGTCCATGACGACAGTCGAAAAGGGCGCAGTTATTGCGGAAAGAATCAGAAGGGAATTCAAGAAGGAGACTTTTTCCCCGACACCGGGTCAGGATACCCATGTGACGGTGAGCATTGGCCTTGGACAATGCAAGCCGCAGGAGGACATGAAGGCCTTTGTCCACCGGGTTGACCAGCTTATGTATGAAGCAAAAAAGAAGGGGAAAGACCAAGTTTGTTTTGAGTAGTATTTTCAAGCATAGTTCACCTGCCAAGTCAATGGTTTCTGATTCGGAATGGCAGTGAGGATTACCACTTATAAACTATGCGCGAAGCGTTAGCCCTTCATTTTGTATCCCTTCTCCCTGAATAATTTCAGGCAGGCAGCCACCACATCAGCGGCATAAAGCGTCCCTTTATTGTTTTCAATCTCTTCCAGCGCCACATTTAATCCAAAGGTTGCACGATAGGGCCTGTTGGAGGCTATGGCTTCCACGACATCGGCAACAGTTAATATCATTGATTCCATGAGTATCTCCTTCCCTGATAAATTCTGAGGATACCCTGATCCATCCAGCTTTTCATGATGCTCAAGGACCATCCTGGCAACGGGCCATGGGAATTCAATGTCTTTCACTATGTCATACCCGGCCTGGACGTGATTTTTTATCAGACTTAATTCTATCTCTGTCAATTTCCCCGGCTTACTGAGAATCTCGGCAGGAATAACTATCTTGCCGATGTCATGAATCGTTCCTGCGGTACAGATGCCCTCAATCTGATCAAGTGCAAGACCCAGTTCCGCTGCAATGGTGCAGGCGAGATCGGAAACTCTTCGTTGGTGACCTGCTGTGTAAGGATCTCTCGTTTCAATCATTGCTCCAATGGCCGACACAGTTCCTCTCAGTGCTTTGTGCAAACTCTCAATATTTTGTTGACGTTCATCCTCTCTTTTCTGATCCTCAGAGATTTCTTTGTCTAACAAGTCTTGAAGTCCCCATAAGATTCCACTCACTATCAAAGTCGCCAGTATATTCAAAAAGATGAAATTCAAGGCGATGACCGACCATCTTTCCACGGTATTGATGGTCGTATAATCAGATTCCAGGTAGCCAAAGCATATTAATATACCGAACATAATCAGTGTTGCCGCATTTACAGTAATTGCTGCCAGAGCTGTGGAAAAGCCCATAAGGGCAGCGGCAATAATGGGGAAAGCAAACATCCAGACTGGTCCCGCACTGTAAGGGCTTACGACCAGCATCAACGTCATGCCAGTGATATAAAATAACAGGACAACGAAAATAGTGCGGGTCTTGAAAGAGATGGTTCGTTTGAAAAAAAGGATCGCCACCCCGATATATAGAGTCGTATCAATGAGTACAACGGGCCACAATCCTTCTTTGATGGAAAGGAGAACACTCGGTACGTACACAAGAAAGCCTAGAATCAGCCCGATAAACAAAAGTATGAAAATGACCCTGTCCTGCCAATACCTGATTCCGTCTCCAGAGGTCAGAACAGGGGGAATTGTCCATTTATGTATAATCGTTTTCAATCTCGTCAGGATCATATTTGCCTTAAATAACCGATTTGAGAATAAGGGGAGCGGGTCCCCAACAATTCTTACGTCTGAACCATCAATTTTCCCATGTGCTATTTGTGAAGTATTGCAGGAAGCCGATGTTTTATTTTCAGCGGCTGATTTTGAAAAATCGATCCTTAAAATTTTATAATACTTCCAGAACTGTCATTATCAGGAAATCCTCACACCTAATCTTTCTGCGGATGCAATGACTCGTAGTGGAGACAACGATTCGGCTGGCTGGGAGATTTCAAAAAGTCTGCATATAGAATTTCTATTGTAGCCTTCATGAAGTCTAGGAAATCAAGCGTGAAGAAAAGACAGAAGCCTGCATTTTGCAATTGTTAACCCCCGAAGAACACAAACGCCTTGCTCGCAGACTGGGGGTTGACTGTGGGGACTAGGAAGGCGACCAGCTTCCTTTATGATTCCCAGTATTTCTCGGAGCCGGGAACCCAGGCAAAACTAAGATTCATTGTATTTGTTATTCGTGAGGCAACTGTCTGGTTGATTTCTACTTCCAGGACAAAGAGGGGGCTGTCCTTGATCTTCTCGAAACGTGATGTGGATGGATTATTGATTGTTGAGGCCTCTCTTCTAGACCCCCTCCGCTACCTCCGCAGGCGATCGATTTTCTGGGCCGCACGAGCAAGCGCGTCCTTTGGCGTGGCATCACCCTGGAACGTGTTTTCGATCGCTTCCCATATGATGTCGTTCACCCGGGGCCATTCGGCGACTAGAGGCCATCCCTTGGCGCCGGGGGTGGAAGCTACCA
>CAYMYS010000174.1:0-473 GCA_964394725.1 uncultured Syntrophaceae bacterium
CCATACTATCCAAAGCGGGATGGGAACACACCCACACCATGTATGCCCCCCTCTCCGCAGACCGCTTCACCGCGGTCATCGTCTCGGCAATGCAGAAGAAAAAGATAGTGGGAATCACCGGCAGATACGTCATAATCGCATCGGGAAAATAGGGACTGCGCCCTGTGGGTGCTGTCCCTATTTTTAAGGTGAATTAAGGCCCATTAAAAGGGTTGACCAAGTTGGTCTCTTTTGGTACAGTCGGTCAAAAGAGACTTAATTAGACTCGGAAGCGGTGAGATAACAATGAAGATAGTAAATATTTCTGAGGCGAAAACCAATCTTTCGAAACTGGTGGCTCTTGTTTACCGTGGCGAGAAGGTCGTCATCGCAAAAAACAACCTGCCACTTGTAGATCTGGTAATTCATAAGCCGGAAGGAAAAAGGAAACTTGGCCTGCTGGCAGGAAAGTTCACTGTGCCGGATAACATAAT
>CAYMYS010000174.1:483-3661 GCA_964394725.1 uncultured Syntrophaceae bacterium
GCAAAGATGCATGAATATCATCATTGATACACATATTTTTCTCTGGGCATTATCCGATCCTGATAAGATAAGCGGTGCAAAACTTACAGCGTTAGAAGATTTGTCAAATACGATATACGTCAGCGCTGTCAGTATTGCTGAACTCATGATCAAGGCCTCAGTCGAAAAACTTCGAATCGACTTCGATCCGGTGTTCATGGCCAAAGAAAGCGGTTTCATACTACTTGATTTTAGCGCAGAAGCGGCATTATTGCTCAGGGATATGACCTTTCATCATAAAGATCCTTTTGATCGGATGCTTATTGCACAGAGCATTACAAACAACTATCCAATCATGACGGAAGACCCCAAAATCGCACAGTATAACTGTCAGGTACTGTAAGCTCTTGAGATAAGCCGGAAGAAATTCCCGATTCCGCCACTCAGATGAATCTGGTAATATTACCGCACACCGGTGCGGAAGCATCTACTTGCCATAAGTTGCCAGGGCTTTCACACAAGGACCCATTTTTCCCTCATTTTTAGTGATCGGGAGGTACAGCAGATGATTCTGGCCATTGACTACGACGGCACAATCGCCGATTCAAACGCCGAGAAAGTAAAGTGGATAAGAGACAATCTCAACTGGGAGATACCTGTCTGGCTCTGCAACAAGACCGAGTGTGTGCCCAGAATCGGTGAAACTGTCTACGAGGCGATGGGCAACGATGTGTACGAGCGAGAGCGCACACTCCAAGCCCCCGCAGTTCCCGGTGTCTTGGCGGCGCTGCGAACACTGGCAATGACAAACGAACTGCATGTCGTCACCGCCCGTCCCTCGCGCCGGATTGCCTTCGCAGAGGAATGGCTCACGGAGCGAGGTATTGTTCATCTCTTCAGGGGGATTCACAGCGCCCACGAAACGGCCAAAACAGATATCTGCCGCCGTATCGGAGCCCATATACTGATCGACGACGACGAGCGACACCTTACCAGTACAGACCTTCCCGGCCTCAGTCGCATGCTTCTGCAGTGTGGCAGAAACGACACCCCCCAGGTTCCTGAAGGGGTATTGTTCCTCAAAGGCTGGCCCGATGTTGTGGCCTCTATCGAGGACATGGACTGACCGGAAACCAGGAGGTCATGGAATGTCTTGAAATAATAGGCGCTGTTGTCCCCCTTTTTTCCCAAAGTATTGCGGGATCTTCAATTTTAAAAGTCCTTGACCAATAATCTCTAAGAGGTTATTCTTCCTAAAGATTTTTAAAGAGTTACCGTTCCATCCTTTTATCAATCTGAAAGAGATTTATAAAAGGAGCTTTATGGATTGACCACAACACCCCGTTTTTCAAACATTGAGACGGGTTTTTTTATGCCCATGCCAGGAAGGAAGAAAAGAAATTATGTCATTTGCAGAAATAGAAATACACAAGATAAACAAATTTGTGGATGCCTTATGTGACAAGAGGTCGCCCGAATCCATCAGAGACCAATTGCGATATGAACATACAATCGAGAATCATGACGTAATCATCTATGAAGTTCGCCCGAGATGGGACAAACCGGATGAACACACCCGCATGCCCTGCGCAAAACTCACCTTCGTACGGACCCAAAATGTGTGGAAACTATTCTGGCACAGGGCCGATATGAAGTGGCACGCATACGGCCCACTTAAATCGTCGTGAGATCTTGCTGATTTGATTGCAGAGATAGATAGAGATCCCAATGGGTGTTTTTTCGGGTGAGGAAAACATGATGTAACTGTCCACCCGGGGACAAGGGGTGTGCGTCCCGTATTTTAATATTTAAAGCTATGCTGGAGAAATAAATGGCAAAGAACAATAACAACAACTCTAAAGAAGAACCCATCGAAAAACAGCTATGGAAAGCGGCCGATAAGCTCAGGAAAAATATTGATGCCGCGGAATATAAACATATTGTTCTGGGTTTGATATTCCTTCGTTATATCTCCGATTCCTTCGAGTCACTATATAACGAGCTGAAAGAGGGCAATGGCGATTATGCTGGCGCAGATCCGGAGGACAAAGATGAATACAGGGCGGAGAATGTCTTCTTTGTGCCGCCTTTCGCTCGTTGGAGTTTTCTAAGAACCCATGCGAAGCAGCCTACTATCGGCAAAACCGTTGACGAGGCAATGGACTCTATCGAAAGGGAAAATCCCCTCCTTCGTGACGTGCTGCCGAAAGTATTCGCCAAGGGCAATCTTGACCCAGCCAGTCTTGGCGGTTTGATTGATCTTGTCAGTAATATCGCTTTTGTTGACGCGAAAAATCGAAGCGCAGATGTGCTGGGGCATGTGTTTGAATATTTTCTGGGCGAATTTGCGCTGGCGGAGGGGAAAAAAGGCGGTCAGTTTTATACCCCTCGAAGCGTTGTTGAATTGCTGGTAGAAATGCTGGAACCCTATAAAGGCAGGGTGTTTGACCCCTGCTGCGGTTCCGGCGGCATGTTTGTGCAATCGGAAAAGTTCGTTGCCGACCATCAAGGCAGGGTGAATGATATTTCCATTTACGGGCAAGAGAGCAATCAGACCACCTGGCGTCTGGCAAAGATGAATCTTGCGATTCGGGGCATCGACAGTTCCCAGGTAAAATGGAACAACGAGGGTTCTTTTTTAAATGACACTCACAAGGATCTCAAATCCGATTATGTGATAGCCAATCCGCCGTTCAATGACAGCGACTGGAGCGGTGATCTCCTTCGAAAGGACGGCAGATGGAAATACGGGACACCACCTACGGGAAACGCGAACTATGCCTGGATACAGCACTTCCTGTATCACCTGAGTCCCAGCGGTCAGGCCGGGTTTGTTCTTGCAAAGGGTTCCCTGACGTCCAAAACATCCGGCGAAGGTGATATCCGCAAAGAATTGATCGAGGCCCGACTGGTGGATTGTATCGTCAACCTGCCTGCAAAGCTGTTTTTGAATACGCAGATTCCGGCCAGCCTATGGTTCCTACGTAGGGGCAAAGCCCCGTCTTTGCCCACTGAGGGCAACCACAGGGGGTTGCCCTTACACACCCGTACCGACGAAATCCTCCTTATTGATGCCCGCAATCTGGGGCATTTGATAAACCGCAGAACCAAGGAGTTTTCGGCAGAAGATATCGCCACCATCTCAGGCACCTATCACAACTGGCGCAACCCTGACGGCGACTATGAAGACGTCAAGGGC
>CAYMYS010000175.1:0-3606 GCA_964394725.1 uncultured Syntrophaceae bacterium
AAAATCCTCGGTGTCGTTTCCCCCTCATCGTTATGAGGTGGCGGGAATCCAGGTTGTTATGTGATAGAATGCTTCAGTGACTGGTCTCTCTATTATTGAAAGAATTGTCTCTGTGAAATAATCCACAGGGATAAGGTTTATCGCGCCCTCATGGGGAATGAATATCCTGACAGGAAGATGAAGCACCCCCTCATCATTTATATAAATGCCGCACTCCGCTGATTTTATACCATTATGCTTTATGTCATCGAGATATATATCCCTTATGTGCTGTAAAGACCTGACGGGGTAATAGAGTGCATTGAATCTGAGAGATTTCCCTGTAACCGAATCCCGTATACAACTGAGGGACGTATTATTGTATAGGGAATCTCCCCCTCGTGGCATCTTGCGGATACTATTGTCTCTGCCTGTGCCTTGCTCTCTTCTTAGACATTGGTGAAATGTGCCGAATTTACCATAGTCTCGGGACATTCTATATTGTCGGTACCTGCCGCAGAGGTCACAGCTCTCGGCGATCTCGACACACTTTTCAGTAACGGGGACTCTGTTCTCTGCCAGGGCCGCATAGAGATCCATCCTCCCCTGAGGATAAAAGCTGACATAATGTTTTTCCGCCCCCGATGTGCATTGCATAATCCCGTACCTAAAAAATCTATCTTGCACATGGCATAATGCCTGCAATTCTTAGCTGTTTTCAACGCATCCTTCATCTCGTATTCCCTCGTTAAATATATCCTTCTTTCCCCTCAGGTAATCCAGCAGTTCAGCGAATGAGTGAACAGACCTTGCTTCACCTTCCGGCTTCCCAAAGCCCCACGCGACATGTATGAAGGAGATGCCTGCCAATGCCGCTTCTTTCCCGTCACTTGCGGTATCCCCGATGTATACGGGGTTCTTCAGGGAATGGTCACGTTTCATTCTCGAAAGCATCCCGTTCTTTGCCACACCTGACATTCCATTGCAATCAACACCGGAGAGCACAGGGCCGAGACGCGATAAACGCAGGAATAGATTAAGATACCACTCCTTGCAATTGCTTACCAGGAAGACCCTGTAGCCACTTGCCAATCGGTTTATTCCATCTATGGCGCCGTCAAAGAATTCCCCACCTTCAGATGTCACAACCCTGGCTCCGTAGTCATCGAGCCTGTCGAGCAGTTCGGAGTGCTTTACCCTCTGTCCGGGCAAGAGAATATCCACGCATCTCTCGTAGGGATTACCAGTCACCGATTCTATCTCTTCGGGGGTGACTCTCTTTTTTATGTCCAGACTCTCCAGACCGCGATTCCAGCCTTTCGCGCTTGCTGAAGATGCGTTCCAGAGTGTCCCATCAATGTCAAATATAAGTGCGTCGTAGTTCATATTTTCATCTCTTCGTATAGTCTAATGTTTACACTGTTCATTTTGCGCTTAAGAGCACATATGTACAAGAAACCGGGTGACACCATACACATTTTCTGAAATTTTGCCGCCTTCGAAGATTAAACCGGTATGGTGTCCCTGTAATATCTATTACCCTGGAAACTTCAGCGAATATTTACGCCTCGGCCCCGCAGGTAGTCCTTCAGGTCGCCAATCCCGATAATCCCAAAATGGAAGACCGAAGCGGCAAGCAAGACTGTAGCACCCGCGTCCACTGCCTGATAGAAATGCTCCAATTTCCCTGCCCCACCGGAGGCAACCACGTCGGCCGAGACGGCTTCCTTAATCGCCCTGATCACCGGCAGATCATAACCGGTCTGCACACCGTCGCCCGCTTTACTGGTAGGCAGAATTACGGGAACACCATATCCGTCAACACGCTTTGCCCATTCAATCGCATCTGCGCCAGTGGCTGTCCGCCCGCCATCGATATAGACTTCATAGCCCGAGGGCATAGCCTCGTTCCGATCCACGTCGATGGCCACTGTCACCTTCTCGGCGCCCAGCGCTTTGACCATTTCTTCTACCAGTTCAGGCCTCCGAAAAGCGGCGCTGCTCGTCGATATCTTGTTTGCGCCCGCCTTCAGCACCAGTTCGGCAGATTTCACATCAGATATCCCACCGCCGACGGTAAAGGGCACTGTAGTGACCTCGGCGACGCGATTCACAACGTCGAGCAAGGTGGCTCTACCTTCCACAGTGGCTGTTATATCCAACAGCGCCAGTTCGTCTGCGCCATTATCACAATAAGCCCGTGCGCATTCGACGGGATCACCAGCGTCTTGAATATCCACGAAATGGACGCCCTTGACGACACGTCCATTCTGCATGTCTAAGCACGGCATGATTTTAATTGTCTGATCCAATGTGTACCTCCTTGTTACCTTGTTTTATAGAACTATCTCTCCCCTCGCGCTCGTGCAACAGGCATCGCATTGTCTGCGTCTCCCCTGCCGTCCATATTTTTCAACACACGCTCCACCTTGGAAATCTCAGTTTTCTCCTCTACAAAACTTATCAAGAATATCCCAGTATCATCTGATGGCTTCGATTTCCCCGAAGGCATTAACAGCATGAAACAATATGACAACCATCAATATGCAAAGGAGTCGTTTCATTCAGGGATTCCCGTCTGCTTCGTTTTCCTGTCCATCAGCTATGCATAATGGGGATGCTTTAAAACTTAAATCATAGACGAGCAGAATGTCAAGAATTCTCACCAAGGGCCGGGCAAACTCCACCCTTTCTATTGAGGGATAGGTCACACGTCGGCTGTGTTGACTTCGATCATTGTTGAACTGAAAAGCGATCGTTCCCCGCAGCTTGCGGTGGGGTAGCTGCACCGGGTTAATGCATGGGTTAGCCAGTTATTGGCGTTACCCTAACCTCTACCGACTCAAAAAGGGATTGCACACTATTCGAAAGAGGCGTATATTGTACGCACAATTGCAAGAACATCCTTAAGGAGCCAAAGTGAAATTCGTCAATATCAGAGAACTCAGCAGATCACCTTCCAAATATATCAAAAGCGCCAATGAGGAAGGTGATGTGATTATCACCCGCAACGGTCAACCCTATGCTGTCATTTCCAAAATTGATGGCGACGAGTTGGAAGATTTTATCCTGGCCAAACATTTCGATCTTGAAAAACAGGTCAAGCGAGCAATCAAGGAATATGAAAGCGACGAGACGATCGACGCTCGCGAATTGCTCAAAGAGATCGAAAGCGACCTGCCCGATGAAATGTAACGTTCAATTCACCAAAAGAGCGGCAAAGGATTTAAAACGCCGGAGGATACCGTACAACGAAATACTTGATTACGATGATTTACCTTATCGGTGGTAAGCTCAAATTCAAGCTACCCACATGAAACAGCGAGGAACCATAAAAATAGTACTGTTAGCAGTAGCGTTGATAGGGTGAAATATGAGATGAATAGGGATAAGGGGATTAGAGTGCGTATTGAAAAATTAATTCAAATCCTGAGCAACAGTCATACGTAGATTTGACCCCTTTTTGCTTTTTGCTTTTTGACAGAAGAAAAGGAGTTTTAAATGAATAAACATACCATACTGATTAACGTAGTAAGAACGTAAGCGTACGACCAACACATCTTTCAATACGCTCCTCTTTGGATTATATATTCCAACCATGAACCATTCCATAGTTGGGAGCGAAAG
>CAYMYS010000176.1:0-3535 GCA_964394725.1 uncultured Syntrophaceae bacterium
TTGTCCTCCTCGACATCGCCCTCCCGGGAATGGATGGATACGAAGTGGCGAAAAAGATCAGGAAGAAAATGGATAACATCACAATCATAGCGGTAACCGGGCACGCTATGAAGGGAGACAGGGAAGCGATTCTCGATGCAGGCTTTGCTGACTATGTCTCCAAGCCGGTTGATCCGGAAGAGATCCTGGAAAAGATAGAAAAGTGGTTGTTGCCCGGGAAGAAGTGAGGTGTGCGTTGCCCATCCGCGGCAACATGTTAATGCAGGACACATACGGGTGGGGTGCAGAGGCCCCACGCTACTGCGGGGGACAGAGCCCCCGCGCTACGTGAATATAACGTAAAGCGAGGAGCGATTAAATCGTAGCGTGGGGCCTCTGTGCCCCACAGATATATTGCCCACAGATGGGACACGTTATAAATATCACCGGTTATCATTATGCAGTTTCAAGTTTCCAATAACAACCAACCAAAGGGAGACACCATGCCGAAAATCTTAGCGATCGATGACAAAAAGGACAATCTTATCACCATCTCGGCCCTTTTAAGAAATATGATCCCGGGATGCGAAGTGATAACCGCGCTTTCTGGGGAGGAAGGTATAAAGAAGGCAATGGCGGAATCGCCCGACACAATACTCCTCGACATCAAAATGCCGGGAATGGACGGATATGAGACATGCGGACGACTGAGAGAATGCAAGGCCACAAAACATATCCCCATAATCATGGTCACCGCGATCAAGCCTGATACTGAAAGCTATATTAAAGGGCTGGAAATCGGTGCCGATGCCTTTCTTGCCAAACCGATTGATGGATACGTCCTGGGAGCCCAGGTAAAGACGGCGCTGCGTATCAAAAAGGCGGAAGACGATTTGAGGGCGGAAAGAGACCATCTGGAAGAGACTGTGGCTGAGAGGACAAGGGAACTGCATGAGAGTGAAGTGAAATACCGTTTGATATTCGAAAACATCCCGATGGGCATCTTGAACTTTAACGAAAAAGGAGCCATTACGGCATGCAACGACCAGCTTGTCAAAATTATCGGATCAACACTAAAAGTGCTGGTGGGCCTGAACATGCTTAACCTCCCGGACGAGGATCTCGTTTCGGTCGTTGCGATGGCCCTTAATGGCAAGCCGGGTTATTATGAGGATGAATACCATTCCGTTACCGCAAACAAAGTCACCCCAGTGCGTATTCTCTTTGCGCCAATTACTTCTGAAGAGGGTGAATTTATCGGAGGAGTTGGGATTGTTGAGGATATCACCGAACGCAAGCATGCCGAAGATCGGATCAAGCGCTCTCTCCGGGAGAAAGAGACCCTCCTTGCCGAGATCCATCACAGAGTCAAGAACAACATGCAGATAATCATAAGCCTCCTCTCGCTCCAGTCCAGAGATATAGAAGATGAAAGAACGCTTTCAATGGTCAAAAATTGCGAGGACCATATCAGATCCATGTCTCTTGTCCATGAAAAGCTCTATCTTTCAGAAGACCTGTCCCGGATTGACTTTCACGACTATATTGAAGATCTGTCATCCCGGCTGTTTCAGGCCTACGAAGTGGATTCAAGAGTTGTAAGTTTCTCATCACACATAAAAGACGTCTCATTCAGTATCGAAACTGCGATACCCATGGGACTTATCATAAATGAACTTATCTCAAACGCGCTGAAACATGCATTTCCCGAAAACAGAAGGGGAAGTATTGCCATAGAATTCACACAAGACACAAAAACAGATGAATACACGCTGACGGTCACAGATGACGGCGTCGGTTTTCCTGAAGGGGTAGATTATCAAAACCCGGAGACCTTCGGTCTGCAACTGGCGGAGATGCTCACAGAGCAATTTAACGGAACGATGGAGCTTGACAGAAGCAGAGGGACGTCATTTAAGATGATCTTCAAGGAGCAGAAGTACAGGAAGAGGGTGTGATACGCAGGGGCCGGAACGTAGCGTGGGGTCTCCGTATGAACCGTGTAGCGCGGGGGCTCTGTCCCCCGCCGATATGTTGCCCGCAGAGGGGCAACGCTACGAGGATATAACGTAGCATGGGGTTCAATGAAAGCGTAGCGTGGGGCCTCCGTGCCCCACAGAGGGGGCACGCTACGGTCCCCCACAAAAAAAGGGAATATTACGACAAGGAATTGAAACAATGGACGAAAAATCCAAAATCATGATTGTTGAAGATGAACTGGTTATCGCCCGAGACATGCGGCACAAGCTGGAATCCATGGGGTACGATGTGACGGCTATTGTCTCTTCGGGAAAAGAAGCTGTCAAAAAGGCGCAGGAACTACGTCCTGATTTGATCCTTATGGATATCGTTCTGCGGGGAGAAATAGACGGCGTGGAGGCGGCCTGTCAGATTCGTGCCCGTTTTGGCATTTCCGTTGTATACGTCACAGCCAATATCAGTGATGCCAGGATGAAAGACATCGTGTTCTCGGAACCCTTCGGTTGCGTATCCAAGCCCTTCGAGGACATAGAGCTTCGTGTCGCCATAGAGATAGCCCTGTACAGACACAGGATGGAGAAGAAGCTGCGGGAATCTGAGCTGAAATATCGTTCCCTGGCATCGACCACCGATGCAATGTACCTTGTGGACAAAGATTGCCGGTTTCTTTTCATGAACGAACAATATCGGAAAAGGCTTGGTATGGAACTGACAGATATCATTGGGAATACTTACGGAGCGGTCCACGACGCAGAAGAAACAAGGAAGTTCGCCGAGAAAGTGGAAAGGATATTCAAAACCGGCAAGTCAATCCGCTACGAACACCGCAGTCGCAGGGATGAAAAATATTTTATTCGCACATTGAGCCCCGTTATGAATACAGACGGCAAGACAACAGCAGTGACCGTGGTTTCAAAAAACATCACCAACCGCATGCGAGCCGAGACAGCGCTGAAAAAAAGCGAGAAAATGCTCCGCCTGATTGCGGAAAATATGAAAGATATTGTTATCATGATGGACATGAACGGAGACATCCAGTATGTGACTCTCTCCGTAAAAGATATCCTCGGATATGAGGCAGAAGATCGGATAGGCAGGTCTTCTTTCGAGATAGTTCATCCGGAAGACATGGAAAATGTAAAAGCAATATTCGCCGGTGCCATCTCCACATCCACTCCCGCCAAAGTAGAATACAGGGCAAAACATGCCGATGGACACTATGTATGGGTGGAAGCCGTAGGAAATTTTGTCGTTGACGATGATGGACAGGTAGTCGGAGGCATATTAGATATTCGCGACATCACGAATCGCAGGCAAGCGGCAGAGGTACTGCAAAAGAGTGAGGAGAGATACCGCACCATCATTGAGGGCATGGACTACGGTTACTATGAAGTTGATCTTCCTGGCAGATTCACCTTCTTCAATGAGGCTATGTGCAGAATGTTGGGATATTCGGCGGATGAACTCATGGGGTTGAGCAACCTCGAATATACCTCCCCCGAAACCGCGAAGAAGATACGGAATACATTTAGCAGGGTCTACCGGACTGGAAAACATGCCGATGTAAAGGATTACG
>CAYMYS010000177.1:0-3533 GCA_964394725.1 uncultured Syntrophaceae bacterium
GCCCCTGCCGTGCTGAAAAACCTATTCAGATAAAATAGTCCTTACGGATTTGATGCGCTTGAGATAGTTTCCCCTCTTTGATCCCTCACCCAGATAGAGATCGGTCACGGCGACCCTGTCGATGACACGAACGATATCTCCCCGCCAGGTGTTCTGCCTGTATCCCCACGTATCGTGAATGGCGTAGGCCTTATCGGCAGCCGAGCCAAGGTAGATCATTATATGGCCTCGCATGTAGAGCAGGCTTATACCACCCACTCCTTTCGCGATGATGGCGCCTTCTTTTTCTTCTTTTGTTGTCTCATTTGTGAACTCCGCGAGGACTGTGCCGACCTGGGCCTGCTTCGAAGAATTGCGGGGGAAATGTATTCCCACCGTTGCAAATACCTCCTGGATATAACGCGAACAGTCCTGCTCTCCGTACATGCCACCCCACCCGTATGGTTCGTTTAGCAAGGTGAAGGCCCCTTCGATAATGGTCCGCGGCGTGTAGGGGAGGTAGCCCACATGGACGTCCTCCTTCCTTATGAAACCCCTTTCCAATGAAGATGCACCTGCGCTGTTACGAAGGGGTATGACAACTTCAACGGCGTTGCTCGATGTGCTTTCCTTGAGGGGAAGGCGAACTCCAGTCCGCGCATATCCGTGATAATCGGTCATTGCTTCGTTCATATAGATTTCCGCCTTGGGGGCCGTTACCACGACAAATTGTTCAGGGTTTGAAAAGAGTTCCATGTCTTCACGACTGACGAGGGCGACATTCGTTTTTTCGATCCAGCCTTCGCTCATCTCGTCGATAACGTAGAACCACTTGCCGTCGGCACTTTCGTGGACAAGGGCAACGGGGGTTCCCATATCGAGGGCGCTATTCTGCAGCTCATCGAAATCTATGTCTCCCTGTTTCGCGTATATTTTTGTGTGTGTGGGGAATACCCGCTGATGCGCGTAATGGCTGATAATGCCGAAACGGAGCGGAATCTCTTCAGGAAGGTTATCAATGTCCATAGTCTTTTCCATCGTCCTGAAAAAACTTTCCCCTACCTGCCAACCTTTTTCTGTGAAAAGGGTCCGTGACTTGAACCATCTGATGACCATTGCCACCCTGTCTTTTATCTGTGATGAAGGGTATCGTTCCGGGAGTTCCCTGAGGTCTTTCCTCGTCTTCAACTCGTCGATGATATGCCGATTGAGGGATTCAATATCCCGGCTGTCCATGATGATCCGATCGGGAAAGGGGTGACGCTCTATCCAATAGCCCGCCGTTTTCATGTCTCTCGTTGTTCCCGGCAGCATTCCCGGGACGGAGTGATAGAGTGTCTCCACCGTCGCACAGCCCGTAAATGACAGAATGAGCGCTATAGAAATCACTATCCTTAGGATGTGTAGAACTGGACTGGACTTACGTGTCATGTGAATATTCTCCTTTAGCGGTAATTGAACAGTAATTGCTGTACTGCTAGCGGGGCAGAATTTTTTTTGCGTGGGTGAGGGCCCTTTCCACATAATCGCGGCTCATGTATGAGATGGGTGATGGTGTTTCGAAGATCCTCTCGGGAATCCTGAGATTGTCCAGGGAAAAGCCTTCACGATATTTGAAACGGTATTTCTCACGATGAATTTCCCGTCCGATTCTGGTCAGGTCATCGGGGTGGAGATCAAAGCCCGTCACTGTGAGGAGTTCTGATACAATTTCGGGGAGGTATATCCCCCGTGCAAAGAAGCAAACGACAAGGCTTGACAGTATCTGACGCCACCACTCCTCGTCGAGAATGATTGTCGTCAGTTCTTCCGGCGTTACTTCTTTTTTGGCAAGTATCTTCTGATCGATGCCGTATCCTCCATTGTCGAGATGGCTGTGGCGTGCGCCCAGGAGGGTGCCGACATGTGCCGCGGGTCCCGTATGATATCCCGGCATTTCATTGCCTCCGAAGGTGAGGGCAAACTCTTTTCCACCGTAGAGGGAAGATGCCTCTTCCACGCCGCCGGCGAGGGCCCGGTAAAAATCATTGGGTTGTTCCACGATATGATTTGCCGCCGCTATGTAGGAGGCGTGATTCCCCCAGACGAGCTTTATCCCCAATGTTTCTTTTTCGGTGATTAACTCTCTTTCCATGGCCTCTGTCGCCCATGCCAGGACAACGCCCGTACTCATTGCATCGATGCCGAAGGCCTCTATCCTGTCCATGAGTTTCAAGAATGCCTCGGCGTCGGCAATTCCCAGCATTGATCCCAGGGCGTATAGAGGTTCATAGTCGTATGAGATCATCGAGGTTTTATAGAAATATTCCTCGTCTTCATAACCCTCCCTCAGTGCCGCGATATGGATGCATCCCACGGGACAGTGGGAACAGGCGAGCCTCCTGCCGAGATATTTTTCCGCCAGTATTTCTCCCGATATGCCGGATGCCCCCTCGAAGCGGGCTGTCTTAAGGTTTCTCGTTGGCAGTCCGCCGAATTTATTCAGGGGCTCGATATTTTCAGCCGTGCCGAGGTCGTGGTACTTTTTCATGACCGGCGATTCTACGGCTGTTTTATATATTTCCCTGTAAGACTTTCGATAAAATTTCATGTCGGCCACAGGAAGGGAGCTCTTGCCCGACACGACGACGGCCTTCAGTTTCTTGCTTCCAAAGACTGCCCCCAGTCCCAGCCTGCCGAAATGCCGGTAACTTTCCGTCGTAACGCAGGCATACTTGACCAGATTTTCTCCCCCTGCACCGATGCGCATGATCGTGCGCAGTCCGGCCCCCGATTCATTTTCCCTGAGAATGCGTCCCGAAGAGAAACTCTGCATGCCCCAGATGGATGAGGCGTCGCGGAAGTGGACACCTTGACCATTGATGGAAATATAGATGGGGATTTCACTTGCCCCCTTTATGACGATAGCGCCATATCCCGCCATGCGTATGGCGACGGCGCTGCGCCCGCCGCAGTGGCTTTCTCCGAGATTGCCCGTGAGCGGTGATTTGAAGAGTGCCACCGTCTTTGATGCAAGAGGGTACAACCCTGTCAGGGGGCCTACGGCAAATATGATGGGATTTTCACTCCCCAGGGCATCCCCCTTTTCGGGGCATTCTTCATGGAGCAACTGGATAGCAACACCGGTGCCGCCTATATATCTGTCAAAGAGGTCAGCCCGTTCCTTCACTGAAAAGGTTCTTTCAGACAGGTCTACATAGAGTACACGTATGAGACATTCATTCTTCAGCATGGCCGGACTCCCTTTCCTCTTTAAGGCCGAGGACGCCGTGAGGACAGAAATTAACGCAGAACCCGCAGTGAATACAGATCATCGGTTTGTTGGTTTCATCGTCCCAGAATATGGCATGGACCATACAGGCATCGCGGCAGTGTCCGCAGCCGATACACTTTTCCGGTTTAAGAGATACCCCTCCGCCCTTTCTCAGTTCCAGTGCCCCCGTGGGACAAACCCGGGCACAGGGCGGATCTTCGCATGCCCTGCAGACAATGACCTTAAAGCCCCGCTCCATGCCACCGATGGAGCGGACGCCGATGCAGGATTTGGCCAGACC
>CAYMYS010000178.1:0-3450 GCA_964394725.1 uncultured Syntrophaceae bacterium
AAAAGAAAAATCTTCCCGGGAAAAAGGCTGTAACCCTGGTAAATCTCCTTATCAATAAATACAGCAAATAAGGGGACACTCGTAAAGCCTTTCGTAAATACCATCATTTCGAGCAGAGGAAGAAATCTTAAGGATCTCTCCCTTTGGTCGAGATGACATAAAAGATACGAAAGAACTACTTGTTCATAAAAGATTACAGTATGTGTTTGGGTAAATAGGAATGCTCTCTATCGAAAAGTCAATCACTAAAACGGCCGACCTTTTCAACTGGGTGGCCGCCGCCGCGCTTGTCGGCATGATGCTCCTTACCTGTGCCGATGTCGTGCTGAGACGCTCATTCAATCATCCCATACCGGGGACCTATGAGATTGTGGGCCTTCTGGGGGCTCTCTTGATTTCCTTTGCCCTGGCCTACACAACGGCACAGAAGGGTCATATTGCAGTAGAGTTTCTCGTCCAGAGATTTTCTAAAAATATCCAGAGAGTAATCGATGCAGTTAACCAGCTTTTCGGCATCATGCTCTTTGTCATCCTGTCGTGGCAAAGCATACTCTATGCCATGGATTTGAAAGAGAGCGGGGAGGTCTCCATGACTGTCCAGATGCCGATCCATCCCTTTGTCTTCGGCATCTCTATCGGGTGCGCCCTTGTCTCTCTTGTCCTGGCGCTCGATTTCTACAAATCATTGAAAAGGTTAAAGGTCCAATGAACCCAACTGTCGTCGGCCTTATAGGCATTGCAGCCCTCTTTCTGCTTATTTTTTCCCGGATGCCCGTGGGCTTCGTCATGGCCATCGTGGGATTCATCGGTTTTGGTGTGGTCGTCTCCTTCGACGCGTCTTTGAATCTCATCGCAAAGGACATCTATTCAGTCTTCGGATCATACAACCTGACGGTCATCCCCCTCTTTGTCCTCATGGGACAGCTTGCATTTCATTCCGGTATCAGCAAGCGGCTCTTTGACGCCGCATACAAATTCATCGGCCACTGGCCGGGCGGCCTTGCCATCGCCACCGTCGGGGCATGCGCCGGGTTTGCCGCAATCTGCGGATCGACGAATGCGACAGCGGCGACCATGGCTGCCGTTACACTGCCTGAAATGAAACGATATAACTACAAACCGGAACTGGCCACGGGTGTCGTTGCCGCCGGTGGAAGTCTCGGGATACTGATTCCGCCCAGTGTCATATTTATTGTCTATGGAATACAGACGGAGCAATCCATCGGGAAACTCTTCATGGCAGGTCTTATACCGGGGCTCCTCCTGACGGGGCTTTTCATACTTACCATAGTCATCTGGACAACCTTGAGGCCTGAACTCGCCCCCCCCGGGCCGAAGGCCGGCTTTGCCGAAAAGATGCGCTCACTCCTGGGGCTCATAGAAACGCTGATCCTCTTCGTACTCATAATGGGTGGGCTTTTCTGGGGATTTTTCACCCCCACCGAGGCGGGGGCCATCGGCGCCTTCGGGACACTGATACTGGCAGTGGTGCGACGAAACCTGAGCTGGAAGGGATTTATTACGTCCCTTTTCGAGACAACCAGAACCTCCTGCATGATACTTATCATCGTTGCGGGAGCCACAATCTTCGGTCACTTTCTCGCAGTGACACGCATTCCCTTCGACATAGCAAGCTGGATTTCCGCCTTTGATCTTCCGCGGGCCATCGTCATGCTGTTCATAATCCTGGTATACCTCATAGGGGGCTGCATTATCGATTCACTGGCCCTCATCATGCTTACCATTCCTATCTTTTACCCTGTGATTATAAACCTCAATTACGATCCCATATGGTTTGGAGTCATCATGGTGTTGGTGACACAGATCGGCGTCATAACACCCCCCGTCGGCATAAATGTATACGTCGTGAGCGGTGTTGCCAGAGATGTGCCGCTGCAGGTGATTTTCAAGGGGGTTATGCCACTCCTCGCGGCATTGATAATAGGAACGCTGCTTCTGATTCCCTTCCCGCAACTGGCACTCTTCCTGCCGGGACTGATGGGATAAAGAAAAGCATCCGCCTCCCTACTAACATATTGAAGGAAGGGGCGTCATTGTGATAACAGATAATCCTGTAACTAAAATAATTATTGCAGGGCCCCATGATTAGATCAGGGAAAAAAATATTTATCATTCCTTTCACAATCATCATGATCCTCACCCTTCTCGATGGGTGCTGCTTTTTCCCCAAACAGAAAACCCACATACGCCAATCAAAGCGCATGCTCGTAACCGCCTACGACGCGGGGCCCCAATCCACGGGATGGAAGAAAAAATACGGGTGTATCGGGCCCGCAGTTTATGCCTATGGCCCCCTGAGGGGCAAGCGAAAAAGGGTGGGCATTACGGCAGACGGAACGAAGGCAACGAAGGGAACCATTGCAGCCGACACGCGCCTCTATCCCTTTGGAACGAAGATGTATGTCCCCGGATACGGATGGGGCGAAGTCCACGACGTGGGGAGCGCCATAAAGGGAAATCACATAGACGTCTTTTTCCACAGCCGGAAAGATGCCCTCAAGTGGGGAAGAAAATACCTGAATGTCATTATCCTGAAAGCTCGAAAATAACGGGACGACAGAATGAACTCCCCCGCCGGAAGCTGCGGGGAATTAAATCTTACAGATTTCGCATCGCACTTAAAGTGATTAGAGTAATCCCTGTAATCTGCGAAATCTGTGGATTAAAGAAAAGTGCAAGGAGCGTCTCATAACCCCCCGGATATCAGCGAATTGGTTATTCAGTTTTGAAAATCACTACAAAATCAAATTAAGATCAAGCGGCTATCGATTGGTTTATGAAGTTTCGGAAGACGAGATTTGTGTTCTGGTCATAGCCATCGGTAAAAGGGACAAAAGCATAACCTATAAAAAGGCTGAAAAATTGGACCTGGTTCGGACATCGCTCCGCTGAATACCGATTTATCCAGAGGCATCATATTGAAATGAAAGACAAAACGCTTTACCCATTTGCAGTAACTTCGCTCCCTGCAAATCGAATAATGTCGCCGCCGCATGACATCGCGCATATAACCAAGAATATTTGTTTTTCTTGACATAGTATTTGCCCTATTTTATTATGGTATCATGTCAGAAAGGATATCCTATATTGAATATTTGAAACAGTCACATATGCCTGTTTATGAGTTCAATGTCAGGATATCAGGCGAAATTGTCTGATATGTAAATGTTCATGGAAGGGTAAAAAGTCGAATTTCTGTCGTCTTGTCATTCCCGTTTGATCGGGAATCAAGTCTTTTCATGTACTTATAGACTCCCTCCTCCGTAAGAGTGACTCGATATTTTACTTTTTACCGGTGCGTCAATGTTGACTGATTCGAAGAAAAACCAGAAAGGAGAATAACCATGAAAGACGACAAGAAAAAACTCACCACCAACGCTGGGGCTCCGGTACCGGACAACCAGAACGTCATGACCGCCGGCCCTCGCG
>CAYMYS010000179.1:0-3428 GCA_964394725.1 uncultured Syntrophaceae bacterium
ATAACGTTTGAGCTCACTGGTTTTCACGGAGCGCAGCGGAGTGAAAATCCAGCGCAGCGATTTGTTATGTGTTGTCCTCCAACAGATATTCATTCTAAACATTTCTTTAATTTCTGTTCCATGTCGGATGGGTGGAAAGATACATTCCAATGCCATTTTCCAAAACCGCCATGATTATTGATTGCTTTTACCCATTCATTCAAAAAATCACGTTTGGTTTGGTTTTGCTGACTGTCAACTCCTTTGGTTTCAAGGATTAAATATTCCCCATTTGCCAATCGAGTCATAAAGTCCGGGTAATATTTTCTGATGACCCCTTTGTGATTGTAAAGAATATAAAAACCCAAATGATCGTTTTTTACAAATGAAACAACCAAAGCTGATTTATCCAAAAAGTAGGCTTCGCTTGCTTCCCATCCGCTGTCATAAACACAATGACTAATGTGTGATTTATCAGCCCATTCACATGGTTTGCTGGTGTACCAGGTTCTTACATCAAAAGTTGAACGGATTGGCCTTTCCTTGTCAAAAATAGGCGTGAGTTTTTCAGTGTTTTCAGCGCGTATTTCTGTCCAGATGTGCTGAATAATTCTGTTCATGTTAAGGATTATCAGGATTTTTCGTTTTGAATTATCCTGGTGGAACAAGTCATGCTTAATTTGAATTTTGTCAGATTCGATAAATTGCTCCACCAATCTTACAACCTGAGCCAAAAAAACTTCTTTGCTTCCTTTCCAGTCCGGTTTTTTTTCCGAATTGTAAATAGTTGAAGCTATTCTAAAAATAATTGTTTGAATTCTTGTCTCTTCTGCAATTTGTTCCAAGCCGATTTCAGTTTTAACTCTTGGATTTGCTTTTCCCGCAATAATTGCCGCCAGTTCCGCTTCTGTAATAGATTCGTAAGGATCTATTTCCAAAACCCGAACGTTAGCCCAATTTAAAGACAGTTTTGGTTTGTACACATGGTCAATACGTAAAATATTCGGCCAGGATATTTCATGTTCTGCTTTTTCCTTAACAGGCTCTATTTTTGTTTTAGGGGGAGGCGGTGGCGGCGGTGGGCCATCTCCACCTTCATGGGGCAGGAATGTAAACGGCACACCAAAAATATTTACATATTCCGCTTCAAATAATCCGTCTGCTCCTGTGTCGTATGAAACACGTCTCAATCCTCTGCCAATAACCTGTTCACAAAGCAACTGACTGGAAAATGCCCGTAAGCCCATTATATGAGTAACGGTTTTAGCATCCCAGCCTTCCGAAAGCATTCCAACTGAAATAACGTTTTGTATTTGTTCGCCCGGCTGTCCAATTTTTCCAACCGTATCAACTGTCCGGCGCAATAATTCCGCCTGTTGTTTTTTGGTCAATTTTGGCGTCGCTTCTTCATCATCAATTTCGGTTTCAATTGCAATTGCTTCTGTTTCTGATTCGGCTATATCCAAAACTTTGCTGTCAATCTGAAGCGTTTTATCAGCATTACATAGATCAGGTATTAATATCTGGTTGTGGTCAAAAGCATGTTTAATACGTGATGAGGTCTCCGTTCGATTAGCAACTGTTATCATGACCGGCGGCACCTTATGACCGACAGATTCCCATTCCTTTTTCGCTTCCAACCAATCTTTTCCCAATAAACAATAGGCATTTATAACCAAATCAGGCAATGGTTCTTTCTCATCAGCTTTGCGGTTGATATTATCTTTTACTTCATCATCCATGTAAATATGATAAAGCCTTGATTTCAATTCTTTGGTTCTTTCACTATCGTCACGAACGACCACTCTTGGGGTTTTTACCAAACCGGATTCAATGGCGTCATTCAATCCAAAGTCTGAAACAATCCATGAGAATAACGATTCTTCCGCGGCTTTTTTACCCGAAGGTGAAAAAGGTGTTGCTGACATATCGAAACATCTTAAAATGCCTCTCTGTATATGGATTCTGTCTAGCCCGCCTACCCAAATAGTTGCTTCTTCTGCGCTGTCTTTTTCCGAACCTGTCCTGGTGTATTTTCCGACAGCTTCTGGGTTTACCCGCCAGGCGTGATGGGCTTCGTCATTTAAAACAATAATATTTCGTGCATTGGACATTTCTCCCAAAACTTGCTTTATGTAGGCTTCACCGCTTATTTCTATATGTTTACGTTTGTCAACGGAACGAAGTTGTCCCTTTTCAATTTTTGCATTAATCTTATCTTGTGTGTCCCAGGCTAAGGAATGCCAGTTGTGGATAATAATTTTGCCTTGCCGTAACTTATCCATCAAAGAAGCAGGCACAATATTGAATTCTTCGTAATAATTTTCATCGTTTGTAGGATATAAAACTTGTAAACGGCTTTTTACTGTCAATCCAGGTGCGACGACTAGGGCATATTTGCTGAAACGGGCATCAGTTGGATTGGTAACTTTATTTAAAAAGTTCCAGGCGATAATCATTGCCATAATAATGGTTTTGCCTGAACCCGTAGCCATTTTGCTGCACCAGCGTTCTATTTCTCCACCGTCTCCCTGAATGTCAATGCCTACTTTTTCAGCGGCAGGCGCTTCAATTAACCAGATCAGCGTTTCAATGGCTTCTAACTGACAAAAGAAAAATCTCCTGTCCTTTCGTTCTTCCGGGTCTTGCCAATGTTCTAATAATCTTTTGGTAATTCCCGTTACTCCGGGATAGCCCGCTTCTCGCCACGCTTTTACTCTTGGTCTTATTTTATTGACCAAATCAATCTCTACAAAAATGCCTGGGTCATCAAAGGCTCTGGAATTAGGCGTTGCCATGACATAACCGGCGGGTCGTCTGCCGTCCCTAATTTGGAAATCTCTGTTTTCCCTGTCATAGAACCAATACTGTTTGGGTTCTTCGTACGGGCTGTTAATGATGAGTTTGTCAATATTCTTCGCCATAATCTATACCGTTATCACCCTTAAACTTTCAATTCCCCGGTCATCAATGATCTTTACTGCAACAGCACTACCAGGCTCAAATGCAAGCGAGATAGTACCTTTGAACGATTCAATTTTTTCTTCGTCAATTTCTGCTTTTATGTTTTTGGCAAGTTTCTCCCAGCCATCACCACTGCCTGCCATTGGGAAAAATACCTGTGACGGGAACAATGAACGATTGTCATAATCAGTATCCAGCATCCACATAGCAATATTCTTTTTGCCGCCGCTTTCGACATTGCCTGTTTTGGGATTGTAGTAGTCAAATCCCATGACCTCAACCTGCACTTTGACGTCGTTGAGTTTGTGAATTTTAACATCCGGCTGACCCACCAACCAGAAACTTTCATTTCTGCTACGTTTTTTACGCAAATCGTCTGTGAGAAGATCGGCATTCATTTGAGCTTTGAGCATCTGCATGCCAGCAATCTCAGGCGTTAATTCGTCAATATCCTTGGCTGCTTCGTCGTCAAACTGGAATGCGCA
>CAYMYS010000180.1:0-3426 GCA_964394725.1 uncultured Syntrophaceae bacterium
CACCGGACTCCAAATCCGGGTGTTGGGGGTTCGAGTCCCTCCTGGCCTGCCATATTTATCTTTGCGGGTTCATATAATGGAAAGAGTGAATGTAATAGTAAAAAAGATAAGGCAGTTTTTAATAGAGTCTAAGATTGAGCTAAAGAAGGTGACCTGGCCGACGTCTAAACAGGCGCTTGCCTCCACGTCCGTTGTTATTATCGTGGTCATCATCGTGTCGTTGTTTCTCGGTCTCGTGGATTTCGGCCTTACCAAAATAATAAAGGTATTTTTGGGCTAAAGATATGGCTTTTCGGTGGTACATTATACACGCATATTCGGGATTTGAAGGCAGGGTCAAACAATCCTTGGAGGAGAGAATAGCGTCTGCCGGAATGCAGGACTATTTTTCAGATATTGTCATCCCGGAAGAGAATGTGGTGGAACTCGTCAAGGGGGAGAAAAAGACATCAAAGAGGAAATTCTTCCCCGGTTATATTCTCGTCAGAATGGAAATGAGCGACGACACGTGGCATATCGTACAGGATACGCCTAAAGTTACAGGTTTTGTAGGAAACATGAAGCCGTCGCCGATCTCAGATGCCGAAGTGCAGACTCTGCAGAATAGAATCGATGAAGGTACGTTGAAGCCCAAGCCCAAGATTAGTTTTGACGAGGGGGATCATGTCAAGATCATTGACGGTCCCTTTACTAATTTTGATGGGATTGTGGATGAAGTGAAGGCTGAGAAGGGTAAATTGAGGGTCATCGTTAGTATCTTTGGTAGATCGACGCCGGTGGAACTGGACTTCATCCAGGTCATTCAGAATTAGAAATGGAATAGTGAATAACTGCAAAGGGGATTGCAATGGCTAAGAAGATTATAGCAAGTATAAAACTCCAAGTTCAGGCTGGGAAGGCTACCCCTTCGCCGCCGATTGGTCCTGCCTTGGGCCAGCACGGGGTTAACATAATGGAATTCTGCAAGGCTTATAATGCATTGACGCAAAATCAGGAAGGTATGATTATTCCTGCTGTGATCACTGTATATGCCGACAAATCTTTTACCTTTATTACCAAGACGCCGCCGGCCTCCGTACTTTTGAAGCAGGCAGCCAAGATAGCAAAGGGCGCCGGGGATCCCAAGCGGGAGACCGTGGGGAAGGTATCTGCCAAGAAGGTTCGAGAGATTGCGGAGATAAAGTATAAGGATCTGAACGCGATCGATATGGAAGGTGCAGTGAAAATAGTCGAAGGGACTGCAAGGTCCATGGGAATTGAAATTATAAGGTAAATCTTTATTGGGGTAATATAATGGCTACGAGGGGAAAAAGCTATTTAGAAGTCAGAAAGAATGTGGAGCCGGGGATGCGTTATTCCCTGAGTGAGGCTGTAGATCTTGCAGTCTCGGGTGCACGGGCAAAGTTTGATGAGACTGTTGAGGTGGCGGCTCGGTTGGGTGTAAACCCGAAACATGCGGACCAGATGGTGCGAGGAGGCGTCGTCCTTCCCCATGGTCTTGGCAAGGATGTAAGCGTTCTGGTTTTTGCTAAGGGCGAGAAGGAAAAAGAGGCAATCGACGCGGGCGCCGATTTTACGGGATCCGATGAATTGATCGAAAAGATTCAGGGC
This sequence comes from uncultured Syntrophaceae bacterium, assembly GCA_964394725.1. GTDB lineage: Bacteria > Desulfobacterota > Syntrophia > Syntrophales > UBA2210 > JAFGPZ01. The sequence goes on from CAYMYS010000180.1 coordinate 1,612, forward strand.
GGGTGGCTTGCATTTGACAGGGTTGTTGCTACTCCCGATATGATGGGGAAAGTAGGAAAGCTGGGGAAGATATTAGGTCCCCGCGGTTTGATGCCTAACCCGAAGGTAGGAACGGTGACCTTTGATGTCGCCGGTGCCGTCAAGGAATTAAAGGCCGGTAAGGTCGAATTCAGAGTGGAAAAGGCCGGCATCGTACACAGTCCTGTCGGGAAGGTTTCCTTTGGAGTAGAAAAACTGACTGAAAATATATTGGCGTTGATTGAAACAATTATCAAACTGAAACCTACATCGAGCAAAGGAACATATCTCAAGACCATTTCCCTCTCTACCACGATGGGTCCAGGGGTTAAGGTGGATCCTGCGGATATCAGAAACGTTTTAAAGGTTGGATGAAAAGTTAAAATAGGAAAAAGTCAGAGACAGCGGGTACAGGGTGTTTAAACGAAGAAGATCGGCCTGCCGAGACAATTGAAGTTTTATATTGCTTCCTGTATAGCAATCTGACTTTCGATACAATGTTCACGTGTTTTTAATGGCCGGAATTTTTAAATTCTGGAAATGAAAGGAGGCCATGGATTGGATCGAAGTACAAAAGAACGTGTTGTTTCCGAACTTCATGATAAACTAAAGGACACGAAGCTGGCAATTCTTGCGGATTACAGCGGGATGAGTGTTCTCCAGATTACTGAATTGAGAAATCAGCTCCGCGGCAGCGATAGCGAAGTGAAGGTTGTTAAAAACAATCTCCTGAAGATCGCCTCAAAGGAGACCGATTACTCGGTGCTGGATGATCATTTGACGGGTCCTCTGGCTATCATCATGAATTTCGGTGATGTGGTTGAGCCGACAAAGGCACTTGTTGGATTTGCCAAGAAAAACGAAGTACTGGAAATCAAGGTAGGCGTTTTGGATGGCAAACTGCTGACCAGGCAGGAGATCGGCATCCTTGCCGAATTGCCGAGTCGGGAGGTTCTCCTTGCCAAACTGCTTTCTACCATGGTTGGTGTACAGGCTCAATTTGTCAATGTCTTGGCCGAAGTTCCTGCAAAGTTCGTCAGGACTCTCGATGCCTACAGGGCACAAAAAGAAAATTAATTATACAGGAAGGAATATAAAAAATGGCGACAGCGAAAAAAATAGCGAAAGAAGACGTAGTAAAATTTATTGAAGAAATGACTGTTCTCGAACTCTCGGAGTTGGTGAAGGAGTTGGAAGAAAAGTTTGGTGTATCCGCTGCGGCGCCTGTTGCTGCGGCACCTGCTGCTGGCGCGGCACCTGCTGTTGAAGAAGAGCAAACTGAATTTGATGCCATCCTTACGGGGTTTGGGGCTCAGAAGATTCAGGTTATTAAGGTTGTCAGAACCATAACAAGTCTGGGACTGAAAGAGGCCAAGGATCTTGTTGAAGGTGCGCCAAAAGCGATTAAGGAAGGCATATCAAAGGAAGAAGCCGAGGATATAAAGAAGAAGATAGAAGAGGTCGGGGGAACGGCGGAGGTTAAATAGAACCTGCCTGCTTCGCTCGAAAGATATGGCCGTTAGGCATCTATTACAATGTAAGGATCGTTATGGGTATATATAGAAAAGATTTTGGCCGTATTAAGAAGATGGTCGAAATACCGGATCTTATCGAAATCCAGAAGAAATCCTATGCAAAGTTCCTCCAGGCCGATGTAAAGCCTGCAAAACGAGGGAACTTTGGTCTTCAGGGGGCCTTTAAAAGTGTCTTCCCGATTGCGGATTTTGGAGGCAAGTGTTCACTGGAATTTGATAGCTACACAGTGCAAAATGCCAGATATGATGTGAAGGAGTGTGT
>CAYMYS010000181.1:0-3384 GCA_964394725.1 uncultured Syntrophaceae bacterium
AAGGATAACCAACTATGCTAGGAGACGTACTACTCATCACCAGAAAACACAAAAAAGCTGCCAAAGCGGTTTTTGAACACATCAAACAAATGAGCAGAGAAAAGATCGTTATCGCAATTAGCGGCGAATCTGGATCGGGAAAATCCGAGATAGGGCACGAGATCGCGCGGTTACTTAAAGAACAAGGAACTCCAGCAAAAATCTTACATATTGACAATTACTATAAAACCCTACCCCAAGAACGTAACCCCTGGCGAAAGGCGCACGGCATTAAAAGTATCGGTTTCACCGAATATGATTGGGATGCAATTAATTGCAACCTTGCTGAATTCAAAGCCAATGCTGATAAAATTATTATGCCATGCATTGACTTGCTTACCGATCAAAAAGATCTACTTAAAACAAGCTTTAAAGGTTTGCGTTATATGGTTATCGAAGGACTCTACGCTGTCTATGCCGAAGCCGACCTACACGTATTTATTGAGCTAACCTATCACGAAAACAAGAAAGCTCAGCTTCTACGAGGGAAAGAGAATGTAGATAAATGGCGTCTGCAAGTGTTGGAACAGGAACATCAAGTTGTTCATTCCTTACGTCCAAAAGCTGATCTTTTGATAACAAAAGATTTTAATGTGGTTCGTGCCAAGAATAATAAATAGTGTTAGTTCAACATACCATATTGAAAAGGATCGTCTATAATATTTACAAGCGTTATTACCTAGTACTATTAATTTAATTATTAAATATAATTAAAAGGAAAGAAAAATGGCTGAGACCAAAATGCCTTCTGGAATAAGGCGATTCGGATATCTAATTTCTATTGCAATTAATTTCTTCATGATGTATGCGGCCAACAACTTGACTAGTTGGAACACACCTTATCTTACAGACCGATTTTCAGAGTGTCTTTGGGCAATTAATTTGTCGCTCAGCGCGGTTATCTTTGCCCATTTTATCTTCATGGTGTTCGACCCAAAGTGGTTCCGCAGTTTTATGAAGTCACTCACGAATGTTTTTTCTTTTATATCCGTATATGTGTTCCGACAAGTATTTCCACTTGATCTTTCAGGTAGTATGATAAGAACGGCCAATTTAGGATTAGTGATCCTTTTATTATTGTTGCTATTGTCAATATTTGTAGAATTAATCAATTCGATCAAGTTCTACAAAAATTAAACCAGGCAGCTGATACTGCACGTTACCCCATAATTTCATGGGCCAATATATCGTTCTGGTTAAATAGAAAGAGACCATGAAAATCACGGTCTCTTTTATCCTCTCCCTAAGTGCCGTGTTCCCAGGAATGCAAATACTTATCCTGTTCTTCTGTTAGTGTGTCAATTCCAATACCCATCGCTTCTAACTTCAAACGAGCGATCTCAAGATCGATATCTTGAGGTACACCATATACTATATTTTCTAGTTTATCCGCATTCTTGACCATATATTCAAAGCTCAAAGCCTGGTTAGCGAACGACATATCCATCACACTTGCCGGATGTCCTTCTGCAGACGCCAGGTTTATGAGCCGGCCTTCACCAAGAATATGCAGCCTGCGCCCATCGTCCATTTTATATTCCTCTACAAAAGGCCGCACCAATCGTTTCGAGACAGCCATTTCTTCCAATGCGGGAATATTGATTTCTACATTAAAGTGGCCTGAATTCGAAATGATGGCTCCATCTTTCATTACTTCAAAATGATGCTTATCAATTACATTCAAATCGCCAGTTAATGTGCAAAAGATGTTTCCTTCTTTGGCCGCTTCCATCATCGGCATCACACGAAAGCCGTCCATAACCGCTTCCAAGGCTTTCAGTGAGTCCACTTCAGTAACAATAACATTTGCTCCCATTCCCTTCGCCCGCATTGCCAAACCACGCGCGCACCATCCATAGCCAGCAACGACAAATGTTTTTCCAGCAATGAGCACATTGGTCGCGCGGATAATCCCGTCCAGAGTAGATTGACCTGTACCGTAGCGATTATCAAATAAGTGTTTGGTCATCGCATCGTTAACCGCAATGATTGGGTATTCTAATGCGCCATCATGCGCCATTGCGCGCAAACGAATCACACCCGTTGTTGTTTCCTCTGTTCCACCGATAACATCTTTCAGCAATTCACGGCGATCTTTATGAATTGTACTGACCACGTCCGCGCCATCATCCATTGTAAAATGCGGTTTGTGATCCAACGCAGCATGGATATGCTTATAGTATGTGGTATTGCTCTCACCCTTGATCGCAAATGTTGGAATCTCATAACGTGAAACTAAAGCAGCTGCCACATCGTCCTGAGTGGAAAGCGGATTGGAAGCAGTAAGAACAATATCTGCGCCACCAGCCTGCAATGCAACCATCAGATTCGCAGTTTCAGTGGTAACGTGTAAACACGCCGCAACGCGCATACCTTTTAGCGGCTGCTCTTTTCTGAACCGTTCCTCGATCGAACGCAGCACCGGCATTTCCCGTCCTGCCCATTCCATTCGCAGCCTTCCGCCTTCAGCAAGCTTTATATCTTTTACATCAAATTTATCCATTTTGTTCCTTTCCGAAATTAATCTTCAATTAACGCATTCAAGGCTCCGCCATCATCAAAATGCTTTCGATAGCGTTGTACAAACTCAACACGTGTATAACGATGGTTTTGTGTACCTTGTCTTTCTAAACAATATGTTGCAGCTAATGAACCCATTTGGCCGCAAGTTTGCCAATCTAACCCCAGCTGTTTCCCGCGGATAAAACCGCCACGAAATGCATCCCCCACGCCGGTTGGATCAGCCGTTTTGCTCGGTTCAACTACTGGGATGTGAAAACAGGTATCTTTAACCCAGATATAAGAACCTCGGTCACCGCAGGTTATCACAACATAGTCAACAGCTTCCCGGATCTGTTCATCATTCATGCCGGTGTGTTTTTGGATCAATTCGTATTCGTATTCGTTTATGAATAAGCTTTGTGCGTGGATAATTCCTTTTTTGATATCCTCAGGAGCATTTCGGACAACTTGCTGCCCCGGGTCATATATATATGGCACTTTTAAATCTCTGCATTCAGCCGCATAATTACTCATTGCCGTAGGATCATTAGGAGATATCAAAACCAAATCATTTTTCGATAAATTAATGTCTTTCAAGGATAGGTCTTTTGAATGGGCCATCGCGCCAGTGTAAAAACTGGCAATCTGGTTATTGGAAAGATCAGTATTTGCAAAAAATGATGCGGTAAAAATCCCGTCGATTTTCTTCACTAACGACGTATCAATACCTTGCTTATCAAGCCACGCCCGATAATCTCTAAAATCTTCACCAACAGTTCCCATCAATTTGGGTGTTTCCCCTAAAAGGGCAATCGTAAACGCGATATTCGGCGCAGTTCCCCC
>CAYMYS010000182.1:0-3382 GCA_964394725.1 uncultured Syntrophaceae bacterium
GAGATTGCCGTAAAAATGGAGCGGATGGTCGGTTTCAGAAATATCGCCGTTCATAATTATCAATCTATCGATGAGGAGATTTTAAAATCTATATTGAGAGAGCATCTGTCGGATATTGAAGCATTTTACGGGAGCGTTATAACATATTATGGTTGGTCGAAAGAGCGAGGTCTGGTTTAGAGATATGAAGAGTATTCTGCGCAGTAGAAATTTCTATTTCGTATTTTTTCTGGATGCAATCCTTATCGCAGTGGCCTACATCTTATCCTACTTGTTGCGTTTTGATGGGGCTATTGCGCCGGATCGGTGGATCAACATAAAGGATACATTTCTCTATGTAATACCAATAAAGCTGGTCTGTTTTTTCCTCTTTGGTTTGTACAAAGGCATGTGGCGATATACCAGTCTTAATGATTTGAAGAATGTTTTCTTTGGCGTGAGCAGCTCATCAGCCGTTATTGTGATGGTCATTCTCTTTTTATATCGCTTCCAGGGCTTTTCCCGTTCCGTTTATGTGATTGACTGGGGATTGACCATGTTCTTAATCGGAGGCGCACGAATAGCAATTCGCCTGTTTCTTTCCATCGGCATTTTACCATCTAAAGAAGATTCAAATCAGAAAAAGCATTCCTTGAAAAGACTTTTGATTATGGGTGCCGGTAATGCCGGTGAAAAGGTGTTGAGGGAATTGCAAGCGATGCCGTGGCTCAATATTCATCCTGTGGGATTTCTGGATGATGATCCCTCCAAACAGGGGAAAACAATTCATGGCGTTCAGGTTTTAGGCGGCACAGATGATATTGACAAGATCAAAGAGGACTATGATGAAATACTGATTGCCATGCCCTCTACCAGGGGCGGCAAGATGAGGGAAATCGTTTCGTTATGTGAAGAGTCGGGAAAAGTGTTCCGTACCGTTCCCGGGATATGGGAGCTTGTCGAGGGACGGGTTTCAGTGAAGACGACGCGAAAAGTCCGCCTGGAGGACTTGTTGAAAAGGGAGGAGATACACCTCAACGAAGACGTTATTCGAGAGTACATCAGAGACAAGCGAATCATGATCACCGGCGCCGGAGGTTCGATAGGATCTGAATTGGTAAGGCAGGTATGCCGTTTCCATCCTCAGAAACTTGCGCTTTTGGAAATCAGCGAAGAGAATCTTTTTAAGATAGAGATGGAGTGCAGGCAGCGTTACGGTTTTGTGTCCCTATCCAGCTATCTGGCGGATATAAAAAATAGAACAAGCGTGGACCGTGTAGTAAAGGCCTTTAGTCCCGATGTCATATTTCATGCTGCTGCCTATAAACATGTTCCCATTCAGGAATTGAATCCCTGGGAGGCCGTATGCAACAATGTTCTGGGAACCAGGAATCTTCTTGAATCGGCCTCTGAGAACAAAGTTGATCGATTCATTCTTGTATCGACGGATAAGGCAGTACGTCCCACGAATGTCATGGGGGCGACGAAGCGGGCGGCAGAGATGTTGGTGCAATGTATGAACGGGGGATCTCAAACGCGGTATATGGCTGTGCGCTTTGGAAATGTTCTGTGGAGTTCGGGATCGGCCCTTGCATTATTTCAGAAACAGATTTCCCAGGGCGGTCCTGTCACGGTTACGCATCCTGAGATAATACGATATTTTATGAGCATTCCGGAAGCAGTTCAACTGATGCTTCAATCGGGGACAATGGGCAGCGGCGGCGAGGTATTTATCCTGGATATGGGAGAGCCTATTCGCATTGTTGATCTTGCAAAAGATCTGATTCGTCTCAATGGGTATGAACCGGAACGTGATATCCCTATCCAGTATATAGGTCTTCGACCGGGAGAAAAGCTATATGAAGAATTGATTACGGAAGGTGAGGGAATCGTTCCAACTGAGCACGAAAAGATTCTCACCCTCAAGGCTGAGAGCTGTGAACAATTGTTCTTAAACAAACAGATTGATGAACTGCTTTCTATTGCAGGCACCTATGATGCCGTTGCAATAAAAAAGAAACTCCAGGAGATTGTTCCTGAATATACACCGCAGTTCTAAAAGCAATGTTTAATGCTGAATTTTGAATGTTGGATGGTGAAGGTAGGAACGTTTTTTGGGGACGTTGTAGCGTATCGGTAAAGAACAGGTGACATTATAAGGTGGGGGATAATTCTATGACAATACTGGTCACAGGTGGTGCCGGGTACATCGGTTCCATATGTGCAGAAGCGCTTTTGCAGCAGGGCCATGATGTGATAATCGTGGACAATCTTCAGGAGGGGTGCAGAGAAGGTGTCCCCGCCGGGGCTGTTTTTTACGAGGGCGACGTTGGTGACAGGTCATTCCTGGGAAATGTCTTCCGACGGCACGCAATCAATGCGGTAATGCACTTCGCCGCCGATACAAGGGTAGAGACTTCAATGACTGATCCCGGACAGTTTTTTCGCAATAACCTGGCGAACGGCATTGTCCTCCTTGACGTGATGAGAGAAAGCGGATGTAAGAAAATTATCTTTTCTTCGACGGCGGCCACATTCGGCGAACCGCAGTATATGCCCGTTGACGAGAAGCATCCGCAGCAGCCGGTGAACTCCTACGGCGAGTCAAAACTGATGTTTGAACGAGTGCTGGACTGGTATCACCGGGCCTATGGGCTACAGTACAACGCGCTTCGCTATTTCAATGCCGCCGGTGCCAGTAAAAAGTTGGGAGATGCCAAGCGTACCATCACGTTGCTCATTCCCGTGATAATCCAGGTCTTGCTTGGTCAACGAGAAAAGCTGTTCATATTTGGCAAAGATTATGATACGAGGGACGGCACAGGTATCAGGGATTATATACATGTGGAAGATCTTGCCCGTGCACATATTCTTGCCCTGGGAAAGCTGGATGAATATCCCAATGGAAAATATAATCTCGGCAACGGACAGGGGTTTACGAATCTGGAGGTAGTACAAGCAGTGGAAAAGGTCACAGGGAGGACTGTCCCCTTTGAATTTGCCCCTCGAAGACCGGGCGATCCCGCTGTATTGATTGCATCCTCGGAACTGGCCCACGAAGAGCTGGGGTGGAAACCGAAATATGCGAAATTGGAAGAAATTGTGGCATCCGCCTGGGAATGGCACAGAACACATCTACGTGGATATGAAAAAGTGGAGAATAGTATATGAAAAAGGCCTTTATAACAGGAATCACCGGTCAGGATGGTTCCTATCTTGCGGAGTTTCTTCTGGAAAAGGGATATGAAGTTCATGGTTTGATTCGCCGATCCAGTACCTTCAATACGGGGCGCATCGATCACCTGTACAGGGATTTTCATGACCCCGCCGCCCGCATGTATCTCCATTATGGAGATCTTTCCGTGTCGGGGCAGCTTATGGATATGCTGCACGACATAGAACC
>CAYMYS010000183.1:0-3370 GCA_964394725.1 uncultured Syntrophaceae bacterium
AAAGACCCCATAGGGTATCTCCTCTTTAAAATGAGCATCCCCTCCATAGTGGCCATGCTCGTCATGTCTCTCTACAACGTAGTGGATACGTTCTGGATCGCAAGAATAAGTTCCGAGGCCATAGCGGCGCTGACGATCTGTTTCCCCATTCAGATGATATTCGGCGCCCTCGGCGTGGGAACGGGTGTCGGAGCCGGCTCCTTTGCATCGCGGATGTTCGGAGCAGGCAAGGATCTGAAGGCGCATAAAACGGCGGGACAGGTGCTCTTTCTTTCATTTTTTTTCGGCCTTCTCATAATCATCTGTGGTATCCTCTTTCACGATCCGATCCTGACCTTTTTCGGCGCAACCCCCGAAATTCTTCCCCTTTCCAGAAGATATCTCACCGTCATCATATATGGCACCCCTTTCCTCTTTTTAATGATGACCACGGACTACCTCTTCCGCTCCGAGGGAAATCCCAATATCCCCATGTACGTAATCACAACGTCGGCAATTCTCAATGCCGTCCTCGATCCCTTTCTCATATTCGGATGGGGCCCCTTTCCCGAACTGGGCATCCGTGGTGCGGCCCTTGCGACGGCGATTTCACAGTTTTCGACTGCCTTTCTGTCTGTCTATTTTCTCCTCTTCGCCAACTCAAAATACAGAATAAAATGGAAATACATCCTGCCAACCCCCACAATTATAACATCCATCTATCGCGTCGGGGGGCCCACCTTCATCACGCATCTACTTTTCAGTCTCGTACTCACGGTATACAATCAGAAACTGGGAAGCTTCGGCCCCCTCGCGATTGCCACACAGGGACTGGGGTTTCGTATAAACGGTATCCTTATGATGATCATCTTCGGTTTCGGCCACGGCGTCATGCCCCTGGTCGGCTTTAACTTCGGCGCATCCAATTTTGGAAGACTCAAAAGGATTGTTTCCGTAGCGGCGATATATTCCGCCCTTATCGGCGGGATCAGCACGATCCTTATAGAATTCTTTGCAGAACCCCTCCTGATGATTTTCTCACGGGATGCCGAACTCCTGGCAATCGCCGTGCCCGCTTTCAGGATATTCGTTCTGACTCAGGTCCTGGTGGGACCCACCATCATCTGGATAAACATGTTCAACGGATTGGGGAAAGGGACGACCTCTATGGTTTTATTGATGATACGCCAGATACTCTTTTTAATCCCCCTCATCTATCTGTTCCCTCTTTTCTTTGGGTTAAATGGCGTCTGGATGGCCCAACCGGTTTCGAATGTAGTTGCATTTTTCATAATACTCTACTGGACCAGAAGGGAATACGGCCTGTTAAAAAAATAGGGTGGCCCGCTCTGTGGCCACCCTTCTCATCATTAAAGTGATTAGAGTAATCCCTGTAATCTGCGAAATCTGTGGATTAAAAGAGATGGACGAATATGCCGCTTCTCAGCTTCGGCTCGAACCATGTCGATTTGGGGGGCATGATCTTAGCCGCATCGGACACATCCATCAACTGTTGCACCGTCGTCGGAAAGAGCGAAAAGGCCACGTCATAGTCACCGGAATCTACCAGCCGTTCCAGTTCATCCATGCCGCGTATGCCGCCGATAAAGGTTATCCTCTTGTCTGTCCTGATGTCTCCGATTCCCAGGACTGAGGTGAGTAAATTTTTCTGCAGTATGGAAACATCGAGGCTGTCGACGACATCGCCCTCATCAAAGGTGCCTTCCTTGGCAGAGACCTTGTACCACTTCCCCTTGAGGTACATGCCGAATACGTGAAATTCTCGGGGGTTCCGGTCTGTGAAATCGGGAGTGACTGTAAACTTCTCAGATAGCTTCTCTATAAACTGCTCTTCAGTCATACCGCCCAGATCGGTAACGGCCCTGTTATAATCCAGTATCTTTACCTGGTTATCGGGGAATAAGACCGCCAGCATATAGTTATATTCCTCGTTGCCTTTATGGTCCGGGTTTTCCTCTCGTCGCTTGTGTGCCACCTGAGCGGCTGAAGCAGTCCTGTGATGACCGTCGGCTATATAGATCGATTCTATCCGCGAAAAGGTCTCTTCTATTTTTTTGACTATTGATCTGTCAGCGACAACCCATACGGTATGGGATATCCCGTCTTCGGCAGTAAAGTCGTATTCAGGCTCATCTGTCACTACCGCTGCCACCACCGCATCGATGGCTTTATCCGATTGATATGTCATCAGTATCGGTCCGGGCTGCGCATTTATCACATCCATGTGTCTGGTCCGGTCGGCCTCTTTATCCTCCCGTGTCAATTCATGCTTCTTTACATGTCCCGATTCGTAATCTGCAACACTGATACAGGCAGTAATCCCGTACTGCTCATGATCACCCATTTTCTGTCTATAGACATAATAGCAGGGCTCTTTTTCCTGAAACAGTATACCTTTATCCAGAAAATCTTTCAGGTTTTCCCTCGCCTTTTCATAGACTCTTTCGTCATAGGAATCGACATCCTCGGGCAGATCGATCTCCGATTTTATTACATGGAGAAAACTTTTCGGATTCCCCTTCGCTATTTCCCGTGCCTCTTTCGAATCGATGATGTCGTAGGGAAAGGAGGCAACCTCTTTAACACATTCCCTGACCGGTCTTGCCGCTTTAAACGGAATTACGCAAGCCATATTAACTCCTTCTCTTTTTAATAACATGTCCTCCTAACATATCCGCCGCATGCAAATCAATATTAGATATGTGAAGCCCTTGCAAATTTTTCTGCTCAATAGTATTAGTGGGTCGGTGGAATTACAATGGAACGAGGTATATCTATGAATCTTACAAGGGTCTTTATTCACGGACTGGAAAGCAGCAGCGAGGGAACGAAGGGCGTCTTCTTCAAAAAGGGATATCCTGACATGATTGTGGAAGATTATCCCGGTTCACTGGAAGAACGAATGGAAAAGCTGAACAGACTGCTCGCCGACAGGAGTGATATCGTTCTGGTGGGTTCCAGCTTCGGAGGACTCATGGCCGCCATCTATGCCTGTGAACATGAAGATCGGGTCAGGAAGGTCATACTCCTTGCACCTGCCATACATCTGGAGGATTTTCATCCATACAGTGGAAAGAGACTCGATGTGCCGGCAGTCGTTTTTCACGGAACCTCCGATGACGTGGTACCTCTCGAAGTGGTTCGCAGAATCGCCGAAAATATCTTCAACAACATAACATACCATGTCGTCGATGATGATCACCCTCTACGCAAGACCTTCCTCTCTTACAACTGGGACAATCTATTAATGGCTTGACACAGGGCTTATGTTGAATTATTAGTGAGTTAGATCTAGCTTTCCGGCAGGAAGCTGGATCGTTAACGAATTAGTAAGGTAGAAATTGGTTTCGTTACCGCACTTATCCCTTTT
>CAYMYS010000184.1:0-3293 GCA_964394725.1 uncultured Syntrophaceae bacterium
CGTGGCTCGGAGTTGTTCTTCAAAAAGCCCTCGATATCTCCCGCCTCATAGACCCTGTAATCCTGCGCCCTGTCAATAGCTACCATGATATCATCGATACGGTAGTTTATTTTTAGAGCCAGCAGTCTTCTCAGGTGATATCCCCAGGAGTGAGGCTTATGCTGCTTGACCTGTTCGATGTACTTACCCATCTCAGGAGCAAAGCCTACAAGGCGGGATACTACATCCGAGATGGGAAGATGGGGCTTTTTGTATTTTTTCTGGTGTACACCAACATACCGTCCCTTTTGACCCTTCTTGGCCAGGGGATAAACTGCCAGTTGCTCCCCCTCGGGAGAGTAAACAATCAGCTCTTTCTCCGTGATACGTACCAGACATAGCTCGTACATGTACTTCTGTGGCACTACATACAGATACCCTTTCCACTGTACGCACGATTCCTGGCCCACCACCAGGTGGGTCACATGTGATGTGTCATAATGCTGACTTGGAAGCAGCTGCAGATAGGGATGCTCCTCGGTGTACAGCTCTATAGGTCTCTTTTTCGTGGTGCCATGGATGCGCAGATCATTTACCTCGTTGAGCCACTGTTGCAGCTGACACTTCATATCCTCCCGGTCGCTGAACTTACGGCCATTTAAGAAGTTCCTTTCCAGGTAATAAAAGGGACGCTCTATCTTCAAATTTTCGGTGGGATTGCCAGGGGTGATCGTCAAAGGCTGGAAGCGGTAATGCGTAGCAAACTCAAGGTATGTGCGGTTAAAGGTCGGCCGACCGACCTCCCAGCGGTCCACACACGCTTTTTGATTATCGCTCTTGATCTCGCGCGGAACACCATCCATGTAGATAAAGGCGGCGATCAGCTCACGAAAAAGGGTGAGTTGCTTTTTGTCATCCACTACAGAGATGTATTGCCGGCGGGAGTATCCAAGGATGTAGCTAAAGAAAGTAACCTGAGTAAGCTCTCCCGGCTTGTGTGAGGTGAACTGGATATTATAATCACTCCAGTCATGGGCGGCCCGCTGACCCGGGGCCGTTTCTACCATCCGCACCGGTGTTTTTGAACCCACCTCACGAACACGTTTCAGATAATCCCGAACAATGGAGATCTCACCATCAAATCCCTTCTCCTTTAGATGCTCATACACCCGCTGGCCCGTGATATCACTGTATTTCTCCAACAGGTCTCCAATGTAACTCTTGTGAGGATCCAGTTTGCTCACACGCTGTCTTTTCTGTTGTATCCTATCCTCAGGGGTGGTATCACGTAAAACCGATTTTGATACCAGGATCCGGCCCACTCGTTTACGGGAGATATGAAGATCACGCGCTATGCGGCGGATGCTCCATCCCATTCCGTGAAGGGTGACAACCCTGTTCTCCACTTGTTCATCTTTCATCTTGCTGTTGTTTTAGTTGGTTTATGCGTTTGCAAGGGACGACAGGTCCTGGATAGTCGCTCCGTATAATTGAACACTTTTTTCAAAAACGGGTCGATAATTATCCGCTCGGTTTCCGTTAACCCTTCAATTTCGGGATCGACTAACTGTACAAGCAGGGAACGAACCGGGCGGAGAAAAATCTCAAGCGATCTCATAAGATTGTTCCCATATGGAGTGAGCCTCTGGTCATAATCATGATCATAGTCATGGAGAGACTCGGAGTAATCCGTCTGACCCCATAGTACCAGCGTAGGATCAGCAAGAATATCTTGCTGCTGATCGCTGTCTTTCGCCTCCAGATAAGTGGCTATTAGCCTCTCACTCATACGTGTACTTAATCCCAACCTGATCATGATTTGGGCTATATCCATCTGATTGCCCCGGGGCAACCTCATCAGGGCCCGTGCATGTCTACTGGTTAAAGCACCCATCCGGATCAATGAGCTGACCTCTTCATCTATCTTGCTGATCAGAGACAAACGGCGGCTGACCCATGAGCGGCTGTGGCCGACAAGATCGGACAGCTGACCTTGACTAACATCATGGCTCTCCAACAGATCTTTTAATATCATCGCCTCTTCCCACACCTCCATTTTATGATTGGACCCGTGACAACATAACAACAGTATCTTGGCTTGCTTTTCATCAACATCCAGAACATAGCACTGAAGGGTCTTGATCATCAGATCCATTGACGAATAAACACGCTTGAAGCCATCTATTACCTGGTAGATTCCATCATGCTCGCGCGCAACAACCGGTTGCAACTGTCCATGTAACCATAGTGAGTCTTGTACACGTGCAACATGGTCCGGGGTTATAATACGCATCCCGGCCAGTGAAAGATCAAATTCCTCTATCCGTATCTCTTCGATTCTTGGGTTCACCGGTTGTGTGTTTTGATACCGGTAAAAGTAAATGGCAGATCTCTATTAAACGAACGTGTTCCTCTTTACAATCATTCACTATTTTGGGCTAAAATCATCGTTTCCCCTGATAATACCTGCATTCTGACCATGAGCGTGTTCCTCTTTACAATCTTTCCGTTTTCAACTTGCATTAACGCGTATATGCCGCCAGATATCCCGTCAACATTGGGCTGTATGGATAGCGTGTTCCTCTTTACAATCATTGGGTCCTGTTCCTTTTGACGTTTTTTGTTCCGCTCTAACTGTAACTCACGATTGCGCCTTTCATAATCGAGATGACTCTCACGGTATTCTCTTTGGTATTGATGAGCAGGACGATTATTACGCCACTTCTTCTGATGATTCTGACATTGCTGCCGATAGGATTTGTTTGTAGCGCGATTTTTCTTCTTCCACGCCCGTCTACTGGCTCTACGGCATTCTTTAGCATTACAATATCTTTGATCTTTTGCGCAGGGATGGCATGGAAACGTGCAGTCACAATGCAGGCAAGTGAAAGTGGATATCATTTTCGTAATCTTTCATTCCCTGAAAGATTAACGTTTTTATCCGAAAAGAAGTCAGGGTGGTAACATTTTTCGTCGGTAGGTGGGATCAGTCTACTTCCTCGTTAAAAATCGATATCACTTTTTTCCTGGGCAATGGCAAAAGCTGCAGCCTTTGCCATATTCTTTCGAATACTGAAGACAACATCCGACATTTCTGAAATAAGGTGCTCTGCCTCTTCGACACCTTGTAATTCTATTGGAATTTCGTAAGAAATCTTCTCAACTTTAGGTTTTGATTCGCAAGAATAAATGCTTAGAACTCTGCAGAGGAGAAACACTCTAAATAGGAGTCTGGGTTTTAGTTTAATTGTCATAGGTGTAAGTAAAATACTGTTTATTTTTTGATTAATGATCCTGTCAGTCTCTTTTAATGC
>CAYMYS010000185.1:0-3238 GCA_964394725.1 uncultured Syntrophaceae bacterium
ATGGGACTTACTGGCATAGTAACTTTGGCTATCCTATGTCTCATGGTTGTGTGAATATGAAGACAGAAGAAGCGGGTTTAATTTATTACTGGGCTAAGCCAGACTTGGGGAGTAAATGGAGTGTTTTTGCAGATGATGAGAATCCGGGAACTCAGATTGTTATTTACGGGGTGGCGCCTTAGTTTTTGAACTAGAATCTTTATTTTTCATGATAGCTATGAGCTCGTTCTTTGGGTTTATGTATTTTTGCATCAGTTTTCTGATTGACTCGGGGGCGATTTTATTAGTGATTTCAGCGTAGTCTTTGGATAGGTGAATTTCTTTTTCATTAAGCATTTCTCCAATTAAGGAACCAGCAATCCTATTAACTGAATCATAATCCATACAATCTCGACTGTTAGAAAAATCACACGCTTCTTTAAATCGTTTCTTGTTAACCGGTTGATTAACAAGGTCATAAACAGACTTACGAATTAATTTGAGCACCTGATCATGATTTTCCGGTTTAATATTGGTCCAAACACCGAAGTAACCCGCTTGTTCAAAAAAGCCAAATCGAGAATATATTTTGTAAGCTAAACCATGTTTTTGCCTTATCTCCTTAAACAGAATAGAGTTAATATTTCCACCGCCGAGAATGTAATTAAAAACCCCAATACCTACACGATCATTAATAGACAAATTGGTACGACCCGGAATAGGCCAGTAGACAAACATCTCCTCCTGTTTTACATCTTCATAATGAACTAAGGTTCTTTTACCAGATTTAATAGGGGGTATGGTTAGTTTTTTAATCTTTTTTTGAGGAGGGTTAAAGATTTTACTTACTAAATTTTCAACCTTTTTTGGATCGACTTTACCAACCACGACAAGGTTAGCATTGGAAGCAACCAAGTTATCTCGGTGAAGTTTTACAACGTTTTCTCTACTTAAAGTTTTAATATATTCAACCTGTCCTATTCCGTCACGTATGTATAGGTGATTTTTCCCAAAATGTTGTTCGTCAATTAGTCTGTAAAAACGAGTGTATTTATTATCCCATCTAGCTTTATATTCATTTTCAATAATATTTAGCTCACGAGTAAAATTAGATTGTTTAATCAGGGGATGAAAGACGAACTGGTTAATGAGTTTGAGAGCTGCTTCAAGAGAGTAATGGGGCCCTTTAGTGAAAAAACCAAGCCTATTTCCGCCAGTATATGCGTTAGAAACTAAACCGTGTTTTTCTTCAAATTTTCCAATCTCCATCTCAGTTGGAAAGTCTTTTGTGCCATTATTCATGAGATGTTCTAGGAAATGGAGACCTCCCCATTTCTTACCACTTTCATAAAAAGAGCCTGTTTTAAAAACAAGTTCGACTCTAACAGTTTCTACTCCTTTGATTGGATAGATTATGGTTTTGATGCCTTTGATTGTTTTGAGGGTGTATGGTTTTGTACTCATGAGTTGTTAACTGTTAATCTATTTTTTAGTCGAATATTTTAGGTGAGAATAGTCATTTATATAGT
Organism: uncultured Syntrophaceae bacterium; assembly: GCA_964394725.1. Lineage (GTDB taxonomy): Bacteria > Desulfobacterota > Syntrophia > Syntrophales > UBA2210 > JAFGPZ01. Next base: position 1,509 of record CAYMYS010000185.1, read on the forward strand.
TAATTTTCCAGAACTTTCTTTTTTCGTTATATATTAGAAGAGATATTCCTGTGTGATTTATTGTCAAAGAGTTTATTACTTTACTCATTGTTTCATCGGAATACTGATTACTCAATAACGCCAGACTTATAAAACATCTAATAAAAATGTCGTGTGAAACAACTAACAAACATTTGTCTTGATAGTTTTTAATTAAAAAACTTGATAGTTTAGAAGCACGTTTAAGAACTTCTCGAACCGACTCCTCCTTACCCTTAAATTTCCAATCTATGTTTTTATAATTTTTATAATATTCTTCGACATATTCTTTTGAAATTTCACTATTTCTGGCCGCACCGTAAATTTCGGGCAACTGTTCTCTCTCATGTACATAATCCAATGTTTCATTCTCAACATTTAAATTATTGGAAACAATTTCTGCTGTTTTGTGAGCTCTTTCCCATTCGCTCGAGAAAATTTTATCTAATCTAGAAAATCTAGACCGTTTACTTAATGTCTCAGCCTGTTTTTCACCAATTTTTCCAAGTTTTGAATTTGGAGTTTGCCAACGATCTCTTGGGCACTCACTTTGGGCATGTCTGACAAGAAATAAAAGCATATATTCAACTAGATTTATCTCATATTACCAAAAACTTTATTTTTTCTAAAAAAGACATACCAATAGGTTTTTTATTCTCAAGATGTTCTTTAATCACAGGCTCCATTTTTAATGCTGCCAAAAACATAAAGTAGGACATACTCTTTTCCTCTCTGGAACCTAAATTTTGCAAGGCTCTTTTTATATACCCATCTGTATCTGTTTTGAAATACTTCTTTCTAAAATATCCCCAGGGGAGTAAACCAGCAACCACCATTTCCTTGATTACTATATGATTAGGCATTTCTTCGACTAGTTCAGAATCAACTTCCTTTGAGAAATTATGAAGCATTTGTTTATACTCATCAGTCTCCCAAAACTTATGAATTAACTCATGCCAAATGATCGCCCAAATTCTTTCAATCTTTTCTGGAGGCAAATCAGAAACCTCCATTTCAATACAATATCTGTTTGTGCTTGCCCCTCCCCCCGGTCCTTCAAGTAACAAATTAACTTGAATATCATCTTCTATCTCAGGAGTCACTCCAAAAAGAACATTCAAATCTTCTATTAAATCCTGATTAACAAAATCTTTTTCTGTTTCCTTTAATAGATTTTGCCACTCTTTTAATTTACTTTCTTCTTTTTTCCAAATTAAATCAAAACGTTTTTGAAAAATATTAGATAAATTTTTAAATTTTATTACATCTTTCCCAAAAGCATTTTCTGCCTCCTTCCAGACTTCACTATCTGGTTTTGTTAGAAAAACCTTTCCCCAGTAATTTTTTCCAAAAGTATATTTTTTAAACAATTCGGTTATTTCAGACAAACATTTATTTTCTTCACTTGTTAATTCTCCGGTTTGCTGTAACCATTTTTCCGCATATCTTTTTCTGACACTAAAATGCCAACCCGTTAAATTGGAGATGAAGTGAAAAAGATTGGCTGTTTGATTTACCTCATATTTAAATCCAATATTCATTAGACATAGTTTATCAAAAAAAGTCCCTAATTCATTATTTGCTTTCTGTGAACCATACGGGTCTGGAACCCTTTGGTCCCATAACCACTGTATTTTGAAATGTATTGTCTTCAGGTTAAATGAGACAAATAAGACACTATAAAAAGTGGTTTGTTTAATTTTTTGTTAATC
>CAYMYS010000186.1:0-3202 GCA_964394725.1 uncultured Syntrophaceae bacterium
CTGGGATATATCTCCCCATCACGTATAATCTGCGAAACGGGAATTATGCGGGTTGCCTGTACCATAATGCTCCCCTATGCAAATTTTTAACTTTGACGACTTCGTAAAAAGTCCAACTTCTGCGTTCCGCTGCATCCTTCGTCACTACGGCGTATCGTAAGTACGCCTCATTCCTCAGGATTTGCGCGCCTTGAATTTGGATCTTTTTACTTTGCCGTCCAATCTTGACTTTTTGCCGGTGCATCAACTTTGACGGTCCGGTAAAAAGTCCCAAAAACGTCATGCCGGACTTGATAAGCCTGCCCCGTACTTGATACGGGGGCATCCAGTCTTATCCTGGATTCCCGCTTTCGCTTGTCTGCGTGCGACGCACAGGCAGGCGGGAATGACGCTTTGTCATATATTGTTGCCGATGTAATATTCCGATGCGTAACAGTTGTTTAAACAGCTCAGCGTCTCATCCGTCAGGTCACTCAATTACCTGCAAAACAATTTTACCACCTACCCTGCCGGTCTGACTGAGGACGTGGGCATCCTTTGTGTGCTGAAGTGGAAATACTTTTTCCAGGTGAGTCTTAATTTTCCCCTGATCCACTAAATCGGCAATTTTTCCAAGTTGTTCCGCATTCGGTTGAACAAAGAGGAAGTCACTTTTTACATTATGTGCCTTCGCTTTTTCCTCAAAGGGTATCTCCGTAATGGAAACTAAATGTCCGCTCCCTTTGAGAACCTTCCAGGAGCGTTCCAGTGTGTCGCCGCCAATGGTGTCAAAAACGACATCGACATCCTTGACTACATCTTCAAATTTCACACTGGTATAATCCACGGCTTCATCTGCCCCGAGCCCACGCACATATTCATGTTTGCCGGCAGAGGCTGTGCCGATGACATAGGCTCCCCTTGTCTTTGCCAACTGAACAGCGAAACTACCGACGCCGCCTGCGGCAGCATGAATCAGCACCCGTTGTCCCTGAGAAAGGTGTGCAATTTCAAAAAGTGCCTGCCATGCCGTCAACCCGGCGAGTGGTATCGATGCCGCATGGTTATGATCAATCGACTTCGGTTTGAGAGCGACTTCGTTACTTTTAACGGCAATATGCTCGGCATAGGTGCCATTGCGGGCAATATCGGGACGGGAATAGACGGCATCTCCTGTTTGAAAAGTCGTGACTTTGCTTCCAACAGTTTCAATAACCCCGGAAACATCCCACCCCAGGGTCAACGGAAATTCATATGGTATCATTTCCTTTAAGTACCCTTCACGGATTTTCCAATCCACGGGATTTACACCGGCAGCGTATATTTTGATAAGAACGTCATCGTCCTGAATTTCGGGAATCAGGGCATCCTCATACTTTAAAACATTTTCATTCCCATATTCGTGTATTCTTACGGCTTTCATAGTTCCTCGTTTCCCCTTAAACGTTGAAATTATAGAGACGGCATAGGCCGAACAATATGATCTGCTGCGCCGTACCCCAGAGCGAGGAACGAGAGGCGGGGTGCGATGTCAGTAGCACCGAAACGCTAAGAGTCGATGATACGCCTTTTACAGAAGATGTCAAGATTCTTTTGCAATCTTAGGTGGTTGGACGATCTTATTTGATCTTGAAAGATTTCATAATCTTTTCGTATTCTGACTTCATTCCCGCAAATCGTGTTTGGGGACAGGAGAAAACCAATTGAAAAAGAGTGTCGTCCTTTTGACAGAGGGCAAGAATCATCTTGGCCGGAACATTGTTCTTGGTAGCACTGCAGTCGCTTCTGACTGCCTCTGATCCATGAAGGCGCATTTTGCGACGATCGTCTCTCCTTTCAGTACAACGTAGAAGTCAGGGGCGGCAAGGGTTTCCACTGACTTACAAAAATTGCAGCACCAAGGACTCAATTGAAATGTGGCCCATACTACGGGCAAGACCGGCGTTCATAACCGGGCTGAACTGGGTCAGGTTTTAACGAAATATCAGCCTGCTGATAGCTTTACGTAACCTGCGTGGACCCATCCGACCATACCCGATGCATTTTCAACCTTCAACCAGAGCCCTTTTCGTTTATTGACCATTAATTCGTCACTCTTCACCAATTTGGCAACGACGGGAGATTCCTTGCTGGGTTGCTCACGCATATTCAATTTCTTAATGGAAACCCGTATTTTGCTGTGGGGGGGAATCTTTTTGATCTGATCTACAGAATCCTTGACTTTTTCGACCCAACTCCAATCGTCCGAGTGAATACGCGGAGTGGATTCAACAAAAACTTTTCCTCCATCCCGCTTCTGTGAAAGGTTATAAATGCCCCACGGCATTCCTTTTCCACTTCGTCCGATTATGGCGATTTCGGAATGTCCCTTTCTTCCTGACGTAACAAGATCGACCCTGACTTTCCCTTTCAGACAATATTCCAACTCATGTATGGCCCGCACGCGATCCACCTCGTCAAACATGTAGCTCCCCAGTTTATCTGCACACCGTTGCATAAGATAATGTATGTCATCTTCGTAAAGGAATTCGTCTCCGTACAAGATAAGAATGTCGCCGCGAAAATCATAGAGTTTGACTATAGAACCCCCATATATGCAATCCGGCGCCGTCCAGAACTCATTGGGTCTTAATTCAACATATTGACCCATTACTTTTTGGGGTTGTTGTACCGATTCCGAACGTATAAATTCTATAATTGATTTGAAACTTTCTATACGGGCCTTCGCCGTCTCAAGTGATGAACGCAACCGAATACTTTCGTCTCTGATGGTCTCAGCGTATTCTACTGTGCTGCTCAATTTTTCGGACTGTATTAATGAGGCCTGGTGCGAGTTGTCTATAATGGTCAGCGATAGGATAAAACCAACGCTCACTAATAATGTTGACAGATATCCGGTATGTGTCATCTTTTGTATTCCATGGGCTTTTTCATCCCAGGTTGCACCCCTGATGGCCAATACTGCTGCGCAGAATATGACAAACAGTGAAAAGTAGATAGCAATCATTTTAAATCACCCTTAACCTGATATTTGTTCTGTCTTTCTTCCCAGTCTCGCAGTTATCATCGCTGCCATTAACGGTCTCTGTTATTATGCGCTTTTCTTTCAGAACCCTTTCCATCAGCTTGTAGCTGCTCATAGATGTTACATCGGTATGATTCATGAAAATCTTAAGAAGTTCAAAGAGATCGGAGATTATCATGTCGAAATGACAGGGTATGG
>CAYMYS010000187.1:0-3164 GCA_964394725.1 uncultured Syntrophaceae bacterium
TCTCAATATTTCTTCAAGACCCTTTACCTTTATTCTTATGCTTCTGTGCTTTCTTGAATCTTGGCTAATTAACAACAAGGGTCAACCGTAGACTTGACCCCACGCCCCCCCTTCTATGCCAATTCGATCTTCAGCTTTCTTCCCACGGCAGAAGCGGCCTTTTTCATAGTATGAAAAGTCACTGATTCATTGCAGGGATCAAGCAGCCTGTCAAGAGACGAACGACTCGTCTGCATTCTTTTGGCCATAGCTGTCTTTGACAGATTTTTTTCCTTCATCAGCTGTTCGACTTGCAATGTGATAACCTTTTTGAGGGCTTTTTCCTCAACTTCGCCGAGTAAACCTTCTTCTTCGAGAAAGTCATCAAATTTACTGCCTATATTGTTATGCTTCATTTTAATTTCCTCCTTACCTTGCCTCTCTTACAAACTTAGACAATCTCCTTCTTGCTAATTCTAAATCAGCCTTTGGTGGTTTTTGTGCCTTCTTTATAATCCCGTGTAGAAGAATGATTTGCCTGTTATGTATTGTGAAAAATGTACGAGCTATTCGATCACCCAATTCAGATCTGATCTCCCACAAACCATCATGCAACGATTTAACCAAAGGCATGCCAATTGGCCAACCATACTGAACTGTTTTTATGTCCGTACCAATTATCTTTTTTTCCTCACGAGACAGATTCTTTAACCAATTCAGTGCTGGTTCATTGCCGGCATCTGTTTTGAAAAAAACCACCGATAGATAATAGCTCGTTTTCATACCCCAGTATGTACCTATTGTGGTACTTTGTCAAGGGCAAAATTACTCCAGGGACAGTCAAAGGGGACATCCCTATATTCCCTATATTCCGAGTGTTCCCTTCAAACGAATTATCCATTGACAAAAGCTTTTTGTTTTACTATTATCAGCGTAACTCCTCTGTCAAGGAAGGAACGAACAATATAGTGAAGCAGGGAAAAACAAAGCTTGGCAAATTTGAAATGCAGCTTCTCGCCTATGCCCAGCTCAGGGAAAAAGAGATTATCTCCTCGGGCGAAATTGCCTCCGCCCTGGATATTAGGGCCGAACAGGAATGGAAACTCCTCAATCGAATGGCGACCTCCGGTTTGATTATCCGTTTGAAAAGGGGTGCCTATCTGGTCCCGCTGCACATGCCTGCCGGCGGACGGTGGACGGTCAGCGGCTATTATATACTCTCAAAACTCATGGAGGTCATAAAAGGTAAATACCAGATCAGTGGCCCCAGCGCCTTTAACTTTCATGGTTTCGACGACCAGGTACCGAATCGGATTTACGTTTACAATGACCGAATTTTCGGAGAAAAGGAGATCGGTGGAACCGATTTTGTATTTATCAAAACAGGCGACAAACGTTTGGGTTCAACCAAAAGCTTGAAGACGCCCGATGGCATCGACGCAGTCATGGTCACCAAAACGAGGGCGCTGGTCGATGCCGTCTATGACTGGTCCCGGTATAACACACTTCCCCGGGCCTATGGATGGACTGCCGAAACACTGAAGAAAGACCCGACCGTCACCGAGAACCTGATCTCTGACACGCTTACATACGGCAACAAGGGAACTGCCAAGCGCATCGGATATTGGCTTGCCCAGCTTGGTGTCGCCGATGAGCGACTCAGTAAAATAAAACGACAGCTCGGTCCGACAAGGTCGCTGATCCCATGGATACCCGGCCAAGCGGCAAAAGGCAGCATCAATAAGGAGTGGGGGTTGATTGTCAATGGATCCATCCCGCGATCATAGAATCTCGGTCCACGAAGATTAGGCGCTCTTCCGCGAGGCGGTGCTTTTCACTGCAGGCCAGACAGGGTTAAATGCCACTCTCATCGAAAAGGATTATTTCTGTACCGTCCTTCTGCAGTATCTTTATGACCAGCCGGACAGTCCTTTGATTTTCCGGGGAAGCACTTGTATTGGCAAGGTCTATGCCGATTTCTACCGGCTCAGCGAAGACCTTGATTTCATGATTTCGACGCCACCGGAAGCCGGCATTTCCCTGCGGCGGAAACGAATCGCGCCCGTCAGAGAATGGGTAAAGATAATTTCAGAGAAGGTGTGCATCCTGACCCTCCCTGAGGACTTCACAGGGCACAACAGTTCACGGCAATACGTCACTTATGTGACCTACCCTTCGGTTTTCCTCACGGAAGAGGCGGCCCGTATCAAGATTGAAGTGGGTTTGCGCGAAATGCCCCTAATGCCGCCTGCGCAAATGAAGGCCAGGACGTTGCTGCTAAACCCTTTTACCCGAAAATCCCTGGTCCCTGACATCGATTTGACCACCTTGCTCATGAAGGAGGCAATCGCCGAAAAGCTGCGGGCGGCATTGACACGGTTGGAGCCGGCCATTCGGGACTTTTTCGATATTGATTACCTTGCATCTCAACATCAACTGGATATGACGGACGGGCACCTTATTACGCTACTCACTGAAAAGCTGAAGGTTCCGGGAAACGCTCCTATCGATCTGTCTCCGGCGCGGAAAGAAAAGCTGAAGACCCAGATCAATACGGAGCTGAAACCGGTGCTGCGCCCCGTAGATTTTGAAAGCTTTGATCTCGATAGGGCATTTGATATAGTCGCGAGAATAAGTCATCTGTTAGGGTGAATAGGTGCTTATTCTCTTTAGTAGAACAGGTAACTCTTTATTGTTATGGTTAAACAGAATAATAAAAAAAAGGCCCGGCGGGTTCTGAAAGAATTGTGACCTAGGGTTCCTTTAACGTGCGAAGGCTTGATCGGTAATTTCCCGTTCCTTCAGATCGCAAACTTTCTTCCTGGAAGAAATGATGGACATATCATTAAGATTTATGTAGATTTCAAGGTGAAATGAACAAAGTAAAGGCTTTGTAGTTATGGAAATGAGCGTATGGATTACAGCGATTGCTACGGCAGTTATAGCAATATCGACGATTGCCTACGTCATTATTACAAGTCTGACCTTAACGAGCATCAAGTCCCAGCTTGCAATTACCAAAAAACAACTTTCTGAAAATGTTCGAACAACATCAATTACGATACAGCCTTTTCTGTCCATTACCAAAGCAACAATCAAATTACTTTCCCCAAAAGACATTCAGACCATAGCGGCGGGTGTCAAGGTAGTTGTCACTTGAGCCATAGTTTAGGCCACCTTTTTTA
>CAYMYS010000188.1:0-3106 GCA_964394725.1 uncultured Syntrophaceae bacterium
AATGATGTGATGACATAATGTATCATAATATCAAATAGTTGTCAATATAAGTATCGCTTTTAACGATAATTACTGAGATGATTTTGCTCATCTATGCATGGCTTCTCCTTTGACCATCTGCTATTCTCGGACAGCCTCCTAGTAGGGAGCAACAACCATTCATTTCAACTGTCATCCCCTTCGCTTCGCTCGGAGATGCAGCTGATTTCAAACGTTCGAACACCAAGAGATCAATGACTGATATCCTCACCAAAAAACAACGATCTAAACTGATGTCGAAGGTTCGCAGCCGAGACACTAAGCCGGAATGGATTCTTCGATGTGGACTGCATAGACTTGGATTTAGGTACCGTCTTAAGAACAGCCACTTACCAGGTAGCCCGGATCTCGTCTTTCCCAAGTTCCATGCGGCCGTGTTAGTACACGGGTGTTATTGGCACAGGCATCCATATTGTAAAGAAGCTAGCACGCCCAAAAGCAATGTCGATTTCTGGGAGAAGAAATTAACTGAAAATGTTGAAAGAGACCGTCGAATTATACTACAACTCGAAAACCTTGGTTGGCAGATTTTGGTCGTATGGGAGTGCGAATTGACCAAAAAAGCGGTTGAAACCATTCAAAAGGTCGCTTGTTGGCTTAGTCAAGGCAATGTATGTTATGATGGTGACGTGACACAACATGAGCTGCTATCAGTGGCGGAAAAAAAGATACGTTATCGAATATCCTCGTATGATGACGAACCGGAATTTAATGAATCAAAGTAGATGAGGTAAGAGGCTATGGAAAGAGAACGATTTGCCGTTATCGACCTTTTTTCCGGAGCTGGAGGGATGAGCTACGGATTCCATAAACATACCTCTTTCGAGGTAATAGCCGCAGCCGATGCTGAACTAGGAAAGCCGAGCACCGGGCAGGGTAAGCTACAATGCAATAGCACCTATTTTAAAAATATCGGTTTGATGCCGGCCCGATTGGATTTGACGACAGTCGCTCCTGACAAATTACGTTCAAAACTTGCGTTGTCTGACCAACAGCATATCGCTGTTCTTGCGACGTGCCCGCCATGCACCGGGTTCAGCCGAGCCAACCCTGAAAATCATCTTCGTGATGACAAGCGAAACAGCTTGGTGCGTCGATCTGCTCAGTACGCTGTTGCCCTATCGGTTGATATTTTGGTCATGGAAAACGCTCGTGAGCTGATTCGAGGCAATTTCAAGCACCACTACGAGTGGTTCCGGGAGCATCTGGAGAGTCACGGATACAACGTCTTTGGCAGGACCTATATGCTATCCAGATTCGGCCTACCACAAATTCGTGAACGGGCAATCGTTATCGCCGCAAAACAGTATCTCCCGCTTCATACAGTAGATAGTCTGTGGGATGGCTGGGGTGCCGCAGATGAAGCTTTGACCGTAAAAAGAGCTTTTGAAATGATTTCAGAGGATGACGATGGCTTCAATCTTTACCCAGGTTTCTCGTCTGACATAGTGCGGCGAAGAATAGCAGCAATTCCAAAGGACGGCGGCTCATGGATGGATCTCTTACGGCGAAGTGATGCAGACGAGCTGTTAACTGATGCGATGAAGCGAATCGTTGCCCACAAGCGGTTCGGATCCTACCCTGACGTCTACGGTCGAATGGCCTGGGGAAAACCCGCCCCCACAATCAAGCGTGAGTGCTCCCATGTTGGAAACGGACGGTACGTACACCCCGAGAACGATCGACTATGTTCTGTGCGAGAAATGGCTGTTTTACAGGGGTTCCCGAACGATTTCGTCCTCAACGGGGCCGCCGTATCGAACATGTACCGTCACATAGGCGATGCGGTCCCTCCCTTGATTTCCTATCAACTGGCACACCTTGCCCACTGGATTCTGACGGGGAAGCAACCCGAAATCAAAGACATACTCCTACCAGGGACTAACCTAAAACAGTCGGATATTACTAAAAAAGGTCAGCAGGAGCTTTTCTATGATTGATTTTACTGTTTCCGTAACTGCTTCTGAGGAGCGAAGGCTCAAAGAGTTCATCAATGCTTTGCGAACCAACTGTAAGGTGGAAATGAATCCGAAGTCTCCTTTTAGCAGCGATTCGTTCGAGAGCGAATTCCGGTCGAAACTTCTTACGCATCACTGTTTTATGGGTTCACCGCTATTTCAGGAAAGCTTCGATTCCGCATTTATAGCTGCCTGTTCACATGCTGGGCACAAGGTTCAGGAAGCACCTGAAGGGCAACGTTTCTGGGATGTTATGATTGATGGTAGAAGGGTTAGCCTCAAGTCATCAAAAGCGAAAAATCTTTCTGAAAGCACCCTTCATATCAGCAAACTCACTGAGGCCGCCTGGATTCAAGATTGTAGAACCGCCAAAAAACGTCAAGCGCATACCCGTCGTCTTTTCAAAGAGTATTGTGACGAAGTTGATGCCATCATTCAGCTACGCTATTTCCAAGCTTTGCACCGTTATGAACTCATTGAAGTTCCTGTCACATTGTTTTCTCAGGTACATGATGTGGCGGTAAAACATTTCAATGCTGACGGACCAACAATTAATATTCCTATTGGAAAAATTCCCCCCGACTTTACTCTAAAATTGGATCGGTCTGATGCAAAAATAACAATCGCAAAGATTAACAGGCAGCTATGTCTGGTTCATGGAGTATGGCAACTTTGATGCATCGGAAACCGATCGCTCGAACAACCGCATTAACTCGGACTGGCAATTACGCTGTGAGAATTCGGGTGACACCTTACTTAATTATCAAGAAAAGCTAGCTAATTTGATTGATTTTTAACATGGCACGAATAGCAAGAACCGTAGCGCAAGGCAACGATGATCTCCTTATAAAAACGAAGCCTTTGCTGGAAATAGTAAATAAACCCTGGGAAGATTTTTTGTCTGTTGATGCGCAGGAGCAGGAAAGAACGTTATTTAGAAAACACGAACGAACCGGGCGGCCCTTGGGGGCTGATTCTTTTATTGGAACAGTTTCCGGTCTTTCTTACAACGCCCAAAAGGCCCACTCAGTTGCCTTTGGAATTAATCCGATGACTGCGCAACAACTTATATACGAACACTTCATGGATGGACGCTATGGGTGCGTTGA
>CAYMYS010000189.1:0-3088 GCA_964394725.1 uncultured Syntrophaceae bacterium
TTCCAGGATCGAACGTCCACCGGCAGCCAAGCCGGACGCAATAACACTCCACATCTCCCCTAGTAGTGACTCCCCTTCCGGGGACCTAACCAGGTCACTCATTTTTACTGTGGAAACTGGCGCGGCAATGGCAGCTTTGGATGAGGGGAGCCAGTCACGGTCTTCCTTAATAAGATTCTGGAATTTGGGATCCGAGGTAGGGCCGGTCGGGCTTATCAGGTTACGAAACGGGGCCTTTTTTGACAAGGGGCGGGCGGGGTCCTTATGGTCCTGGGTGGGGGTAGTCTCCAGGGATGGAAGCCAATCGTGGTTGAAGTTTATCTCAGGCTTCTGAGCAAAACGCTGATTTGATTGTTCGAGGAGTTCATTGGGCATATCATAACCCTAACATTCCGTCTATAGTGTCCAAGTATTTATCAGATCTACCATAAAGACCTATCGCGCCATTCTCTTTCATAATGCTCCGCATATTTAGCACGGTTTCGCGTGCCAGCGCCTCTTGCCCCTTCGCCACCAACTCATTGATAGACTGAATAACATGATCTTCATCCACGCTATATTGCCCATTCCTGTCATAGGGATCATCCAAGACGAGATTCCACGCATTCATAATACTCTTTGCCTGTGGAGTACACATGGTGAGGAACATCTGTCGCTTCTGGTCGTCAGTTACTTTGAGAACTTCCTGATCCTTTTCTCCGGTGTCTGGGTTTATTTTGACCGGGCCTACCATAATCTCGTAAACCTTAGCTCCTTTCTTGTGCCCCTGGTCATCGGCTTTCTCATAAGTTTCATTGATCAGTTCATCCATTATAGTGGATACTCCGTCTATATCACTACTGGCAAGGGCTGACTGTAAGGGCCCTATTTTGTCTGAGATGAGTTTATTGTAAGCGAAGTTTTTGTCGTATGTGGATAAATGTTTGAGGAGGTCTGTATCCTTAATAGTTTTGGCCACAGCCATAGATTGTATCAGTTGTGAAGCTGCTACCCTCTCTTCGTTGGTGGCCATCCTGTCTGATATCGTTTTCATACCACCCTTTATGAAAGAGTCTTTAACCATATCAAAATCTTCGTCTATGGCAGACATGGCAGAACAAAACGCCCCGTTTACGTCGTATGCCGTGATGATACCATCATCTAAGTCTCTGTTTGGATCATCCATACGCTTCAGGCCTCGCTTGGCTGAGTCCGCCTCGGCCGGACTGGATTTGCTATCCTTAATTATTGCTTTGTAATCATCACGGGCCTGGCTATATGGCCCCTCACTCTTGCTCATTATCTCGCGGAGATGGGCATGGTCTTCGTGATATTCACGCTTGCTCTTCATAGACACAAGGGGCGTCAATATCTCCAGGATATCACCTATCTCCTGTTTGAGACTATGAGCCGCGACTGGAGTCATTCCCGTCTTTTTGGCAAGCTCTAAATAGCTCATCTGATTCTGTTCTTGTAGCCTGTCATAATTGGACTGGTTAAGGGCGAACTGTTTTTCGGCTGCGTCCATAGATTCAAATACCTGTTTCTTTATTTCTGGCGGCAGGTCAGAAAGTCCAAATTTAGCCATCCGGGTCATCACGTTTTGGGATATCGATCCTTGAAAGTATTCAGATACCAATACCTGTTCCTCTCCCAGCCTTTTCTCTATTCTGGCTACTTCTCTCTCCCTCTTCTTTTCTTTGGTATCAGTCCTCTCTATGGAGTATTGACTATACCGAGGGTCTTTCACCAGCTTCTCATACTCTTCATCGCTAGTCTCAATCTGAAATACCATTTGTTCCGGGGGAAAAAACGAGTTAGCCATCATCGATTTGGCAGTCTCAATATCAGCCTCCACAAAATTGATAGTCCCCTCTGGACCATCCACATATCCCTTTGGGATGGCGTAGCCTTCCTGCCAAACATTATTCTCATCAAAATGACCAGACGCAATATTTGCCTTACTGGTTATGAGTTTGTCTTTTGATTCATTGGGTGAGTTGTTCAGTGTCGCCACGAGATTGGGCTCAATGCCAAAGGTCTCTTGCGCCATGGCAACATTTTTTACATTGGCCGCCTCGGCTGTGCGCTCACGAGACATTAGGACGGGGGCATCTGGGAGGCCGGTGGGGCTGGGTTCCATTGCCCCCGCCACTTTCTCGGACGTATCAAGCCTGCGCTGCATAATCTCGCCGATAAAATCCTTGTCACCGGAATAATTAGCCATAAGAGACATATTGGGTGGGGTAGCGGCATTCAGAGCCTTCCCAGGCACGTATGGCGGATCTGCCATGATTTCTGGGGGTTTTTTAAGCCTAATATTGGCAAGCTCCCTCTGTTGCTCCACTGACCCATAATGCCAAGCAGTTTTCGCTAGTTTTGTAACAGCCGATAGCGGGTTCACATCTCTTCTCGATTGCAAATCCTTGAGTCTACTGCTCCCCTTGACACGCGCGGCAGCGGCTCCTTTCTCTACGAGGTCTTTCGCGGCACTAGGGGAAGCAGTGGATCCTATTTTGTTTTTCTCTGGCATAATATTATCCCCACTCCACCCAGGCCAAGCCTGGTGCTGTCATGCGGCTTAGCGCGTTACCTATGACCGAGGCCTTGCCCTGGGCATACGATACGTCGGAGCTATACACGCTTGCGTTAAATGAATTTATTGATCGGGCTATTTCCACGGTAAGCCTCTCATTGGCTATATTGGTCTGGGCTGTGACCTGGGCCAGCGAGACGGTCTGCTGCATCGTAATGCTCCGGTCGCTAATTGCTTCTCTCATCGCCCTTTCCGCCGTAGCGATCGATACTTGGGTTGTATTCCTTTCGTTGGCAATCGTTACCTGGGTGACATTCCGGGCTCTTGCGATTTCAACTTGAGTAGAGTTTCTTTCGTTTGAAATAGACACTTGAGTGGCGTTGCTCGCAGTGGCGATTGCAACCTGGGTAGAATTACGGGAATTTGCGATTGAGGTTTGGGTAGTATTAGACGCAGCAGCAATAGACTCCCTGGAATCGTTTCCGACATTCGAGATGCTTACCTGGGTCTCATTACGTGAATTAGCGATCCTGACTTGCGTCTCATTCCCAGCCGTAGAAATTGAGACCTGGG
>CAYMYS010000190.1:0-3066 GCA_964394725.1 uncultured Syntrophaceae bacterium
AAAGTATTGGTTTTGGCGACATTATCCTTCTTGATCTCATGGAAAAAGTCGGTGGTAGTTCAAGTGATAATGCTGACAAACTATATCAAGAACTAAATGGTCTCTTATCTTCTTCCAGCACTCAACCAAACATCACCTCATCTCTATTCCAAGAGGGAGCCATTCAAGGAACTGCCAAAATAATTACCTCTCTTTATCAAACCACTCCAGCTTCCTCCACCGAATATCTAGCCTATGTTCAAAACAATCTTCAAAACAAAAAAGTCGTTCAATCAGTTTATGCCGACAATGGCTACGGTTTCACTTCCTTACAACCTATCCTCTCTGTCTGGAAAGCTTTCAGAAATGTCGCTTACTTCTTCTTTGTTCTTGGTTTTATCCTTTACGGATTCATGATCATGTTCCGTATTAAAATCAACCCTCAAACCGCCATCACTATCCAACTTGCCCTTCCTAAACTCATTATCACTCTTCTACTCATTACCTTTTCTTACGCCATTGCCGGCTTCATGATTGATCTTTTCTACCTCACCTGGGGAATACTAACCAACCTTCTCATCAGCCAAGGTTTAGCTCCAAAATGGAGTAACTTTGTTTCGGGATATAGCGTAGGTTTAGGAGTTCCCATGATAGGAGGAATGATAGCCAGCGTTAAATTTTTTATTAATGACTTGTGGTCCATCCTTTTGCCCATACCACAATCTGTAGCAGCTATTGCCACCCTCTTAGTAACCATACTTTCATCCGGTCTATACATGATACTAGGCTTAATCTTATTAATCGCTGTCCTTTTTACTTTTATGAAAGTCCTTTGGATGCTTATCAAATCATATGTCAACATTATCTTAAACATCATTTTTTCCCCCATCATTCTTCTCGGAAACATCATCCCCGGATCAAAATCCTTTGGAAATTGGATCAAAAACATCCTC
Organism: uncultured Syntrophaceae bacterium; assembly: GCA_964394725.1. GTDB lineage: Bacteria > Desulfobacterota > Syntrophia > Syntrophales > UBA2210 > JAFGPZ01. The sequence continues at coordinate 933 of CAYMYS010000190.1, forward strand.
TCTGAACTCTCAGTATTTATCTCTGTAATGACCATGTATCTTCTTTCTTTCCATTTTATGTGGCAATTTGAAAACTTAAATCCTGAATCAGGCGCAATGTGGGTTCCCCCTCCTTTACTAGGACAAGGATTCTCAAACTGGGGACTGGGAACAAATTCAGCTAGCGCACTTTCTCTTCTTGGACTCGGAATGATACTTATGACTCCTAAAATCGCTGAAATAATCAAAAATGCTCTCCAAATTAAAGATCTTGGCTACGGTTCTGCCATAGGTGAAGCCTTTGCACCTTTCAAAATCATTGCCGATCCAATTATTAAAAAACAACAACAACGTTTTGGTAATCTCTCTACTCCTGTTATTAACAGAGCAACGACAAAATTAAAAGCACCATACACCAAAAAAACACCTCCACCCCCAACGACACCAGTAGGAAAACCAAAATCTCCCAGAAAATCCGCTAACCCTTATCGCCCCACAAGCCACAAATCTTAACAAACCTCCTCTCCACAAAAAACCAGCTAAAACCGTTCTGCTCTTTTACTCCCTAAACTAAATGCCCAAGCAACCGATTTTATCCCTTTTCTCAAATCTTTTATTTCTTTATCCCTCAAAACACTAGACAAATTCAAAAGAAAGGAATCAACCGATTCAAGTCCCCAATATGAATCTAATGGTGCTAAATCATTCAACGGAGAATGTTGATCAATCACACCCCTAGCCCAATTTAACAAAACTGCCCGAGTTACATTATCTTCCAGTCCATCTTTCCTCTCAATCTTCTCTTTTTTCCACTCCACCCCATCAGCTGTCTTTTTTGAATCTTTTTTAACATTCTTAATATCTCTTTCATGCACCAAAGCATTTTCAATTATATCCTTCAGTCCTTTTATCGAATCAACACTTACATCTTCTGGTTTATGATTCAAAGCTGACAATTTATCTCTTAACTTTAAAGCCTTATCTACTCTTCCCAAAAAACTACCTTGACCTCTATCTACCTCATCCCATCTCACCTGATCAAAACCACCCTCTTCTAAAACATCAAAAAGAGGCTTAAACTGCCCATCCTTCAACACCACATCTCCCACCATCTCAGGATAAGACTCTAAAAAATCAACATACCTAAATGGTTGCCTACTATAATTATCTTTATCTCCAACAATTGCCTTCGGCGCCGGTGAAATTCCTTTTTTATCAATAGTCTCTTGCCAAGAATCATTCACCCTAAACAAAGACCCCAAACCATCATTTTCAGGACATCCTCTGCTCTGAGAAAAGCCATACTTAGCCGCTAAACCAAATAAATACATTAATCTATAGGCAATCTCTTCTCCATCCTCACTCGTTTTTTTTGCCATATCTCCTCTTATTCTCTTTAACTCTGCCGGTTGTAAAACTTGAGAAAAAATATTCTCAGAATTATCCTTCACATCTACTTTTATATCCGTCTCTTTCTTCTTACATTTTGTGTAATAAGCATCTCTACTCTCTTCCCCTTCTTGTATGTACAACTTCAGTGCTTTTCCAATGTTCTTTCCTAAACCTCTTTCCGACTCAGACAAAGTCTGCAACCACTCTAAATCCACTTCTCCAGACGTCCATTTAGGCACATCCTGATCCTTAATAAAAAACCCAAACGCTCTTAAAAAAGACTCTGGTCGAGCACAAGAAGCCTTCCATGCCACAAACGCATTATGTATTCCTAATCTAGCCCTACCTTCTTTCTTCAAACTATCTCTCAAATCTTCTCTTCCCTTCATGTGCTTAAACATCGGTATCTCTACACCAGTTTTAGACTCCAAACCCACCAAATCAAACTCTCTCGCTTTATACTGCTGAAATCCTTCCTCCCTCTCCCTAAACTCTATTCTTGCCAGATCTATCCACTCTTCATCTGTATCAAGAGCTTCGTATAAGTAAGCTTCTTTTAAGTAATCATCAATTTTTCCTTTTCTCTCTCTCACGTCACCCATTGCCCAAGCAACAATATTCTCAATAATTATATAATCTCCATCATCATCAACATTCAAACCCAAGTCATCCACCAAAATCATCACATCTTCTGCAATCAAGTCTCTTCCTTTTCTCAACATCTCAACTTCCTCTTCTTTAGATAACTGTCTTAACTCCAAAA
>CAYMYS010000191.1:0-3027 GCA_964394725.1 uncultured Syntrophaceae bacterium
GTGACGCATTATAGAATCTACTGATTTGATTTATAAGCATTTGGCGGAAATGGCAACACTGCCAAATCCGCCAAATGGTACTGTATTGTGAAACATGATAGAAGCATACTGATGATGCATTCCCCCGCTGACGCGTGGTACGAATAGAGATTTCCACCTTCGTGGGAATGACAATGCTCAGTCGAAACTGGTGAACTTTTCCTTCTTCACCCCGCAGACAGGACATACCTCAGGCAACTCACCGTCGGCGATATAGCCGCATACCGTACAAACATGATAGGCCGCTTCCCGTTCAGACATCATGTCGTTCAGGGCGTTTTTGTACAGTTTCGCGTGGCCCTCTTCCACGTCCCGGCTCTGGGAGAAGTGCTGCGCCGCCGCTTTGTCACCCAGATCGTTTGCTTTCTTGAGGAAATCTTCGTAGGCCACCTGGGCGATTTTTTCTTCCGACTCGAAACTGCTTTTCAGGTTTTCCTCCGTGTTCCCCGTCTCCTTCAGCACCTTCAGGGCACGCGTTCCGTGGATCTCCTCAGAGAAGGATATAACGCGAAAGAGTTTCGCAATCTGGGTATAACCTTCTTTTTCCGCCACGTCGGCAAAAATCTTGAGCCGCAAGGCAGCCTTCGCTTCACCGGTATAGGCCTTCTCCAAGGCATCTTTGATTTCCTTGTCCATCGCTATAGATTCCTTTCATGTATGCTAATTTCACGAACACATAAAATGTTCAACACGGTGTCACTCTGAAACAAATGCAAGTCCTTATTTGTGTTGCCTTAATGGATTCTCGCCTCCGCGGGAATGATGATAAAGGGCAGATAGTGATCGGGACCAAGCAGCGTATGAAAAAACCCTATGGAAGCCGCTGTCACAAGCAGTATCATCAACTCGTTAGACATCATAGCTCAATCTCCTTCAATTCAATTTCCCGTCGTCGCTCCCTGACCGACAGAAACCTGTCCAGGTCCGTTTGGGGCGGGAAGAGATCGCCCATATATTGATCCATGTAGCCGGGGTCCGTGCTGAGTTCGACATAGGCCATACGGGGGCTTCGCTCATTCTGGAGAGGGAAACATCGACGGCGTACTCGGGGTCTTGAAAGGGCATACTCCCGATTCCCGTTGCAAGAAAGGCTGGCTTAAAGATCATGTTAATTCTCCTCGTTACGCAGTTGAGTTACATCTCAGATTTTGCTCTTGTTGCAGAACATCACAAGTATTGCAAAGGTGACTCTTTATCAATGGAAAATATAGCGGGACCATTCCCCGCCGCACACCGCGGGGAGCTTCAATGGGCTGAGACAGGAAAGGTGGCTCAATTATTCGGGCACAGGGGTTTTCCTGATTGATTCTGTCCTGTTGAGTGATGACAGGATTATTTACTTGTCTGGAATAATTGTTCTTAACAGTGAAGAAATTGACATGATGCTTTTAAGATATGCAAGCGACCGGCTTTTTGTATCTCGAACATAAAACCGGTCGCTTACACCATTTTATTCCGGTGAAAACTCGTCCTTCCCGGCTCCGCAAATCGGACAGACCCAGTCGTCGGGAAGCGCGTCAAAGGAAGTTCCAGGCGCGATGCCGCCGTCATCATCACCCTTAGCTGGATCATAGACATAGCCACATACGTCACATACATATTTTTGCATTATCCACCTCCTCTTTGTTTTGGGTTATTATACATATTTTGATAGAAAAGGGCACTAAATTCTTCCCCCGTCACAGTCCTCTTTTTAGATTCTACTTCAGCAACTCATCCCACATCTCTTTCACTGCGGCCCCGAGGGAAAGGCATTTATCGAGGGTATCGGCATCGGGGGCGTTTCGTGCCCTGATTCCCTCGGCTACGAGGCCAACCTTCATTTCCTTGAGGATATCCTCCACCTGCCTGACCGACTCTCCGCTCCATCCATAGGAACCGAATGCCGCGCCCACCAGGTTTCGGGGCTTTAATCCCTTGATATAGGTCAGGACATCGACAATCGTAGGAAAGATGTTATTATTCAGCGTCGGTGAACCGACAAAGAGGGCCCCTGCGTCGAGGAGTTCATAGGCGACATCGCTCCGGTGATTACCCGACATAGACATGAGCCTGACAGTTATTCCCTGGTTTTGAAGACCTTCGGCGATGGCTGACGCCATGCGTTCCGTATTCTTCCACATGGTATCGTAGACGATGAGTCCCTTCCGTGAGGGTTTTTGTGAGGCCCACTGCGAATAGAGTTCTATAATCTTCCCAGGGTCCTTACGCCAGATAGGACCGTGATCGGGTGCCACAATATCAATTGCCAGATTCAGACCCTGTACTTTTTCCAGAAGCTTCGGGATGAGGTGCGAGTAGGGCAACAGAATGTTGGCATAGTATCGTGCCCCCTCGTACTCGAGAAGAGCAGAATCGATCTGGTCTGCAAATCTTTCCGATGTGGCGAGGTGCATACCAAAGGCATCCTGAGAAAAGAGAAGTCTGTCTTCTGGAAGATAGGAAAACATACTGTCAGGCCAGTGCAACATCTTGGTTTCAAGGAATGTGAGGGCCATGTTTCCCAAACTTACCGTCTCTCCATCTTTGACGGCATCAATATCCTCTATTGCAAAAATTTCCTTCAGTGCCTTTTTACCCATATAGGAGGCGTAGACCCGTTCCGGTTTCACTTTTTCTATGGCAGCAGCCAGAGAGCCGCTGTGATCCTGTTCCGAATGGTTTGAAACGATATACTGAATGTCTCCGGGATCGATGATGGAGGCAATCCGTGAAAACATCTCTTCGCTGAACTGACTGCGCACCGTGTCGATGAGTGTCGGCCTTTCCGCCATGACAAGAAAGGCGTTATAAGTGGTCCCGCTCTTTGTCGCATACCCGTGAAAATCACGCACATTCCAATCTATGGCGCCAACCCAGTAGACATGCTCGCTTACCTTGACTGCATTATATCCTTTTCGCATATCGCCTCCTTTTTTCACCTTATTTTCATTTTCTCAATATCGATGGACTCGTCGTAAGTCTAAATATTCCGGTTAGTAGATGCAG
>CAYMYS010000192.1:0-2940 GCA_964394725.1 uncultured Syntrophaceae bacterium
AAATAATTTTTAATGGTAAAGATATTACTCATTTATCGCCGGAAAAAGTTTCGAATTCAGGCATTTCTCGTTTGTTCCAACAAACACGACTTTTTAACAATTTGACTGTTAGAGAAAATTTACTTTTAGCTTTAGATAACGAAGATACAAAATTTTGGAAAATTTTATTTGGTAGAAATAAAATTACAAAAGAAAAAAAGGAAAAAATTAAAGAAATGTTAAAACTGATTGAAATGGGAAAATTTGAAAATGAATTAACTAGAAACTTAAGTTACGGACAAAAAAGATTGATTGAATTGATTAGAACAATTTTAAATCCTCATCAATTTTTGATATTAGACGAACCAGTGGCTGGAGTTAATCCTAAATTAAGAAAAAATATAAATAAAATTTTAATTAATCTAAAAAATCAGGGGGAGACAATTCTTCTTATTGAGCACGATATGAACTTTACTTTAAACATTGCTGATGTTATAATCGTTTTAGAAAAAGGCAAAGTTATTGCCGAAGGGACTCCAAAAGATATAAGAATTAACCCAAAAGTTCTCGAAATCTATCTTGGCGAGTAGGTATTAAAAAAATGACATACTATCAATAAAGGTTTTTTATAAATAATTCTATGACAAAAACAACAAAAATAGTTATTGGAATAATTGTTGCCATTATCGTTATTGGTGGCATTTGGTGGACAACAAACAAAAAACCAATAGAAAAAGATGTAATCAAGATAGGAGTAACTTTACCCCTATCTGGTAATTTGGCTAAAAATGGAGGAGAAATAAAGGGAGGACTAGAAATAGCATCTGAAGAAATAAATTCTAAAGGAGGAATAAATGGAAAACAGTTGCAACTTATAATTGAAGATAATGCGGGAGATCCTTCAAAAGCAGTTTCAACGGCGAACAAACTTTTAACTGTAGACGGTGCGAATATAATGTTTAGTGGATTTACTCATCTTACAGGAGCAATTGCGCCAATAGTTGATAAGAATAAAAAATTGCTTTTATATCAATCAACTGTTCCTTCTTTTGCGGAAGAAAGCACCTATGTATTTAAAGATTATTTTGATGTTGGCAGAGATGGAGAGTTATTGGCGAAAGCAGCAATTAAAAATAAAGATAAAAAAATAGGAATAATCTATCTAGAAAGTGATTTTTCAAAAGATTTTATAAAATCTTTTGAAAAAGTGTTAAATGAAAATGATGGAGAAATCGTAACTAAACAAGCATTTACATCCCAAGACAGAGATTATAGAATTCAATTAACTAAAATTAAAAAATCAGATGTTGATGGATTATTGGTTTTAGGTTACCCGTTTCAAGAAATGTTGATTTTCAAACAAATAAAGGAACTCGGAATTAATTTAAAAATTTATGGATGGTGCTCTTTGTTTCCAGAAATTTTAGAAGATGAAGTTTCATTAGGAGTATTAAAAGAAAATAATGCTATTGTTACAGATTATGCCTCCGATAGAATAATGGATAGTACAGAAATAAGAAATTTTGAAGATAAATATTTTGCAAAATATAACAAAAAACCTAGTTATAATTCTTATTATGCTTATGATGATATTTTGATCCTTGCAGATGCATTGAAAGAATGTAAGAATTCTACGGATATTGTTTGTTTAAAAAGAAAATTGCTCCAGACAACTTTTGAAGGATTAACTGAAGATATAAGATTTGACGGCAACGGAGTATCTATAAGACCAATATACATAAGACAATATAAAGAAGGAAAACTTGTTGATTTCGAGATGTAGACCAAAGCATTAAACATATGGATTACAAAAGATGAAAAATTTTCTGAGGAAAAATCAATCTAAGTTATGAGGCTATAAATAATCATTAATAATTCTATGACAAAAACAACAAAAATAGTTATTGGAATAATTGTTGCCATTATCGTTGTCGGCGGTATTTGGTGGTTCGGAAGTCAGACGCCAAATGAAAAAAGTGTAATAAAGATTGGATCTATCGTACCATTAACAGGCAAAATTGCTTTTTTGGGCCAACCTTTTCAGAAAGGCATGGAACAAGCTGTTAACGAAATTAATGCTAAAGGTGGCGTGAATGGTCAGAGGATAGAATTAGTAACTGAAGACAGCAAAGGAGATCCTACTGAAGGCGTTACAATCGCAAATAAATTTGTTTCAAGAGGTGATATAACGAGTGTAGTTGTATATAGCACGGCTGTTTCTGCTGCTGTTGCTTCAGTATTCGACGAAAACAAAATTCCATTTATTGCACACGGAGCAGATACAGGGCTTCCTTTGGAGCATCCATATGCCTTTAAAACATTCTATAATTCTTATGATGAGTGCAAAAAACTTTTCAACTATACTTCTTCAACAAAAAATATGCAAAAATTCGGATTACTACTGCCAAAGGTTCCATGGGGAGAATGGTGTTACAAAGGGGTCGAAGAATTAGCTGGTAAAGAAAATATCGTTGATTTAACTTATAACCTTGGAGAAACTGATTTTAGAACTCTTCTATTGAAAGCTAAACAAAAAGATGTTGATGGTCTCGTATGGGTGAGCTTTAGGCCTGAATCAGAAGCCATAAATAAACAGAAAGCAGAATTAGATATAAAAATTCCATTGCTTTGTGGTTATAAAATGAATTGCGTTTCCGATAAATCTTTGTCTGAAGTACCACCAGAATATTTAGAGGGATATATAGTTTTTGATTTTACGTTAGCTGAATCTTTTAAAAAGGAATATAAAGACGAGGACATTATTGACGCCGCTTTTGGATATGAGGCAATACAACTTATAGCAAGTGCCTTAGAAAAATGTGAAAAAATTGACAAAATCTGTTTGTATAAAAAATTACCTTTGGTAAAAAATTATTCATCTGTTTTAAATTCAGATGGTTTTGACGATACTAAAAATTTGATATTGAATACTTCTTTGTTTGAGGTAAAGAATAAAAATTT
>CAYMYS010000193.1:0-2939 GCA_964394725.1 uncultured Syntrophaceae bacterium
CTTCCAGAATGGTTTGACCCGGTGTTGCTTCAAATTCCCTTCCATCGATGGTTAATAAAATCTTATTAGTCATTTTCCGCTCCTACTAGAGTTTAGAGTCTCAACGCAATAAAGATGGATAAAACTCACAAAAAATACTTGATTTTGCCGCGCATTAGCGTGGCAAAATTTAAAATGGGTCTTCAGAAGAAAATATTCTTTTGGCTGCCCGACACCATACGAGACACAATTGCCGTTATCGGTCAGGTCCAGCGGGATACGGCCCTCTATTTGTTTCCACCTCTTGTTACAGAGACAAGACGTGGTAGACCCAGGAAGTACGGGGAACGTATTACCTTCGAACGATTCAAAGAACTCTGTCCGCTCATGGAACAGAAGATCGCCGCCTACGGCAAAGAGCATCTCTTCCAGTTTTATGCCCTCGATATCGAGGTCCGTTTTCCAGTTCGCGCTCTCTGGAATCTAAAAGAGCAAAAAATGGAGATTCCCAAAGACATAATGACCCCTCTTTTGAGGGATGTTGCCTGAATAACGGCTTTATAACCGAACAATCCATGCCTTGCACACCCTTTGCGAGAAGAGCTGCGGCGAGGTGTGCCTGTTTAAAAACAAGAAAGACAATGGAAATTCTAAGCTCTGGGCTCCTATATGAATTGTATATAAGATGAATGGTGAAAAATGTTTTACGTCACCATTTCTAACTTACTAATGTGCTTATACCTCGGCATCGCATCGCAGGCACCGTGACGCCTCTTTAATCGCCTCATCGATACTGTAACCCAATTCAACTTCGTCAAAGTTTGTCTTTCTGTCTGCGGCATCGAGTTCGGGCATGGCAGCCTGAGGTTGTTCCTCGGAATCCTCGTCAATTTCGAAGGGTATTACGATTTTTTCCTCTTCAGGTGGATCCCAGGGTAGTTCACCATTTTTGTTTCGTATTGCCTGGTCGATGTCTTCTGCTGCCTGATGTCCGCCTGCAATTGCTCCTATAACGGTCCAGGGGCCCGTTACGGCATCGCCGGCGGCAAAGGCCTTTTCATTCGTTGTCCGAGACTTGCTCTGTTCGGCGAGATCGAAGCAATTCCATTTGTTGACTGAAATACCACTTCCTTCCGAAATGAAGGACAGATCGGGAGACTGGCCGATGGCGGCAATGATAGTGTCTTCAGAGAGTGTAAAGTCGGACCCTTCGACGGGAATGGGTCTCCTTCGACCGCTGCGATCGAAGTCACCCGCCTTCATTCTCTGGCATGATATACCCTGCACCTTTCCGTTTTTGCCCACGATTTTGGTGGGGGCGACAAAGTATTCGATTTTGATTCCCTCATGTTCTGCCGCAACAATCTCTTCATCCGCCGCAGGCATATCCTCCCGTGTGCGACGGTAGAGTATTGTCACATCTGCTCCCAGACGTACAGCGCACCGTGCGGCGTCAATTGCGGAGTTTCCACCACCGATGACGGCTACTCTACTGCCCAGGGATTTTTCTCCACTAAGCCAGGTCTCTTCATTAATGTTAAAATCCCTCAGAAATTCAACGCCGCCATATACTCCATGGAAATTCTCTCCTTCAAGTCCCATCTTCATGCTCTTGTGTGCACCGGGAGCGAGATAGAGATAATCATAGTCTTCATTGACCTTCTCCAGGGAGATATCGCGACCAACGCGAGTATTACAGATAATCTCGACACCCAGTTTTCGGATACTATCCACTTCCTCTGCCAGTATTGTTCTCGGAAGTCTGTATGATGGAATACCGTAACGGGTCATCCCACCCGGTTCCGGTAGCTCTTCAAAGACTGTTACTCCGTAGCCTCGGAGAGTCAAGTCTTTTGCTGCAGTCAGGCCGGCCGGGCCTGCTCCGATGATGGCGATTTTTTCATCTCTTGTTATCGGGATTGCATCAATGGCTGGACACTGTGCATTGTCGCTGATGAAACGTTTGATAAACTTGATGGCAATGGGTTCATCCAGCGTTGAGCGCCTGCACTTCGATTGACATTGATGATCGCACACCCGCCCGCAGATGGAAGGGAAGGGGTTTGTCCTGAGGAGGACCTTGTAGGCGTCGTCAAATCTTCGGGCGCGAACAAGGGCAAGGTATGATGGAATATCCATGCCAATGGGGCAGGCATTCTGACAGGGTGACTTGAAAAGGGCTGTGCAGACCCCGGCGGAGCAGTGCTTGTCCCTGATATGTGCCTCATATTCACTTCTGAAATAACGGATCGTGCTCAGAACCGGGTTGGGTGCCGTCTGGCCGAGGCCGCAGAGTGCCGAATCTTTGATGATATAGGCCATCTCTTCCAGGAGTTCGATATCCCCCTCTTTGCCTCTTCCCTCGCAGATGTTGGTAAGGATCTCAAGCATCCGTTTCGTTCCTTCGCGGCCGGGGGTGCATTTCCCGCATGATTCATCCTGACAGAAATCCATGAAGAATCGAGCCATGTCAACGGGGCACATGTCTTCGTTCATGACGATTAATCCACCAGATCCCATAATGGCGCCCAGTTCCATTACATGTTCGTAGTCTATGGGCGCGTTGAGATGCTGTACCGGGATCATTCCGCCTGAGGGACCACCAAGCTGGGCGGCCTTAAATTTTTTACCATTCGGTATGCCTCCGCCGATGTCATGCACTATGGTTCCAAGTGAAGTCCCCATGGGAACTTCCACGAGACCCACATTATTGATATCACCCGTGAGCGCAAAGACTTTTGTTCCCTTGCTTCTCTCGTTTCCGATGCTGGCAAACCACTTGCTTCCACGTGCAACGATCTGTCCTACGTTGGCCAGGGTTTCCACGTTATTTAATACACTCGGTTTTTGCCACAACCCTGAAACGGCGGGGAAAGGTGGTCGGGGGCGCGGCATGCCCCTGTTGCCTTCGATCGAGGTCATGAGTGCCGTCTCTTCACCACAGACGAAGGCTCCGGCTC
>CAYMYS010000194.1:0-2914 GCA_964394725.1 uncultured Syntrophaceae bacterium
ACATCTTACTGCTTATGAGTAACTCGTGCTATATGAGTTGGTCGTACGCTTACGACACCATTGAGAAATCGTCCCCTGAGTCAACACAATAAAAAGAGCAGAATTCTCCCTGAAAATGTGATAATAAAAAGACAATTTACTTATTGGATTGATACAGCGAAGGAGAAAGGACATAAGACATGGCCGAGACACATTCATCACTTCCCTCTGATTTCATCAGGGATATCATCAATGAAGATTTGAAAAGGGGCAAACACGGGGGGCGCGTGGCGACGAGGTTTCCACCCGAACCGAATGGATACCCCCATATCGGTCACGCAAAGTCGGTCTGCCTCAATTTCGGCATAGCAAAGCAGTACGGGGGCACCTGTAATCTGCGCATGGATGACACGGACCCCAGCGGTGAAAGCATGGAGTATGTGGACTCCATCGTTAAGGACGTCAAGTGGCTCGGCTTTGACTGGGAGGATCGCCTCTACTTTGCCTCCGATTACTACGATCAACTCTATGAATATGCCCTGCAACTGATCAGGATGGGGAAGGCATATATCTGTGAATTAACTGCGGAAGAGACCAGGGAGTATCGAGGTTCTTTCAATGAACCGGGAAGAGAGAGCCCCTATCGAAACAGATCGGTAGAAGAAAACCTGGAACTCTTTGAAGGCATGCGTGCCGGGAAGTTCGAGGAAGGAACCCATGTACTGCGCGCAAAGATAGACATGGCATCTCCCAATATTACAATGAGAGACCCCGTCATGTACCGTATCAAAAAAGAGACGCACTATCGCACGGGCGACAAATGGTGCATCTATCCCATGTACGACTTTACCCATTGCCTGTCAGACTCCATCGAAGGCATTACCCATTCGATCTGCACCCTGGAGTTTGAAAATAACCGGCCCCTCTATGACTGGTTTATTAACGAGTTAAAGGTGGAAAATCGTCCCCAGCAGATCGAGTTCGCCCGCCTCAATCTCAGTTATACAGTGATGAGTAAACGCAGACTCCTCGAATTGGTGGAAAAGGGACTGGTCAATGGGTGGGACGACCCGCGGCTACCCACACTGACGGGAATGAGACGGCGCGGCTATACACCGGAAGCGATCCGTGACTTCTGCGAACGCATCGGCGTGGCCAAGAATGAGAGCATGATCGAAATGGCCCTCCTCGAAAATTGTGTCCGCGACGATCTGAACCAAAAGGCCCCGCGCGTCATGGCGGTGCTCCGTCCGCTCCGCGTTGTTATCGACAACTACCCCGAAGATCAGGTCGAGGAATTCGACTGTCTCTATCATCCGCAGAACGAAGACATGGGGACACGAAAGGTCCCCTTCTCACGGGTACTCTATATAGAACAGGGGGATTTCATGGAAAATCCGCCCAGAAAATTTTATCGCCTCGGAATAGGCAGAGAGGTGAGGCTCCGCTACGGCTATTTCATAACATGTGAGAGTGTCGTAAAAGACCCCGCAACGGGAGAAGTGGTGGAAGTACACTGCACCTATGACCCGAAAACAAGAAGCGGGTTCGCCCCCGACGGCAGAAAGGTGCGCGCCACCATACACTGGGTTGCGGCGGACCACTCACTGCCCGCAGAAGTACGACTCTATGACCGTCTGTTGAAAGAGGCCGATCCCGCGATGGAGGAAGACTCCGATTTCGCCGACCTTCTGAACCCCGATTCGCTGGAGATTCTCACTGCATGCCGTGTAGAACGAAGTCTGGCCGATGCGAAACCGGAAAGCCGCTTCCAGTTCGAAAGGACCGGTTATTTTTGCGTCGATTCCGTTGATTCTTCCGCTAAAGCCCTTGTATTCAACCAAACGGTAACGTTGCGCGATTCCTGGGCCAGGATAGCACAAAAGAAGTAGATTCGAAGATAAAAAAAGGGCTTTCCTCAATTGAGAAAAGCCCTTTCATGTTTTATGGCTGGGAGACAAGGATCAAAGGCTATCATTGCCTCAACAATTAAATGTGGCCATAAATAAAATTAAAATGTTATCACTTGCGACCCGTATATCCTATTATAGAAAAAAGAATAGTGAAAAAACAGGCCTGAATAACAAGGAGGACGCCATCGATTGGTCTCGCATAGCGCAGGGTTAAGGCGCTAATGCCAAGTGTTCCACACAAAAAATAGATAAACAGTACTGCCTTTCTCTTATCACCAAGTAGTTTATATAATCGGTGGTGGATGTGATCGGTACCGACATAATCGATCCAGTCTTTCAGATTTTTCACCTTGCCGGTTATAATCCTTTCAATGGTTATATAGACCATATCGTAAATAAGAATCCAGAAGATCAGCACAGGAGCAGAAAAGGAGACGATCCGGCTGTTATCCGCCCAGTTTCCTTTAATGGCGAGGGCCGCAAGCATAAAACCGATAAAAGTGCTTCCTGCATCACCGAGGTATATTGAAGCGGGACTCTTTGACCCAAGATTAAAGGGGAGAAAACCGATACAGCTTCCCATCATGGCTATGGCAATCCACCCCATAAAAGGTTGATCGGTTTGGAATGCCACAAGCGCCATAAACATGGCTATGATGGCGCCTGTTCCCGATGCCAAACCGTCCATTCCGTCAATAAAATTCATGGCGTTTGTTATTCCGATAATCCAGATGATTGTAAATATGATATTTAAGCAGTATCCCCATACGTTCTGAGGAAATAGATCCAATACAATTCCTGAGTAAATCAAAACAAGAACGACGAGGATTTGAACAAATAATTTAAGCCTGGCAGACACACCCCTCCAATCATCAACCAGTCCGATCAGTGCAACAATGACACCACCCAAAAGCAATACAATAACGTCTTTTTCCAAGATCATATTAGCCATAATGGCTGTAACAAAGTAAGCGTACGACCAACCCATCTTTCAATACGCTCCTCTTTGGATTATATATTCC
>CAYMYS010000195.1:0-2902 GCA_964394725.1 uncultured Syntrophaceae bacterium
GACTTTTGCCGAACCATCAAGATTATACACTAAGGGCGTTTATGTATGGGATCGGTCTTTTCAATCACATCCTTCATGTCATCATGTATTCTCCCGTTTGAACTCAGTATGCCGCGTGAATGGAAGGAGTAACTGCTGCCGTCAAAATCGGTGACAAGACCTCCCGCCTCGGTGACGAGGAGCCAGCCTGCGGCGGTGTCCCAGGGATTCAGTTGGAGCTCCCAGAACCCGTCGAAACGCCCCGACGCAACATAGGCCAGATCGAGGGCCGCCGAACCTGCGCGGCGGATGGCCTGGGCCCTCAGGGCCATTTCACTGAAATAGTTTATATTATTGTCGGAATTTGTACGGATATCATAGGGGAATCCCGTTGCCAGTAATCCCTTAGATAAATCCGTTGTGTTGGAGACGAAAATCTTTTTGCCATTCAAAAAGGCACCGCCCTTCAAGGTCGCCTCATACAACTCATCGGCCATGGGATCGTAGATGACGCCCATGATAATTTCTCCCCTCTTTTCCAGGGCTATGGAAACACAAAAAAAGGGAAATCCGTGGGCATAGTTTGTCGTTCCGTCAAGGGGATCGACGAGCCACCTGTAGTCAGAGCCTTTTTCCGTGCCGTCGGATTCCTCGGCAAGTATGTCGTGATGGGGGAAGGCCGCCTCAATCTCTGACAGGAGCATCTTTTCCGACATCCTGTCGGCTTCGGTGACGATATCGATCTCGCCTTTATAGGTTATCTCGTGTTTCTCTGTAAATCTATCCTTCAGAAACAGCCCCGCATTACGTGCAATGGAGGCGGCAAATTGATTGTAACTCATCATAAAAAGGCCTTTCCCTGTATCGTTTTATGAAACTGCATAACACGATTACCTGCGAAATAAAAAACTATTTCTATTGCTTCCGTCAAAAATTAATGGTAGACGTGGCCATAATTTTGTAATTTTGAGGCGTTATGTTGTATGGAAAAAGATGATAGTAGTATCAATACTGAAAATATGAGTGCCCCTTCGGAAGAGCAGAAACTTGACCTGAAGAAGATCAGGGAATCAAAAGGTTTAACGCTAAGAGAAATATCCAGGATAACCAGGATCTCCCATACTGTACTGGGGGTTATCGAGACTGAACGATTTGAATCCCTCCCGGAACCTATCTACTCGACGGCCTTCATCAAGACATATGCCGAAGCACTCGGTGTAGATGGCGAAGAGATACTCTATCGTTACAGTAGATACCTGAAAGAACAACAGAAGATATCGGGGAAGCCAAGTGGAGGATTGAAGAAGAAATCCTGGATTAAATCCAACTATTCACTCTTGATGTGGGGCATATTGACCGTTGCCATTGTCCTTTTCTTTGTCTTCTACTTTTTTCATCAGGACTATATGGAGAAAAGGGGTGCTGTGAAAAAACAGGCAGTTGAAGAGGTCTATGAAAGTCCCCCGGTAGAAACAAGTGAAGCCCCCGAAGAAAAAGAAAGTATCGAGCAAGCGGTCCCGGAAAGCCCGATTTCTTCGGAGGTTGTGAAAAAAGAGGAGGCCGTGGTTCAGCAGAAACCGGAGAACACGGTACAGGAAAAGACAAAGATTGAAAAAGCGGTCGCTGATGCAAAGGTCTATAAACTGGCAATCAAGGCAACAGAATTAACGTGGCTGAAGGTAGCGCAAGATGGCGCATCGTCCTTGGAAATTCTGCTTCAACCCGGTGAAAAGTTTGAAAGAAATGCCAAGGAGCGGTTTCTTATTGTTGTTGGGAACGCCGGCGGGGTCGACATCGTCTTTGATGGGAAGTCGCTCGGTACGCTGGGGGCGCATGGAGAAGTCGTCTATTTGAACCTGCCATAAGAAAGATATAATTGACAAAAACTGACCGGTGTTCTAGAATCTTAATCGGTTAACAAAAATAGGGGATTTTAAATCCCCCTTCTCTGCGAGGTGAGGTAGATATGTTTGGAATAGGAATGCCGGAACTTCTGATAATACTGGTAATTATCCTTATCATCTTTGGTGCAGGCAGACTCCCTGAAATAGGAGGCGCCGTCGGTAAAGGAATAAAAAACTTCAAAAAATCTTTCCGTGATCAGGAAACCGTCGATAAAGACAAAGATACTGAAAAGGTCGAAGAAAAAGATCAGGAATAATTAAAAGGGGACGTCGTCTTCAACTGATTCCGGCCCTGAAAAGGGCGAAGCCTGATTGCTTCTGGGCTGATCAGAATCCTGCCCCTTTTTGTCAAGCATCTGCATGTTTGAGGCTATTATTTCCGTCGTATAACGTTTGATCCCGTCCTTGTCATCCCAAGCCCTTGTTTGTATCCTTCCTTCAACATATATCAACTTTCCCTTTGATAAATAGTTGCCGCATATCTCCGCCAGTTTTCTGAAGGTGACTATTCTGTGCCATTCCGTCTTCTGCGTTTTTTCGCCGTTCTTGTCCTTCCATTGCTCGTCCGTTGCCAGTCTGAAACTCGTCACCATCGTTCCATCCTGAGTATATCGAACCTCCGGATCGGCACCCAGCCTTCCCACCAAGATTGCCTTGTTAATCATTCTTTTCCCCTTCCCATATTTTTGTAAGATCATACACGACTTCACTGCTCTTGGCAAACCAAAATACTTTAATTGAGCCAGGGTTGCTGCGATATCGTCCATATCTTTACTGTTTCTCACAAATCCAAAAGTTCAGACAGCTTGTCTTATAATATTACATCGGCAGCAATATATGACAAAGCGTCATTCCCGCTTTCCCCTTTGTCATTCCCGCGGAGGTGGGAATCCAGGATAAGACTGGATGCACCCGCATCAAGTGCGCCACGAGGCTGCACAGGAGATGAGGGTAGGTCCCTCGAAGCCGGTTTGCAGGAGCTGGCTTCAAACCACCTTAAGCTGCAATGGTAAAGAGCC
>CAYMYS010000196.1:0-2864 GCA_964394725.1 uncultured Syntrophaceae bacterium
GAGGTATACTGACCCAGAAGCTCAGCCAGATTGTCGGCCCTTGGATAAAAGTGAGATTCCCCTGTCAAAAGATGCTTATCAAATATTTCCAGGTCCTTGTAAGCTTTCTTCCATTTGCTTTCCGAAGATGGGAACCACCACTTGTACGGATCATTGGAAAGAGCGGTAAAGGCCGCTTCGGCTGATGGGTCAAGCCTGTCTGTTGTGCGCATGCGTGAAAGGTTATCCCTCAGGACCCGGATGTTATACCGGACAACTTCCAATTCTCCGATCTGAAAGTGTGGCATATTATCCAAAAGGACCGTGGGCCAAAAAATGTCATTGGGCAACCAATTCATGTACATTTGCTGGATCATGGCCTTATTTTTCAAGATGAAGGCATCACCTTTGACCTTGCTGTCCAGGTTGCCAAATCTAATTCTATCCGGCTTTCCAGAGTTTATAGCCATAACAAAGATAACAAAGGCAAAAAATGCTAAAATAACCAAAAATATAGCAATTTTTACTGTCTTTTTTTTCTTTTCTTTAGAGATCTTTTCCATAATTTTTTACCCTCCCTCCTCAGTGGATATCCCCAATATGAGACTGTTACTATTCCCCTAGGAATAAAGGGGGACAGATTTATTTTTTTGAAGAGATATTGATCCGTGCTGGTCAGACTCGATTTGTAACATACTTCCCATAAACATCCAGTCTGGCTGACCATCTTTTTTCACATATCTTGCCTGCTGCCTATTGGATAAAGTCGATAAATCTCTCCCCTTTTGTGTCCTTTTAAGTGGTACCATAAACGCTGTCCAGGATCACTTCCGGATGTTTTGAAGCAACTAAAAGTAAGATTCTTGCAGGGCCTTCTGGCTTCCTCCGACCTTGTTCCCAGTTTCTAAGTGTAGCGGGACTTATACCCAATAACTGAGCAAACTTGTTTTGGGATAAACCATATTTTGTTCGAATTGCACGGACATCCGGATTTTCAAAATCAAACTCACGGCCGGCTTTTCGCTCACCACGAATAATTTCACCGCCTTGTTTTACGCTTTCCAAAAGTTCTTGAAACAATTTATCGTTCATTTCAACTCACTCTCTACTATTGATTTTAATACCCTAAGCTGAACTTTCGTCAAATCATCTTTTTCTTTCTTTGCGTATATCAAAAGCATTAACAAATTATCCTGCTCTTTAAACCAATAATATATGACACGAGCGCCACCTCTCTTACCTCTGCCTGATCCGGACCAACGCATTTTACGAATACCGCCGCTACCCGGAATGATTTTTCCTGATTCCGGATTTAAAACCAATGCATTCTGCAATGCCCGATATTCTTCATCATCAAGAATTTCTCTGACTCTTTGTGTAAATATCTGCGTTTCAATTATTTTCATGTTTGGTTATACGCCAATGACGCACTAAATGCAAACAATAATAAAAAACCCCGTCACTGTTTGCGAAACGGGGTTTGTGCTTTCGTCAGTCCATACATCCCTCTTCTTTTACGTTTATTGGGATTAATGCTCCAAATTGTGATTCCTGGTTATGTTCAGGATAACTTGTATGCTTTAAGGCCGGTCATACTCCGTTATATATATTTGTCAAGGTTTATTAAGTCGTGCTATTGTTCAGATATTACAGTACTATTTTTTGTTTAAGGCACCTGTATAATCTTAGCGTTTCGCACCGGGACCCCCTCGTACAGCATCCAGTAATGGTATTCAGTCATTTTGGCAATGATGCCATTCTGGCTAAATGATTCAACCTTGCGCAACAAGTTACCGGAAATGCATGTTTTTCAGCAATCCGGATGTCCGCTGAATGACTAACAATGTGAAAAGCATCGCTCTATTCCCAAGCCGCACAATGTTCATCGGATCGCTGTACTGTCAGATATTAATCAATCTTTTCAACAGTACGTCTTCAATGTTTTGCCGTGCATCCAGGACAGCCAGAACATATACTCTCATGCTTGATATTCTGTAGATGATTCTCCAGGGAGAGATAATCAATTCGCGATATTGTGAAATTCCCTGGCCTTGAAGTTCCGGTACGATGCGGCCTCTTTCTGGAAGGGTATAGAGGTGCGATACTTTTTGTTTGAGCTTTTTAAATATCTTTAATGCATCAGTTGGACTTTCTGCTGCGATATATTCAATAATTCCCTGCAGATCATTCTCTGCAACTCTGGCCCACACAACATTATAGTTTTTGCTCATTTCATTTTCTCTTTGAGTGAGACCTCGATATCTCTGAACACGTCTTCCTGGGATCTGGCCTTGCCCGTTCTGATATCCTCTTCGCCCTGTGAGATCAACTTTAATATACCGATTGCATTCCGCATATCTTCATAGCTTTTAGGGTCTTGAAGCACGGCTCGCGGTTCTCCATTCTGCGTTATTATGACGGGACGACGGGTTTCATTGATCTGGTTTAGCAAATCGGCTGCTTTGGTCTTGAGATATGTAACAGGCCTGATGTCACGTGTAATACTCATTTTTATCACCTCCGGTCTTTATTTAGTACTTAATATGGACCGTATGTCAAGGCTTTTTGCACAAGGGGGACAGATTTATTTTTTTGAAGAGATATTCATCCGTGCTGGTCGGACTCGATTCGTAGCAGCCTTCCCATAAAATCCAGTGTGTGGTCCCATCGTTTTTTGCATATCTCGTCGGTCGTTCATGGGATAAAAATAAATCCGTCCCCTTTTGTATCCTTTTAAGCGGTACCATAAACGAAGTCTAAGATCACTTCCGGGTGTTTTGAAACTACTAACAGCAAGATTCTTGCAGGGCCTTCGGGCTTCCTCCGTCCCTGTTCCCAGTTTCTAAGTGTAGCGGGACTTATACCCAATAACTGAGCAAACTTGT
>CAYMYS010000197.1:0-1601 GCA_964394725.1 uncultured Syntrophaceae bacterium
CCGGCTTTTTACGTTCTCCCTCCAGCATCCTTGCCGAACCTCGCAGGTCTTCCAGATACCGTGCTTCCGCCTTCTTTTCCGCCTCCAACCTCCGCCGGTCGGAAAATTCGCCATATTGTTCCTCCGACCAGGAATGAGCTTCTTCGCTGCTCACTGAACCAGCGTGGGTAAGTACCGGGAGTTCAGTGTCCCGAAGAAACTTATCGAGAAAAAATTCCCAGTCCCGCATCCGTATATTTCGGCGCCTCTGCGCCCGGAATTCAGCCTGATCCAGAAACATCACGGTAATCCGGTTCAGTGTATCGATCTCCCCGGCGTCAAGATAGTTCTTGGCCGTCATCACATCGCGCTTGAGTACTCTGCCGCCTTTCCAAGAGGTCAGACCCATGTTGGCTTTTTCGGAGTCGGCGCGTCGCCGGATAATCTCCGCCGCCGTCATACCCGCAGCGGCATAGTGCATTTTGTTCTGCATGGTGGCGAAGAAGTTCAGAGTTTTCGTCTCTCCTTCGCGATAGTCATCGGCCAACGCAAAGATCTCCCGGATCCGTTGATAGACGCGGGCTTCGCTGGCGCGGATCTCACGGATGCGGGCCAGCAGTTCATCGAAATAGTCCACCAGGCCGTTGCCGCCCTTGAGCCGCTCGTCATCAAGTGTAAATCCTTTTACAAGGTATTCACGGAGGCGGGTCGTAGCCCACTGGCGAAACTTGGTGGCGACAGCTGATTTGACCCGGTAGCCGACCGCTATGATCATGTCCAAGCTGTAGTAATCGAGCATACGCTTTACCTGACGCGACCCCTCCCGGCGAACTGTCAAGTATTCCTTGACGGTTGCCTCCGGTGTAAACTCACCTTCCTCATAAATGTTATGTATATGAAGGCTTATGTTTTGCTTGGTGGTCTGGTACAGCTGAGCCATCATCTTTTGCGTCAGCCAGACTGTCTCGTCCTGAAGCCGTACTTCAAGGTGGGTTTGGCCGGAATTGGACTGGTAAATCAATAACTGGGAATCGTTCGTCTCAGGCATATTTTTATTCATTCCGTCACCTCCGCCAACATCCCGGCTATCTCCTGCTCAATCTTTTTCAGGTCGGACTCGATCTCATCCAGCGGGCGGGGAGAGGTGTATTTATAGAAGTAACGGTTGAAGTTGATCTCGTAGCCGATCTTGGTCTTGGTATGATCAATCCAGGCATCCGGGACGTGAGGGAGCACCTCGCGCTTCATATACTCCTCGATATCTTCTTTCAGCGGCACATTCTCATAATCGCGCAACTCCGGGGCAGGCTCCGGATTCCCCTTCGCGTCGCGGCAGATCTCCGCCTCCTCGTCCCGTGAGGACAGAGCAGTCATAATGGCTTTGAAAAGCGGCGCCGGGATATTGATCTCCTCCGCTTGGAAGAGCCCCTTCAGCGTCTCAGAGAACGCCGCCCGATCCGTAACGATCTCCTGCCCGCGCAAGGAGGTTAGAGCGTTAAGAATAGCCTGTTGCTGTAAGATACCGGCCTTGATCTCAGCCTCTGCCGTCCTGGTATCCTTCCGCTTTTTGCTGGAGGCCAGTTTGGCGAATGCGCCGATCTCCTTAAGCCGGGCGATCCGTT
>CAYMYS010000197.1:1701-2846 GCA_964394725.1 uncultured Syntrophaceae bacterium
TTGCTGGAGGCCAGTTTGGCGAATGCGCCGATCTCCTTAAGCCGGGCGATCCGTTTATCGTTGACGGAGAAATTCAGGCGGAGGGGTCGTTCGACTGTGATCCGGCGAAAACCGAAATCATCATTGTCAAAGATTCGGACCTGGTCGCTTTCCGTCATGCCACCATAGAGTCTGGCAATCTCGGCCCGCTGGTCGTCACATACCTCATGGCGCTTGTTCCCGAGACTTTTCCGCATCTTCTTGAAAAATCCCGTTCCGTTTACGAGCTGGATCTTTCCCTTCCGGCTCGGTGCTTTCCGGTTGGTGACAATCCAGAGATAAGTCGAGATCCCGGTATTATAGAAGAGTTGATCGGGGAGGGCGACGATGGCCTCCAGCCGGTCGTTCTCGATAACCCAGCGGCGGATTTCACTCTCGCCGGAGCCGGCTCCGCCTGTAAAAAGGGGTGAGCCGTTAAAGACTATGGCCAGGCGGGTGCCACCTTTTTCGGTGGTCTTCATCTTGCTGATCATGTGCAGGAGGAAGAGGAGGGAGCCGTCATTGATTCGGGGCAGGCCCGGGCCGAAGCGCCCCCCGAAACCCTGTTCCTCATGTTCGCGCCTGACAACCTCTGCCTCGGGTTTCCACTCTACGCCGAAAGGGGGATTGGCCAGCATATAATTGAACTTGTCGTGCTTGAAATGGTCATCGGTAAAGCTGTTGCCGAAGGCGATATGCTCGATGGTCTGTCCCTTGATCATCATATCGGACCCGCAGATGGCGTAGGCCTGGGCGTTATAGTCCTGGCCGAATACCTCCAGCAGGGCGTCGGGGTTCAGTTCCCTAAGATACTTCTCGGCCACGGATAGCATGCCTCCGGTCCCGCAGGCGGGATCGTATAGAGTCTTGATAATACCCGGTGTGGTCAGGGTGTCGTTGTCGGGCATAAAGATGAGGTCAACCATCAACCGGATCACCTCGCGCGGGGTGAAGTGATCGCCTGCCTCCTCATTTGACGCTTCATTGAACCTTCGGATAAGCTCTTCGAAGATGTATCCCATCTCAATATTGGAAACGGCATCCGGGTGGAGATCGATATCGCAGAATTTTAAGATCACCAGATAGAGACGATCGGCCTTTTCAAGCCTGGCAATCTGCTCTTCGAA
>CAYMYS010000198.1:0-2761 GCA_964394725.1 uncultured Syntrophaceae bacterium
TATTGGAAGCCCTGGGCGGACCTGCAGGCGACCCTCCTCCTCAAGGCTGACCGCCAGCGGATTCGTAAATATAAAACTTATCAAACGAAGTTTTACTATCTTCTGGGGAAGCTGCTTGGTTTTTAGGTAATTTTCCCAGAAAAGGAACCTAACATGGTCAAAAGAAAACCCACCATCTTTATCATTATTAGCTTGATGATTATCAGTCTGACTGCATGCATCAGTTCGGAAGAGCTGGTTGTTGATACCTCCGGAGATGTTGAAGTGTCATCGGCATCTGCTTCAGAAGATGCCGATGAAAGAATAGACTCTGCTTCTGTAGATGAAGCGGCCTCTAGTAGTCATTATACATACGCCATCGTCGATACCGGGCAGGGTACGTGCTACAACAGCAACGGTGACAAAATTGACTGCCCTGCCGAAGGTGAAGCCTTCTACGGCCAGGATGCGCAGTACAGCGGTAACGAATTCTCTTTTACAGACAATGGTGATGGGACGATTACAGACAATAACACAGGATTAATCTGGCAGAAGACGCCAGATGATGGCACATTTAGTTGGGATGAAGCCGGAGAATATTGTGAGGATTTAGAGCTAGCAGGGTACGATGATTGGAGACTACCTACTGCGAAAGAGTTATTTTCTCTTACTAATTTTGAACCAGAAGAGGGTAAACCTGTTCTTGATACAGATTATTTTGACTTTCCTGCAATTTTAGAAAATCCAGGAGGAGGGCTAGGCGAAGGTCCTCAAGGCGGAGCACCTCAAGAAAATAGCACTACCGGTGAAGATACCAACACTGATATGCCTGCACCTCCACCAGTTGATGAGGAAGTAGGTGGTATACAAAAAGAGCAGGGACAATTTTGGTCAAGCAACTTTTATTATGTTGGGTTAACCCATGGTAGCGCAGAAACAGCCTTTGGTGTAAACCACGTTACAGGTCACATTAAAGGATATCCGGCCGGTGGAGGCATGGGTAAACGTGTTCGTGCTGTCAGAGGTAGTGTATATGGAGAAAATGAGTTTGTTGATAATGAAGACGGCACAATCAGTGATTTGTCTACAGGACTTATGTGGATGCAAGATGATTACAGCGAAGGTATAGAGTGGGAAGAAGCATTAGCTTATTGTGAAGATCTGGAATTCTCAGGATATGATGATTGGAAACTTCCGAATGTAAAAGAACTTCAATCAATCGTTGATTATTCAGGTGTTTATCCAGCTATTGATCCAACCTATTTCAACTCTACCAAAGAAGAAGATGAAGACTACTTTACCTGGTTATGGACCAGTACTTCAGCAGATGAAACGGTAGGTGCGGCATGGTATGTAGCCTTTGGGAAAGGCGTTGGATTGGACGGCCTGGATTCGCATGGTGCAGGTGCTGTGCGCGACAGACAAAAATATGCAGAAAGTATATACACTGAAGAAGGGGATACTTTCCTAAATTCTTTAAGAGCAGTACGCGTTATAGATTAAATTTGGAAACCTAATTGACTAGAGAAGCTACTGGCTTACTCACTGCAATTATCAATCATGAAAAGGAGAACAATGTATAAAAGAATATCAACTTTTATAATCTTATTCAGTATCCTAATGGTCAGCCTGGCAGCTTGCAGCAGCTCGGAAGATCTAGTCCAGGATACACCCGTTGAGGCTGAAGCTTCAACGGAATCAACCACAGAAGATACAGCCTCTGAAGCAGCAGCAAGCGGAGAGTATGCATTTCCTGTTGTCGATACTTCGCAGGGAACCTGCTATGACGACAGCAGTGTGATCGATTGCCCCGCCGAAGGGGAAGCCTTTTACGGGCAGGATGCCCAGTCCACCGGGAACTCAGCCAATTATACCGACAATGGCGACGGCACTGTGACCGACAATGTCACTGGCCTGGTTTGGATGCAAACCACTGATACTGACGGCGATGGTAATATTGATGCCTCCGATAAAAAATCCTTTGAAGCTGCGGGAACGTACTGTGAAAATCTGTCCCTGGCGGGCTATGATGACTGGCAATTGCCCACCATCAAACAGTTGTATTCGCTGATGGACTTCACCGGTGTAGATCCCAGCGGATATGAGAGCACCGATACATCCGGTTTGATCCCGTTCATCGATACCGAATATTTTGACTTCGCCTATGGCGATACGTCCTCCAATGAGCGCATTATCGATTCTCAGTATGCGTCCAGCACACTGTATGTTAGCGAAAGTTTTGAGCAGCTGCTATTTGGTGTCAACTTTGCAGATGGCCGCATTAAAGGTTACGGACTTTCCCTGTTTGGAAGAGACAAAACCTTCTCGGTTGCTTGTATTCGTGAAAATAATACTTATGGAGTCAATGATTTCAGCGACAATGGCGATGGCACGATCATGGATAATGCCACCGGTTTGATGTGGGCTCAGGATGACAGCGGAAGCGATGTCCCCGCAGGTCTCAACTGGGAAGAAGCCCTGGCTTATGCAGAAGAGCAGAACGCTGCCAACTACCTGGGTTACAGTGACTGGCGCTTGCCTAACGTCAAAGAATTGCAGAGTATCCTTGATTACAGTCGCTCTCCTGATACCACCGATTCAGCGGCTCTTGATCCGGTGTTCAATTCCACCGCCATAACCAACGAAGCTGGTGAAACTGACTATGGCTTTTACTGGAGCGGAACCACACACGCAAACTGGACCGACACTCCAGGATCGGCGGGCGCATATGTCAGCTTTGGCCGGGCGATGGGTTATATGGATGGCCAATGGTCTGATGTTC
>CAYMYS010000199.1:0-2752 GCA_964394725.1 uncultured Syntrophaceae bacterium
TTGGGAAAATGGATCGTCAAAACAAAGACCCGGCTGCAGGTGAGCTCATCCGTTAGGGCAAAAGAACAAGGGAGGTTAAAAACATGAACAGAAAAAGATGGTGGATTAAATTTGTACCTTACCTTTCTATATTTGTTTTGCTTTTATCATCCTATCTCGTCGAACACTGGCACGAATCTCTTGAAAGAAGCTGGAGAATCACATTGGATCTTAATACAATACTGTTAAGAAATTGGTCTTTTGCTTTATTAGCATTTCTCTTTTCCGTTTTGGGATTAATGTTATATCGTTTTCTTTCAACACACATCAACCGCTTTGCTTCAATAACGTGCATGTGTATTGGATTATTAATTGTTTTTTACCCTCCGCTAAAATATTCTTTTCCATTGCTCTTTTCAAATCTATGGCGAATACCCATCGGTTATTTTACAGATTCAATCTTCTTTTTCACAGGAGCGATGCTTTCAGGAATAGGTTTCTTGAATTTAGTCTTCCATCCAATAAAATGGGCTCAATAGGATCTTGCTATTTACCCCGATCAATCTAAAACTCTAGGCCCATGCGGAAAGGTAGTAATTGGTAGTGATCCTTAATCCTTGAGGAACCGTTTTTTGTATAGTAACTTTGCCCTAACCCCCGCTCCACCCGACCTTTGTGGACCGGCGGCGCAAGTATAATCAAATTGTCTTAGGCAGGTGAGCTCATCCGTTATGCAGTCTTCTTACCAATAATACCCAAAATTAAAATCAGAGTATTTAGAACTAAGTTAATTGATTAATTCTGTTCGGAATGGAGATCCAAATGAAAACAGAAAAAAACCGAAAAATAATAATGTTTTCACTATTTACACTTCTCATCCTAGGTGTAATGCTATTGGGATTAAGATTTGCCCCCGCGTTAGCGGATGAAAAGGCCCCCGATCACTATGACCTGGTCAAAACGAATGAGCCAAACCTGGTCAATGACAGGACTACCGAGACAGCAAAACACTCTGAAGCTGAAGATGAACCTGAGGATCAGAAGGCCGCAACAAATACCTCAACGCATGATACAGCGACCTTGTTACACAAAATGCTGCAAGATTACGAAAACAACACGTTTTCTCAAACAGGATGGTTGCATTATGTTTACTATCAGGAGTCCGAAGTTAACAATGGCGTTGCTCTACCCCAAAACTATTATTGCGATGGTTGGTATCTTGTTAATGAAGCAGGTTATGTGACCCAACATGTCGTCTCATATTTCGATGATGCCGGGAATTTGAACCAGCGAGGAATCTATAAAGACAATACATTTATCAATTTAACCACTAACGAGAAAATGGAAACAGAAGGCCCATACAGACTAAAGTTAGATCTTGGCGTGACCAAGTACATGTTAGAAATGCAAATGGAAGGCTCGATCTTGAACCATGAAGTTTCTACTTTAGATGAGAAGCCGGTGATCAATTTTTCCGCTATAGGAAACTATGATAAACCAACTGTTTTTGGGAACTCATCACAACCTGTAGAAAGCGTCCTAATGACAATTCTCTTTGATCAAGCGAAGGGAGCAATCTCTGAAATGGAGTACGTATATAAACTGATTGATGGGACCGAAGAATTATTCTATAAAGTTCAGCCTTCGACCCTGGCGTGGGGGGATCTACCACAGGAGTTCGTTCAGTTATTGGAGGATGAATAATATAAAAGTTATGCAAATGTCTAGTCGTTTTCAATTCTGTTAATCACAATTGTAGCTTAGGAGGAGAATCTGGGTTGTTAGATAAAAAAACGTAAAAATGCCGAGAAATTAGTACAGGATATACCAGTGAATTAAGAACCGCATAACCCCCGCTCCACCCGACAGCCGGTTAAGGTGGGCGTTTTGAGATGAAGGATCGTCAAAAAAAGACCCGGCTGCAGGTGAGCTCATCCGTTAGTGCCATGTCATTTGATACCAATATCAAAAATAATATGTCCATGGAAATATACAAAATAAGAAAATATGGCTGTTTAGTAATTCTGATCCTTTTGTTTTTTGTGGCATGCAATACTGAAAAATCTCAAGTCAGTGAACCACTTCTTATCAATAGTCCTACAGTTACACCTATTCTGATAACTCCCTCACCAGCGCCCACAATACTGGTTTTTATTACGCCCGATACTGATCAACTGGCTAGTTGGCAAGTATATGAGAGAGCCTTAGCAAAAAATGTGTATCCTCCTGGACTTGGAATAACAGATGTTTTATGTGAATGGGAAATTCTGGATCAATTGGAAGAAAAAATATATGTTTGGGTGGTCTGTTCGGGTTACTATTCTCCTCATCAAAGTTCAACAGCGAGCCTGCCAGCTATAATATATCTTGATATAAATGGTGATATCCAAGGTGTTGAGACTACTGAAAATACTCCGGGGTCTTATAGTGACACCCTCCGAGAGTTGTTTCCAATGGATATCCAAGAGAAGTTTCAGTATTACCGTTTTGGAGGTGCAAAAATAATGCGTACTCATATCGACATTAGACGTTTTTCTCAAAATCCGCCGCTTTTTGTGCTTTCAGCAACGCCGCCCCCATAAATTTATTGTTTATTCTATTATTTGCCCATTTGAGGCCTAACCCGCGCTCCACCCGACAGCCGGTTAAGGTGGATGGACTGGGATGGCGGATCGTAAAACCAAGGCCTAGCTGCGGGCGAGCTCATCCGCTAGGGTGCCTTATGAAAAGTTGGAGTTACGAATGACTGGTATAGTCTCTCTACAAGATATTA
>CAYMYS010000200.1:0-2738 GCA_964394725.1 uncultured Syntrophaceae bacterium
TGGTTCGTGAAATCCCGGCGATTCTCGCCGGGCTATGATGGACCACCCCTTCAGGGTGGGGGGTGGCGTGGTTGGGCGTTTGAGGTTACCCCGGGGTTTCACCCCGGGCTATGATGTACCACCCCGTTGGGGTGGGGGGGGGATGCCGATGGTTCGTGAAATCCCGGAATGGTTCCTGTTATAAAAGGAGGCTGGGGCTGCGGAGCACTCATTTCCAATCACCAACCGCCGATGGCGGGGCAGGCATTCTCTCTGTGTCCTCTGTGACTCTGTGGTTAAATTCTTTTTTCTGTCTTTAATCTCTAGCGATAGCGCAGTAGGCGTGGTTTTATTGTTGCGTTACCTTTATAAGTATGTATTATTACCGAGTATATGCAACTGTAGAGTGAAGAGAGATATGAATCGGAAAGATAGAATTCTGAAAATGGCAGAGCAAATGGGGATTATCCGTCCCCGGGATGTGGAGGAAGCTGGTATTCCCCGGGAGTATCTTCTCAGGCTGTACAGAGAGGAGAAAATGATACGTATTGGAAGAGGTCTATATGCTCTGCCGGAGACACTGACCAGTGAAGCCATTTCGCTGGCAGAAGTCGCCAAGAGGGTGCCGCATGCGGTAGTCTGCCTGATCTCGGCTCTCCAATTTCACAACCTGACGACACAGATTGCCCAACGAGTGTGGATAGCCATTGAAAATAAGAGATGGGAACCGGAATTTGATTATCCACCACTTGAAATTGTTCGCATGGCCGAGAATGCTTTTAATTTTGGCATTGTGGAGCATGAAGTTAACCTTGTACCCGTCAAAGTCTACAATCCTGCTAAAACCGTTGCTGATTGCTTTAAGTTCCGCGGCAAGGTGGGGCTGGATGTTGCCCTGGAGGCTCTCCGTGAAACCTGGAGAAGTCGTCAGGCTACAATGGACGAACTATGGGAGGCGGCTAAAGTATGCCGGGTAGCAAACGTGATGCGGCCATACCTGGAGGCAGTCGTATGAACCCTGATAAGAAGAGAAATCCTGGTCACTCAGTTTTTCAACGCCTCTTGAACTACGCCAAGAAGCAGCAGGTGGATTTCAATCTACTTCTCTTTCGATACGGAATAGAGCGTCTCCTCTACCGGCTTAGCATCTCTCCTTATTCTGAAGTATTCATTCTGAAGGGAGCAAGCCTGTTCATCGTCTGGAAAGAACACAGCTATCGCATGACTAAAGATGCTGACTTGCTCGGACTCGAACCTATGTCTGCCGCAGAGATAGCCAATATTTTCAAAGAAATCTGCCTGGTCGCCTCCGATGAAGTTGACGGCATTCAGTTCATGTCTGATACTGTCAATACGCTGCCCATCCGTGAAGATCAGGGATATGGAGGTATTCGGGTTATACTCGTTGGTATCCTACATCATGCTCGTATACCTCTTCAGATTGACATCGGCTACGGTGATGTTGTCACACCACCACCGGAAGAAATTGATTTCCCGACTATTCTGGATGCTCCAGCACCACATCTACTGGCTTATCCTCTCTACACAATGGTCGCCGAAAAGCTTGAGACTATAGTGCGGCTGGGAATAGCAAACAGTCGGATGAAGGATTTTTTTGATCTCTGGTTGTTAAGTCTGTTATTTGAATTTGATGGCCGAACGCTCTGTGATGCTGTGCGGAATACTTTTCAGCGTCGTTCTACGGCTTTAGCCGCCGAAGTACCGATGTCATTTACAGAGGAATTTTCAAAAGACAAGCAGAAGCAGATCCAATGGCGGGCATTTCTAAGAAAGTCAAGACCGGAAAACGCACCCAGAGATCTTGATACAGTTGTTAGTGAGGTGGCGTTATTCTTGATGCCGGTGATAAAAGCACTCCAATGTGATGAAATGTTGGAACTGATCTGGTCTCAGGGGGGGCCTTGGAAATAAGTTAGATGAGAGGATGTTGCTTTATTTTTGTAAGCTTTCAGTAAACCCCGTTGCTTCGTGCTCGTAGAGGCGACCTTCAGGTCGCCATCGTATGGCAGCCTAAAGGCAGCCGCTACGAGAGGCCGGGGTTTACTGAAACCTTACTTATTTTTTTCTCATCAGTGAGGAGAAGCGGGGAATTATTTTACAATTTAACACCGTCCCCTATTCCTTCTATGTCCTGGAGTTGATCCGGAGACGTAAAGAACGCAAAGTTTCTTTTTTATTGCCAATCCTTCTCCTTGCTCTTCCCCATCTAGAAGTTTCAATCGGGATGCGTCTCTGTAGTTAAATATTTGCACCTGATTAACCTGATTTCTCTGTTTTCAGTCTCATAAAAGTCTCATTCAAGTCCCTGTTCGTTATTACTAAATATCTTTGATTGTTTCCTCGTGGCTTTGCTGTTCATAATATTTTTACCGCAAAGTTTCCAAACACTCAAAGTAAAATTTCATGAATCTAAAATTTTTCCAACCCCGATTGCATCGGGGCGGAGCGGAAAAGTTTTAAAGTGGTCGATAATCAAGCATAACGAGGAAAATGACCGTTAAAAGTTCAAAGTATAACAATTGTCTAACGTTGAATTTGAGATGGTAGATAGTTGTAACCACCATAAATGCAATGCAATACAGGTGAATGCAGGGAATTTGCCGCATGATAAGATTATTTGGCATGGTTATTGCTTATATTAAACTGATTAATTGATTCACCTGTCACAACTTTTTAAATGGAACAGGGACTTTGAAGAGACTTGAAAGAGACTTTGGAAAATATTTTCACCGGATAAC
>CAYMYS010000201.1:0-2641 GCA_964394725.1 uncultured Syntrophaceae bacterium
CTGCAGTCTTTATTACTCCAGAAGTATAGATTTCAAAGATTGTTTCATTGATTATACCGCTTGAGAATGTAGGGGGAGAGCCATCTGTTGGCAAGTTGAATACAGTTCCTAACACAGAATCATAGCCTGTCAATCCGCCAGCGGTTATATCAACGTAATTAGCTCCCGTATAAGCCCGGATTCTATTATTTGCTTGATCCAGTTCAATGCCTGTAATGCTGATTTTATTTTCAGCCAGCGTCCATCCTCCGATCGTTCCTGAAATGGCTTTCAAATATCCGGCTTGGTTAACGCTGAACGGAGCCGACGCCTGCAAAGTAGCCCCTGCCCAGAATCCCTCTCCGACCTGCATCTGTACCCTGGTAGTATCTGCCCCAGCATATAATCCAGTGGCCCCGTTAATGGTGAACCCCCCGATTGCCCCCGCTGTAGCGGTTAGAGTCCCATCATCCACTGAGAACGTCGCCCCTATGGACATCCTGTCTCCCGGTCCGTCGATATATATCCTGCCAGCGGTTAGCCAAGCATCCGCTCCAGTCCCCAAACTTAATACTCCGCCCGACTTTAATATCGAATTGGTCCCGGTTAAGGTGTCCGCCCCAATAGTCCAGCCGCCAATATATCCAGCTGTGTTAGCTGTTAAACTAGCGCAAACGATCGCCCCGGTGGATGCTGTTAGCGTCGTAGATCCCCCGGTTAGAGTGTCGGTCCCAAGAGTCCACCCCCCTATATGCCCAGATACCGCTCTCATTGCCCCGGCATTACTTACCGCAAAGGGATTAGTAGCAATATTATAGGCCGCCGCTCCGAGCCACATATTCCCGTTTATATTAACGTGAAATGAGTTAGGGTCCGTGCCTATATCGATTGTGCTTGCGGATATAGAACCGAGAAAGGTTGCCCCGGTATCGTCTACCCTCATCCCGTAAACTCCCGGACTGCCTATTGAGAATTTATAGACTCCACCATCGTCACCCATCCAGAACCCTATCCCGGTATTATATGCCGTCTGACCGCCCCGGATATTACTCCCGGCCCCCGAAACATTTACGCCGCCGCCGCCTATAATCTCGAAGCCGTCTGCATCCCTCACATATAACTTCGCCTCATTTAAAAGAAAAGCTATCCCGGTAGTTGTAGTATAGTTCTGGCTATAGATAGTTCCCGCCGTGATCTGGTTCGCAAGTATGTGATCGATCTCTCCCGGCCCGATTGCGTTAGCTTGTATTCCTTGCCCCGAGCTGACCGATGAGGTATTCTTTTCGGCCTGGTATTGCGCCTCTAACATCCCCCGGTTGATCCCATCAATCAACTGCGATACCGTCGGAGGGATATCGCCCAGCTTCAATTTTATCTGATTGCCATTTAACGAATCGGTCACCTCTGATATTTCATACTCATATTCTTCCCCCGTCTCCGCGAATACCCTGCCCTTACCCCGTGGCGTTATTAGATCCTCTTCCCCTGATATCGTCAGGTTTGCCGATTCTAACGGGAAGGCATTCTCCGCCAACCAACTGCTCGCGTATTGGTCAACATCCCCGAACGCGAACTCGTACGCTTCAATGCTGTATATCCGAAGATGGTTCTCATCCGAGTTTAATATTGTTATTCTTAGCCCGGTAGATAAGAGCGACGGATTGACCCGGATATCGAGGCTGTTCTGGCTGTTCTCATCGTCCCGATATATTTCTACATATCGACCACTCGTATTTCTTGCCTCTAATAATATCCCCGCTATCCCGTGGTCTCCGTCATCCTCCTCTTCCATGCTGATCACTATCCGGCCGACATAGTACCCTCCGCCCTTCCTACTCGGGTATCTAACCAGGACTTTCTGCCTGTTGCCCGGCCCTTCGATCGCCCTGCTATCCGCGTCCCCTCTCGGGTAATCATATATCTGATAGTCATCTATCCACCCCGCGACATTCTCCAGCCCTACCGCTACATCGGTTGCATTCCAGCCGCTCCAGGTCTTTGTCAACCTCCCCACTACCGTCCCGTCAAACCACGTCGCTCCCCCCACCTTGGTCTGTGCTCCGTCAAGTTTGTTCGCCAGCATCTCCCCCCCGGAGTCCCATGCAAATTGGATATGATGCCAGCCGATTGCAAAGTCTGCCGCGATAGGTGATGCCCAGTAAGATGTTGGATCACCATTCTGGAGCATAGTTATTATTAATTGTGGCTCACCGATATTCTTGGCATATAAAAGAAACTCCAAACCATTCTTTCGCCCCTCATCCGATGTCTCTAATATTCTCAAGAAAGTCAACCAGGGATCCGATGACTTAGGGAATGCCGCCTTGGATGTTGGACTGTACCACCAGAAGGCAACTGTACCTTGCTTCATCGTTATCCCGTTATCTTCTATCGGGATTGTGATATGTCCGCTTCCCGGCAGGCAAGCATCTCCGAACTTATCTACTGGTTGAGTCCCGAATGTCATAGCCCCTACAATGGTAGCACCCTCTTCTCCTACCGCCGGAGTTGTAAGGGCCGCCGCTGACGCCATCGTACTATACCAGATTGCCCCTCCCTCTTGAGCCTCTCCGCTATCAAAATATGTCTCCGGGTCATCATCGGTAGCATTTGATAATCCCGTCGCCGATCCCAGGTTCAACACCGTCAATGCCTGCCCCTG
>CAYMYS010000202.1:0-2634 GCA_964394725.1 uncultured Syntrophaceae bacterium
TGCTTGCTTGGAGGCTAAAGCTACTTCGGTTTTGACCGACTGTACTTTCTTATTACTCAACAATACGAGTTTGGTTTGTTGAGAAGCTATCTCTTTGGTTACCGCTGCATTTCTGCTCAAGTCTTGATACTCAGCATCAGATATCGCAGCGATTTGGGTCTTGATGCTCAGTTTCTTGCTTAGAACCGAAGCCTCTATCTTGGCAAGCTCGTTTCGTGCTTTGGCAGTTTTATTGAGGTCTACACCTAACCCAGTGGCAACTTCGGGATCGTTTATATCAAGCCCGGCCTGCTTTGCTCCTACCTTTATCTGTCTTTGTAGTGCGTTATCCCTTACCAGTTTATTTATTCTAGTCTGTGCGGTTTCCTGTGTCTTTAACCGCTGTATTTTTAGGTCACTGTTTAGAGTTATCTTTTCTTCTAGCGAATTTTGAATCGCTAGTTTTTTGTTTCTAGTAGTTGCCTTCTGTAAGGATTTATCCGAGAGCACGGCTCTTGTTCGTGCGGCATCTATGCGTTTGGTAGCCAGCACTACTGCCGTTTTGGTTTTCTGGATATCTTTATTCTTGAGCGTAGCGAGTTTGATCTGTTGAGACAATAGCTCGTTGCCAACAGTAACCCTCTTCTTTAAAATACGGTATCCGCCATCATCCAAAGCGGCTATCTGTATTTGGATCGCCCTCTTCTTTTTCTGGATTGCATGTGCGATGCTTCCCTGTGCAACGAGTTTTTTCTTTACCCCAAGCTCTTCCTTGGCCGCAATCGTGGAGCCTTTGGTAGCCTTCTCCATCTCCTTGGCGGCAGACACGGCCTCCTTGGGCAACGTTACCTTGATCGCCGTCCCCTTTAGAGACTGAAGTTGCTTCTTGAGTGCTTCAATAGTGGCAGAGAAAGCCTGTAACTTTGGGCCAGTCTCGTTGTCTACAACATCCAAGCTATATTGTAGACCGCCTCTATCTTGAAACTCGCCCATAGTATTTCTCCGTATCGCCTATCGCTGCTGCATAGCCCTTACAAACGCTTTTCCGTCGTTGGCACCCTTGACAGCCGCCAACTGCTTGACGGTCTTCTGTATCTGCTTGCCGCTACCTTGTGCCGCGAGAGACTGTAGAGACAGTGCCGTAGCCTGTTCGGCTCGTTTGAGCCTATACGCACGTTCAACAAGGTCATTCAGGCTCTCGCTATCCAACGCCAAGGCTAGATCGGGATCTAGCCCCAGAGAGTCCAGTATCATCCCGGTCTCCAGCAAGTCTTGACGAAAAGCGTCTAAGTCTATTCCGTCTCCGTTTCCACCTTTTCCATCCCCTTTTTTACCTTTTGAATGATTCCCGTCCCCTTGAGCTTTCCCAGGATCTCATTTACCTCTACGATGGTCTTGAGGGCTTCTGCCAAATCATCCACGGAAAAGCTTTCCAGCACATCGGTATCAGTCATCTCTTTGGTAAACTCGTCCCTAAACGTATCTCGAAGCAATGATGCTAGGATAGCAGGGGCATCGCTCGGCTCAAGCAACTTGCCCAAGGCATCAAGCGCATTGTCTCGTCTGTCGTTACGCATGTTGGCCATGTCAAGAGAGACAGCCTGTAGGTGCTGGATAAAACCCCCAGAATCGTCCTGAACGATCTTCTTTTCCACGTCGGTCTCGGTGGCTTGAAACAATGTCGCCACATGTCTGGCGGCTTTCTTGGCCATGCCTGCGGCAGACAGGATAGTTGATCCGGTCAGCCGGTAGACATTTACATCCTCTTCGTCAATCTTGATTGTCTTCACTGGCTTTGAGGCGAGTCTTTTGAATGCGTTCATTGTCTTTTTCCTTTTTTGGTTATACAGACCTTGAATACTATAGACCGTCTACACCATAAAGCAAAAAGCCCGCCTCTAAAAAAGAGACGGGCTTGCTTGTTGCTTGGTTACGATTACACCTCGGCAATAGCGGTAATGTCACAGATGGAGGTTTCGCCGTCTGGCACTTCTGCCTTGCCTGTGAATGCGAGCGTTTTAAGCTCGTCGCCAATCAGCGAGTAATCGCCATTGGGGCGAAGCGCGACACTGAAGAACAGGTATTCCGTCTTGGAGTTATCCTTGGGATCGTCGGCAATAAACTGAACCTTGAACTTGCGGTCATTTGCCGTAAAGGCATCGACCTTGTACATCGAAGCTATGCAGGTAGTATCTGCGGTCAGTGTGGCGGTAAGCCCCTCGGTAGCAGCAATAGCCGTTGCCAGTTTGGTGGATGTGGACAGCAAAAAGATTTGTCCCTCCACAGCGCTGACGGAATAGTCAGTATCTTTGACCAACTCTACCGGAGTAGGAGACGTAGTGGTCTTGACCGTAAGCTTGGTTGCGTCGATGTCGTAGCACCTCGACCCATCGGCCTTGGTGAGATTAACATAAGTACCAAGAACGATGTCGCCAGCGGCGACGATTGCGATATCCGTAATACCCGCCACGGTTGGGTTGGTATATGCGGTCTGCTCGCCCATCAGGAACCACTTCATGTTACGCTGATTGATGTTCTCAATCGTCAACGAAAGGCTGGCTTTGGACGAAAGCAGAACAGTGTAATCCAGCGTCTTCAATCCGGTTCTGGTAGAATAATGCTCCAGATCCTCGACTTCTGGAGTGATGTTGAACT
>CAYMYS010000203.1:0-2613 GCA_964394725.1 uncultured Syntrophaceae bacterium
CATCACGGCAAATCTGCATAGGATAACTCAGCCTGCACTCATCCTCTGGGGAAAAGAGGATCGTGTACTTCCCGTCACACATGCCCGATTCGCCAAGGACACACTGCCATGTTCCAACCTGCATGTTTTTGATTCATGCGGTCACGTAGTAAATCTGGAACGGCCCCAGGAATTCAACAGGATTGTCCTCGAGTTTCTCTCTCGGTCCCATTAATGCACCTCTGTCAAGGGATAAAAGCGTTGATGACCTTTGTTGTAATGGACACAGAGAGCACCATGCATGACAGCTGTTTTTTTACTTTTCCTTGATGCACCGTGGCCTTCGTGCTATATGAAATAAGAAAAATCCGTTGACAAATTAGGAGTGCTGGTGAGAAAAAAAACGCGGCAGATACAGATCGGTTCTGTGAAAATAGGAGGTGACGCGCCCGTCGTCGTTCAGTCAATGACATGCACTGATACCAGGGATGTTGAAGCGACGGTGCGTCAAATAAAAGAACTGGAAGATGCCGGATGCGAAATTGTGAGGGTTGCCGTACCCGATATGGCGGCTGCCACGACATTGTCCCATATTAAAGGGAGGATTAATCTTCCCCTCATAGCGGACATCCATTTTGACTACCGCCTTGCCATGGAGTCGATGAAACAGGGCGCCGATGCAATCAGGATAAATCCGGGAAACATGGACAGGGAAAAGATAAGGGATGTAGTCCTCATTGCCAGGGAAAGAGACGCCGCCATCAGGATAGGCGTCAATGCCGGCTCTCTCGAAAAGGATATACTCGAAAAACATGGAGGTCCCACGGCGTCTGCGCTGGTAGAGAGCGCCCTGAGAAATATAGAACTCTTTGAAGGGTTGGATTTCCAGTCCTTTAAATTATCATTAAAATCGTCCGATGTAGCCACAACGATAGAGGCCTGCCGCGCTATTTCGGAAAAGACTGATTGTCCCCTCCATCTTGGCGTTACCGAGGCGGGCAGCCTCCTGCGTTCCGCCATTAAATCTTCCATCGGCTTGGGCATACTCCTCTATGACGGAATAGGGGATACCATCAGGGTTTCCATTACGGGAGATCCTGTATCGGAGATAGATGTTGCCTACGGGATACTGCGGGCTCTCGATATAAGAAAAGTAGGCCCCGATATCATATCGTGTCCCACATGCGGCCGCTGCGAGATTGACCTCTTTGGTCTTACCGAGGAGGTGGAAAAGAGGCTGGCGGGGATGAAACAATACATGAAGGTGGCCATTATGGGGTGTGTCGTCAATGGTCCGGGAGAGGCAGCCGAAGCCGATGTGGGCATTGCGGGGGGCAGGCATATGGGGTTGCTCTTCAAAAAGGGCAAGGTTGTCAGAAAGATCAAGGAAGCCGAATTTGTCGATGCACTGATGGAAGAGATCGATAGAATGACATAGTGCCAAATTTTAAATTTTTACAAGCGTATTAATGATGCCCGACGTTTTTACATATGTCAAATATTGTGGGACTGGTAAAAAGTCGAAATTACTCCCCCTCCCCTTAATCCCCTCCGTCAGGGAGGGGCAATGTGACTTTTTACTGGTGCATCAACGATTCCTTATGAAGAAAATGAGAAGACAGGAGATATAGAGAAAAATAATGCGATATTCAGAGATGTTTTTACCGACTGTAAAGGAGACCCCTTCGGACGCGGAAGTTGTAAGCCATCAGCTCATGGTGCGAGCAGGAATGATACGGAAACTGGCAGGTGGAATATATTCCTATCTTCCCCTGGGATACCGCGCAATCAGAAAGGTTGAGAACATAGTCCGCGAAGAGATGAACCGGGCGGGCGCCCAGGAGGTCTTTCTCCCCGCCGTACAACCGGCTGAACTCTGGAAGGAATCTGGGCGCTGGAATATATATGGGAAGGAACTCCTGCGACTGAGAGACAGGCATAACAGGGATTACTGTATAGGACCGACCCACGAAGAGGTGATAACGTCTCTGGTACGTGATGAGATACAGACCTACCGGCAACTGCCGAAAAATCTCTACCAGATCCAGACAAAATTTCGTGATGAGATACGGCCGCGATTTGGTGTCATGCGTTCTCGTGAATTTGGAATGAAAGACGCCTACAGTTTCGACATAGATGAAGAGGGTGCCGAAGAGAGCTATCGGAAGATGTTCGATGCCTATAATAGAATTTTTCAACGCTGTGGATTTCATTTCAGGGCCGTTGAGGCCGATAGCGGTTCCATCGGCGGCAGTTATTCCCATGAATTCATGGTTACAGCCGCAACCGGTGAGGATGCTATGGTTTTCTGCACATCCTGTTCATATGCGGCAAATCTGGAAAAGGCGGAAGTGCCCAGGCCGGAAAAGGTGCCCGTTGATGATTCGGCATTAATGTCAACGGAAGAGGTCTACACACCCGATGTAAAAACCATTGACGAAGTGTGCCGGTTCCTCGATGTACAACCCGGGAGTGTAATCAAGACGCTCATATTCCTCTGTGACGGTAAACCCGTTGCCGCCCTCATACGGGGTGATGAAGAGATCAACGAGATAAAACTGAAGAATTATCTGGGGTGTAATTCCATCGAACTGGCGACGGAGGATATTATCAGTGAGGTTACGCAGTCACCTC
>CAYMYS010000204.1:0-2599 GCA_964394725.1 uncultured Syntrophaceae bacterium
GAATGCCCGGCTACTTTGGTCCGGATTACCCGGCTACTTTCACCGGAATATGCATTTAGGCAACAGCCCGTCGATTCTTGACAGATAAGCACGAAAATTGCCTGAAAATTGCCCAGAATACAACTTCGACAAGGGACCAATAGTCCCTTGATAGCCCTGATTAACTCCCAGATATAGTTTCTTGGCCTTATAGCGTCCCTGGTAGAGATGTCCGCTCCGGTGATGGCGCAGGTTGTAATAGATGATGTAGGCCGTGTTGACGCGCTGCATGTCGGAGATCCGGCTTTAGACGGAAACCGACCCAGATTCGCCTCCGGGGTCCTCAATAAAAAATGTGATTGCTCATTAAAACGTAGCAATGCACTTCCACGTTGAATACTTTGGCAATCTTTTTTAGTGCCTTAAGAAACCTCTTCCGGTCCTGGTCGTCACCGAATATATTTAACCTTTGGTTCCCCCGACAGGCAACGTGATACCAAGCCCCCGGATATTGTATTCTTAATGATCTGGACATAACCCCAACTTACAACACCCGTGCTTATCTGTCAATATTCGGGGTTTGACCCTGATTTTCTCCGATGCCCGAGAAAAAATTGATCACCAAGAAAAAGAGAGGTCGACCTAAAAAATCCAAAGCTATAAATTTGCTTAACCGGTTCCGCGATTATAAGAAAGAGATACTGGCCTTTATGTATGACTTCACGGTGCCTTTTGATAATAACCTGGCCGAACGTGATCTGCGCATGATGAAAACGCAGCAGAAGATCTCCGGAACTTTTCGCAGCACAAATGGAGCCAATGTTTTTTGCTGGATTCGAAGTTACATCTCAACTGTCCGTAAAAACTCCGAGAATGTTATTGAATCCATCCACAATGCTTTCATGGGGAGACCATTTATTCCCGTCCCCTGTAATAGTCACTAAATTCATCTATTCCATTAAAAATTATCAGTAGTGTTTCCTCCTTGTATTTTTGCTGATTTCTTATTAACCTTACCCACAGTCGACAATCACTTACCCTCCTAATAGCAGGCTATCCGTCATCCGATAGCTCTGCCGAAAGGGTACCTGAATAGTTACCTTAATAGAATAAAATAGCAAATGTGAGGAGAAGAAAGATGAAACAGTTTATCTTTGGAGTGGTTTTTATACTACTGTTGGGAAATTATAGTTTTGGGAGTGAAGGTAAAGTCCTTCAGTTGAAGCAAATAAATGTAGGCGGAGCAGATGGTGCAATTGCTGTATTTAAAAAGTTCTATGGTGCATCTAAAAATACTATATATAAAATAGCAAAAATAGATTTGAATGGTGATGGAATTAAGGAGCTTATTCTTACGAGCGATTATCATTGTCAAAAAAGAAATGATGGAGTTTGTTACATGTCTGTCATGAGGAAGGATCCAAAACAATTAGAATTTGGAAGATGGAGATGGCTAACACCTGCAATACCAGCAAAAGATGTAAGACTGCTACCCACCGCAACTAAAGGGTGGTATGACTTGATGTTTGATGACACTTTATATGTTTATTCAAAATATGGTGCATTGGCTAGCTATAAGGAAGGGAAGAAACCTGGTCAGTTGGTTGTGTCAAAAAATGATTTGGGTAAGGTGACTATTGAACATTTTGGACTCTCATGGGAAATAGGTACCGATTGGATAGCCAGAGGACAGCGGTATAAATTCAATGCTCATCAATTTGGGTATTCTAATTATAAAGGATTTTTCCCGGGAGCTAAAGAAAAGGAAGTTTATTTAAGTGTTGAAGTTTCTTCTAAAAAAACGATTGATGAAATAGTGAAAAAGGACTTATCTGATGTTTCGTATAAAATATCTCAAATTGGTTCGGGTAAAATCAATGGACATGAAGTTATAGCATATTATGTGGATATTACTGCATCCTGGGGTAAAGGCGGATGGGTTTATTTGTCTTTTAGGGATGAAGTGTATTTTGTTGATCCTAATGATAAAAATAGTGATTTCTTCCCTATGCATATCTATATCAGTTTATGTGGAAAACTTTTTAATGGTCTTGAACCTAAAGAAATTCAAAATGTTCTGGATATGTACATTACGCCATTTTTTCATACATTGAAAGTAACAGATCCCAATAACTTTGCTACTGATACGACAGATGAACCTACTTCTATGAATTTGACCTATACTGTACATGATAATAAAGCTCCTCCGAAAACAAGTATAGCCAAATCGAGTCCAGCATTGTCTCCTGTGTCTGAAGTAAAAGAAAAAAATCATAAAGATGAGCTTATCGATATTGATCCGTTTGCAGAGGTTGATCTTGTTGCCATAGATGATAAGCCGTTTCAGTGGAAAGAGTTTTATATTAATGCCTCTAGCGAATGGTATAAGGATAGTGAAAATAGTGATGAAACAATTTTAACATTAAAGACCTTTGATACTAGCACTTTAGAACTCGTTAACCTTAAAGAACTTGGTGCAATCAATAAAGAAGAGAAAGATGTGGCTCTTGAAGAAATTTATAAATCATTCAAAAATGATCCAGATTATTCCCATACTACATTTCATAAACAGAGCAAATATACAGTTCTTGGAAACAAAAAATGTCCTGTGGTTATAGTT
>CAYMYS010000205.1:0-2544 GCA_964394725.1 uncultured Syntrophaceae bacterium
TGTTGGTGTGCAGCCGCGCCACCTGTTGAAACTCCTTCCCAATATTGAGTTTGTTGAAATGGAGGAGGCGGACAGGTGTTGCGGTGGCGGTGGGGAATATCAGATAGAGTACGGCGAGATGTCCGAGCGTATAACAAATCGCAAGGTGAAGAATGCGCTCGAGACGGGTGCCGAGCTTGTGGCTACAGGTTGTCCCGGATGCAGTATTACTATAGGTGCCCACCTGACCAAAGATAATGTCAAGACCATCCATACCGTGCAACTCATTCAAATGGCTATGGACGGGAAACGGCCGGAGTAATTCACTGGGTAGATGATCTCCCGCTGATTGTCATAGACGATGAAGGCGGGAAGATCCTATGCGAAGAGGCGGAACACAAGAGGTATTGCCATGTTTCGTGCTTGACTAAGGGCGTGAAAGGGCATATATTATAAATGCTCACGGATTATTGGGGGCGTCACGGTTTCGACGGGGATAGTTGAAGCTGTAGAAGCGTACCGAGGTTCCTACAGGCCTCGTTAAATAGGTAGGAAACATATAATCGCAGATAATAACGATTACGCCTTAGCCGCTTAGGCGGCTAACGTCCTCCTGACCGTGCCTGCAAGGTCAGATTTGGGCGTCGACTAGGCAGGATAGCCGAGTTCTTACTCCCGAAGGGAACAAGGCGAAAACTAACCGGGATAGTAACTGATCAATCCTTCCTTTGGGAGTTTTCAGGAGCGAATGCAAATCAAAGGATACGTACGTAGAAGCTGCAGTGGAATATTTTCGGACGCGGGTTCGACTCCCGCCGCCTCCACCAATTTAGTTCTTTAATTTCAGTATCTTAGCTGGTTTTGACTGGCCTGAATTCTTTACCAGTTTTTTACCAGGCGTTGAGTCTTGGTAAACCTCTCTGAGATCTTCAGCTTCGATCTGAAAGTATCTCTCGAACGCTTTATTGGTGCTGTGCATAGTGGCCCTTTTTATCTCTTCCGGTGTTCTGTACTTTCTCAATGCTCGTGCCGAACTGTGGCGAGTTCCGCCGTATAGATCAACGCCCTTAATCCCAAGATTGTTACATGCCTTGACCCACCATTTATAAAAATATTTTTCTCCGAATGGTTCACCTTCAAGCACTCCCTGAATCCCTCCAACATGCCTGAAGAAACTGATTGACGGGATTGCTGAAGGATATGACTTCAATATCTCAATATCTTCATCAAGAATCGGAACTGCTTTTGGTCTCTTTTCCTTCGGGTGCGGGAATAAAAGATAGCCATTCCCAAGATCAATGTCTCCTTCTTTGAGCTTTACCATTTCTCCGGGCCTTACAGATATGTAAGTACAGAGCCACTTTATGCCTAGATGTATCTTCGGGTTGATATGCAAAGATATTTTCTTTATTTCCTCTAAAATGTTCCATTGCGTATCTTTGTCGATGACTTTTCTATACCCAAGTTCAAACCCGCATTTAGGGAATTCAGGCATTTGCCAAATTTTGAGAATCCTTCTCTTTACAAGCCAGTTCCAAAAATCATGGAGCCCCGATTTCATATTTGCTCTGGTTTTGTCGGATACGTTTTGTGATAAAAGAAAATCTTCAAGTTCAGCGTAGCCAATCTCTTTTATGTTTTTGTTTCCGTAATAAGCGATTGACCGGACGGCATAGTTTTTTAGGTTGTTATAACTTTTGGGTTTTACTGTTTCTTTTTTTACCTCAAGCCATTTGTTTATCAGTGTTTCAAAGCCTAACGGGTTATCCTTTTTGTAATCCCGGACATCAAAAGAGCCTTCACGATACTTGAACCGGAGACCTTCAAGGCACTGATGCGCTTCATCATAATTGTCAAATCTGTTATGTACGCCCTTGAACCGTACTGAAAATTTTGTTGCCGCTATCTTTGGGTGTTTTATGCAAAACAATCCTTTTTTCCCGTCATGGACGAACTTACCCCCGCATAATGGACACTTTTGGTCAGAATAGATTCCACCAAGCATACAGATTTCACCTCCTTTAAAGAAGGAGGTAGCATGTTCCAGGGGTATTTTCAATTATTTTCACCCCCGGCGCTCAGTGGTTCCTCTGATGCCTCATCTTCATCAAAGAGGCTGATATATTCTTCCCGTGAACACATTACCCGCTCTGCGTTCACCTCAAGCAATTCAATTGCTTCTTTTGAGATTTCACAGACGTAGCCTTTCCCCTTTTCGTAAACGGGATTTATAAGAGCCTTCATCAACTCAAATCGAATGGGAACTATCATTGAAAGACATTTCTTGTTTATGACTGTCTTGATGAATGTCTTTTCTCCGCACTTTGCTAGAATTGCCTTGTAATTTGTTTCCCTCTTTTTGTGTTCCGGCTCTTTTTCCCCTCTGCATTCCTTCGCTTTTCTTTCAAAGTATTCAGACACATTTTTAAACGCTTCTTCTTCCGAAACATCCGGGTACACCTCTTCCTCTGTCCATTCCTTTTTCCCCGGATAATAGGTTATCCGTCTTATTCTTTTTTCCGAGTTCTCTTTTATCAATTCCGGTAATTCTGTCTGATATTTTTT
>CAYMYS010000206.1:0-2517 GCA_964394725.1 uncultured Syntrophaceae bacterium
TCCATTCAGCACAAATTGAACAAATCTCAGACCTGGGCGCTGGAGAAACTGCACTCTCAAATCTAAAATCCGGGGCATGCTTTATGAGCGCACCGCCATATCAAAGAAGCCTGAAAAATTAATCGAACAAGATCTTGACGCCTTGCGGGAGGAGGACAAAGTGAATCGGGTGATAATATCACTATTATAGCCTTTTTAATTTGGATAGAGTCATTCTGTTCCTGGAATCACACAGAGGCCATAATTACTTGATTTTCAAATAGTTCTTGACCAAGAATTTTTAAGATAGTATTCTTGCCGCAGTTCAGTTAGCGTTCTAATATGCCGACATTTTATTAATCTGACAGAGATTTATAAAAGGAGCTTTATGCATTGACCACAACACCCCGTTTTTCAAACATTGAGACGGGTTTTTTTATGCCCATGCCAGGAAGGAAGAAAAGAAATTATGTCATTTGCAGAAATAGAAATACACAAGATAAACAAATTTGTGGATGCCTTATGTGACAAGAGGTCGCCCGAATCCATCAGAGACCAATTGCGATATGAACATACAATCGAGAATCATGACGTAATCATCTATGAAGTTCGCCCGAGATGGGACAAACCGGATGAACACACCCGTATGCCCTGCGCAAAACTCACCTTCGTACGGACCCAGAATATCTGGAAGCTATTCTGGCACAGGGCCGATATGAAGTGGCACGCCTACGGCCCACTTAAATCGTCGCGAGATCTTGCTGACTTGATCGCAGAGATAGATAGAGATCCCAATGGGTGTTTTTTCGGGTGAGGAAAGCGTAAATTGTATGGAATAACCATACAATTGTATGGTACAGGCATACAGTATGAATATACTCGCTGAAATACTTTCATCAAAGATAAGGGCGGAAATCTTCCGGATACTCTTCGGCACCCGTGACGATGCCCTGCACATGCGCGAAATAGAAAGGCGTTCAGGATTTACGACGGGCACAGTGCAGCAGGAGCTGAAAAAGCTGTATCGTCTGGAGCTGATCAAGAAAAACAGGGACGGAAACCGCCTTTATTATCAAGCCAACAGAGAACATCC
Source organism: uncultured Syntrophaceae bacterium (assembly GCA_964394725.1). Lineage (GTDB taxonomy): Bacteria > Desulfobacterota > Syntrophia > Syntrophales > UBA2210 > JAFGPZ01. The sequence goes on from CAYMYS010000206.1 coordinate 1,073, forward strand.
GCTCTATCCTGAAATCCGAAACATCGTATTAAAAACCATCGGACTTGTGGATATCATACAGGAAGCACTGGAACGGTCTCCCGATATCGAATGTGCTTTTGTCTTCGGTTCGATTGCGCGTCAGGAGGAAAAGACACAAAGTGACATAGATCTTATGGTGATCGGAACCCTTGGATTGCGGGAATTAACTGCCCTGCTTTCCGGCCTATCCGAGGCAATAGGGAGAGAAATTAATCCCCATGTCATGAGTAGTGAAGAATTTATAAAACGCAAGGGAAGAGACGATCACTTTATTGCAAATATCCTTAAGAAACCAAAGCTTTTCGTCATAGGAAACGAAAATGGGTTTGCAGCAATGGCTTGAGCACGGCTGGTTACGTGCGCATAAAACCAGCAGGGTAGAGATAGAAAATCTGCTCCAGATTGTCAATAGAGATATGGAAGATGCCGAAAGTGATATTTCAACGGATTGGCGATTCGGCATCGCATATAATGCCGCGTTAAAACTTTGCACCATACTCCTGTATGCAGAAGGATTCCGGCCGGAAAGGACACTCCAGCATTATAGAACGATACAGGCACTTTCTGTAATCCTTGGCAAAGAAAGAGAAAAAGATGTCAAATACCTCGACACATGCAGAAACAAGAGAAACATCGTTGAATATGATTATGTCGGGGGTGTTACTGAAAGAGATGCAAACGAGCTGATTGAGTTTGCCGGAGAATTAAAGAAAGATGTTATGAAGTGGCTGAAAGAAAAACACCCTGAGCTGGTATAAATAGAAAGCAATACTTTGACAAAGCGATGGCCTGGGGGGAGAATACAAGGGATTGCGCCCTTTTTTACATTTGGAACTGCGCCTGTGAGAACATAGGCCCTATTGTTTAAAAGGGACACAGGCTGTGGCACCTTGACGAAAGAAAGGTTCATCACATGTTCAATAATCAAAACATAAACCCGTTCCTTCCACAGTGAGAGCGGGGTTTTTCAATTTAGATGCTATGAAGGCAGAGAATACGTTATGTCATTTGCAGAAATAGAAATACACAAGATAAACAACTTTGTTGGTACGCTATGCACACTGAGAGCACCCGAGTCTATCAGAGACAAACTGCGATATAAATATACCATCGAAAATCATGACGTAATCCTGTATGAAATTCGCCCACGTTGGGATAAGTCGGACGAAAAAACCGGGAGGCCCTGCGCAAAACTTACCTTCGTAAGGAGCCAGAATATCTGGAAGCTCTACTGGCACAGGGCCAATGGTAAATGGCATGCCTACGGCCCACTTAAGTCATCACGAGATCTTGCAGAGTTGATCGCAGAGATAGATACAGATCCCAATGGGTGTTTTTTCGGATGAGGAAAGCATGATGTAACATTTGTCCCGTTGGGAATGTTACCAGTAATACATGATTTGAATCAAAGGGGTCAAGATGGA
>CAYMYS010000207.1:0-2506 GCA_964394725.1 uncultured Syntrophaceae bacterium
TGTGGATGCGTCTATAACTGCTATGATCCAGACAAGACAATCTTGAGAGTTTGTGATACACATAGAGAGCGATACAGAGAGATGGTTGAAGCTGGGGAAGTTATGACCGTTGAGAATATGGAGAAGGAAGGGTGATGGGATGAGAGATAAGACGCTCTATAAGGGAATCTTCGTATATCATTTTCAACAGTGTAAAGAGTTCGCTTGGGCGTACAGTGAGAAGCAGGCAAAGACTGTCATGTGCAGGCGGCTGGCTAAGAAACAGGGTGTTCATTCAAGTGTGGTGTTTGGGTATTTCTCAGATGGTAAGGATAATCACCGTATCCAGAAGGAGATCGAACTTGATCCGATTAAAGATGATGCTAATGGCGGCGCATAGTTACTTACCGAAGTGGTTCGTGATTATGTTTTTTAAGATATTCAGTCTAAAGGACAAGTGAGGAGGTGGGTATGTATAAGATTAAACAGATAATGGCGGCACCGGTGAAGACAGTAGCGTGTTTTTATGCTCCTGAGGAGCGGGATAAGGTCTATCGACAGGAGTGCAACCTGTATGCTTTGTGCGATGATACGGAGTGCACGATGGACGGACCAGAGGTCAAGATGATGACCTTCGATGATGAGTGGGGGTTTCCAGATGATATTAGCAACTTCCTTGGGTTCGAAATCAGAGACGAAAAGAGGGACTGGGATTCGACGATAAAGTTCATACTCTCACGGGAGGCCCTGAAGAATGGCTGACCAGAACTGTAGAGTAGCTTATCAGTGTCAGTGGTGTGGTGACTCGTTTCATCAGGTAGACGACCATCATTCAATGGCACCGATTAGGATTTATGTGGATTCTAAAGGTAGGCAGTTCGACTCAATGTATTGTAAAAGAATGTATCATGGTGGATGGGGAGAGGTGACAGGTCATGGAATACAGAATATTAGGGATTGATCCGGGTGTGACCGGAGCGTTTGCTGGTATCGTGATTAAGGACGGATTGATTGAGAAGATCGATATGTGGGATATGCCGTTGGTCAAAATAAAGACCGGGAAAAATGAGGTTGATCCCCTAGGCGTACTTGAAATCATTTTAACCTTTGAGGCAGATCATGTGTTCATCGAGAAGGCTCAGCCTATGGCACGGTTCGGGAAGAAGCAGGGCGTAGCCTCAACAGGTGGTTATATGAAAGGGTATGGTATCCTCATCGGGCTACTCGTGTCACAAAGTGAGTTCTTTCCATACACAGAGGTTACTCCGCAGGCTTGGAAGAAGGTCATGCTCTCGGAAGTGGGTATGGATAAGACCGCATCCAGAAAGAGGGCTGAAGAGGTCTATTCGGGTGTGAAATTCCCTCTGGTGAAAGATCATAATAAGGCCGAAGCCTTGCTTATCGGTATCTACGGTAGGATGGTGCTCGGCTGGTAGAAATGCGTCACGCGTGTCGCAAAGTGAACCGGCACAATCCGGTGAATCAAGAGGAGGAAGTAATCATGGCAAGGAGAATAAAGGAAATTCCGATGGCGTTTCTGGCAGGTGAGGACATAGGCGTGGTGAAGAGAAAAATCAATGATACGCTCAAGGTGTTCGCGGCTGGTGGTTATAAGGTCCGGGGCGTGGAGTTCAGAGTCGAAACGGCTGGCGTTAAAAAGGTCGTAAAGCGACGTACTCGGACAGCGGCGCCTGCGACAGAGGGAGGTGAGTAACATGCCCGGACACAGAGTTGATGGCGTTTTGGTAGAGGGTGCTGGGGAAGTGCGTTCAGGTTACTCAGCGGAGAACCTTGAAGAGCTCATCCTTACAGGTGCTTTAGTCAGCATGAAGGCTCTTACTCAAGAACAGCGGGGAACCATGGTTCATGGGGTAATTGAGAGTATTGTCACGCAGTCCAAGGTCAAGGATGTAGCGTGGCTTAAACTCGGGATGCTGTGGTCGTTCATCGTCAAGAATAAGCTATACAAATACGCCGGAGATCATATCAGAAACGCGAACGATTTCTTACGTGAGGTTGATATCGGGGTCCAGCGCCGGGAGCTTGAGAGGTACGCTTCGGCGGCTCGTATCTTCGGGCATTTGATACGTGAGCGCCCGGTGCCTATCCGTAAGCTGGTAATGATCACTCCGTTATGCTCTGATCAGGATGAGGCGGTGGTAGCGGAGTGGTTTAACAGGGCGGCGATGCTACCCTCAGGGGCTCTTGAAGATGAGATTAGGGAGGCTATGGGTCGACAGACCAAAGATACCTGCGATCATCCAGCCGCAGTTCAGGAGGTTTGGCTTCGCTGTGGAAAGTGCGGAGCGTGGCTTGAGAAGGTGCAGGATGCCCCGGGAGGTGAAGATAATGGGTAAATGGTATGAACTGAAGGACCCCGATGAAATCGAGTTTTCACACGACAGGAAGGATATGCACATCTTCGTAGACTCAGATGAGTTTGGGGGTGTTTATGTCTCTGTCCCGGTTGCGCTCGTAAGGGAAAAGCTGATGTTGCTGAACGTGGAGATTACTCATGGCGGCTGAG